>NZ_JAJNOF010000011.1:0-152026 GCF_027854495.1 Stenotrophomonas sp. PI_27
CTCAGTTCGCAGAGACATCGGACGAAGACGCACTCCGGAATCCGGACGCCAGGCAAAAAAAGACCCGGCAGAGGGAGGGATCTGCCGGGTCCGGATTGCGTGGGGGGAGGGACCCACGCAATGAGCGTTGCGTCGCGTCAGTGGTTGTTCGCGTCCGCCGTTGATTCGTTGTAGCCCTGCACCAGTTCGGACCAGGCCTTGCTGGCCTGCAGGCCGAGACCGACCACGTCCTGCTGTGCCTGCCCCAGTCGCTGCAGGTTGTCCTGCCACAGCTGTGCACCCCTGGAGAGCGTCCCGGCCGCATCCTCGCTGCGGGCCAGTTCGCCGAGCCAGCCGCCGGTCGCGGTCAGGTTGCGCTCCATCACCTTCAGCTGCACGCCGAACACGCTTTCTGCGTTCTCCAACGCCAACCGGTTCGCCCGCGTTGCGGCGGCGGCGAGTTGGCGGGTGGCATCACTGAAGCGATCGCTGAAGGCGGCGGCCATGGGGGCATCAGGGAGTGGCTTGATGCAATGCAGCATACGCCGTTGATGCGGCAATGCAACAAAAATTACAAAGGCGCCCGAGGCGCCTTTGAAAACCCTTTCAGATCAGTGGGTTGATCAGCGGGTGGGCCCGCGGTAGCGGCAGCCGGACGTGCAGGTTTCGTGCACGGTGATCTCGCTCAGCGCCGGCAGGCTGGGTTTCAGTTCGTTCCAGATCCACACCGCCAGGTTCTCGCTGGTCGGGTTCTCCAGGCCGGGGATGTCGTTGAGGTAGTGATGGTCCAGGCGGTCGTAGATCGGCTGGAAAGCCGCCTTCACGTCGCCGAAGTCCATGATCCAGCCGGTCTGCGTACCGGGTTCGCCCTCGACCTTCAGTTCCACCCGGAACGAGTGTCCGTGCAGGCGCGCGCACTTGTGCCCCGGCGGCACGTTGGGGAGGCGGTGCGCCGCCTCGAGCATGAAGACTTTGAAGATTTCCATGGCGCGATTGTACGCCGCGGGCTGCCGGGCAGCCCGGGTGTGCCCCGGTCTTTCATGAATAAATTCTTTTCATCCGGATGAAGAGATGATAGTTTCTCTTATATCCGTATGAAGAGATGTTATTGGCCGGACCCGGCCAGGCATGGACTACTGCGGAACTTCGTCGCCCTTACCACCTCCCCCACATCGTCATGCCCAAGCACACCCTGCTCGTGGCGGCCCTGGCCGTCGCTCTGGCCGCGCCTTTGTCCGCCGCCGCCGAAACCTCCGCCGACGCCGTTGGCGACGCCAATACCCTGGCCGCCGTGCGCGTCACCGGTTCCAACATCAAGCGCACCGATACCGAGGCCTCCAACCCGGTGCAGGTGATCGGCCGCCAGCAGCTGGAACAGACCGGCAAGGCCACCGTGGCCGACGTGCTGCGCTCGATCTCGGCCAACACCGGCAACGCTGCCAACGAAACCACCAACAACGGCTGGGCGTCCGGCTCGGCCGGCATCGGCCTGCGTGGCCTGTCGCAGAAGAACACGCTGGTGCTGCTCAACGGCCGTCGCCTGGCCAACTATGGTTTCCCGGCCGGTGGCCTGTCCGACACCTTCGTCGATCTCAACGCGCTGCCGCTGGTCGCGGTCGAGCGCATCGAAGTGCTCAAGGACGGCGCCTCCGCGGTGTACGGTTCCGACGCCGTGGCCGGCGTGGTCAACATCATCACCCGGCAGAACTTCGAAGGCGCCGAGATCGGCGGCAGCTTCGGCGGTGCCGACCAGGGCGGCCTGCACGAGCAGAACCTGAAGTTCGTCGGTGGCCTCGGTGATCTCGACACCGATGGCTACAACATCCTCTTCAGCCTGCAGGGCTACAACCGCGAGCGCCTGGACCAGGACGAACGCAATCTGACCAAGAGCGGCATCTACACCGACAAGCCCGGTGGCCGCTGGAACGGCTGGTCGGCCAAGGGCGCGCGCTACCTGGTCAACGGCGTGTCGGTGCCGATGCTCGATGCCAACGGCAACTGCCCGGCCGGCACCACCCGCGTTGCCAGCGCGCCGATCGATGGCCTGTCCGGTGATACCTGCGGCTTCAACCAGGCGCCGTTCACCACGCTGATTCCCTCGACCAAGCGCTACCAGGCCTATGCCAACGGCACCTTCCGCCTGAACGACAACGTCGAGGCCTTTGGCGAAGTGCTGTACAGCCAGATCAAGAGCGCCGCCTGGTTCGGCAGCAGCCCGTTCTTTACCCTGGAAAGCGGCCGCTTCGCGTTGAACGCCAACAGCGGCCTGGCCGAGCCGGTGTCGTCGCTGCTGCCGGCCAACAACCCGTACAACCCGTACGGCCGCGCGATTCCGATCGAATACACCTTCTTCGACCTCGGTGGCACCATCAAGACCAACCGCTCCACGGCCTACCGCGGTGTGTTCGGCCTGCGCGGCACCGCCGCGAACTGGGACTGGGAAGTGGCCGCGTTCGGTGCACGCAGCAGCGAGCGAGAGAGCGTGTCCGGCGGCTTCGCCAATCGCTGGGCGCTGGCCGATGCGCTGGCCACGGGCAGCTACAACCTGTTGAACCCGGCGGCCACGCCGCAGTCGGTGCGTGATTCGATCAATATCGCCACGCTGCGCCCGGCCGAATCCAAACTGCAGGGCGTCGACGCGAAGATCTCCGGCAGCCTGGGCCACACCTGGGCGGGTGAGATCGGCTTCGCGGCCGGTGCCGAATGGCGCCGCGAGAAGCTCGATTCCAACAACCCGTGGCAGATCGATGCCGGCCTGCAGGTGCGCCCGGCCATCGCCGAGGTGCATGGCCAGCGCCAGGTCACTGCCGCCTACGCCGAAGTGAATGTGCCGCTGGCCTCGACGCTGGAGCTGTCGGCCGCCGCGCGCGCCGACCACTACGACGATTTCGGCGATGCGTTCTCGCCGAAGATCGGCCTGCGCTGGCAGCCGCTGGATGTCCTGCTGGTGCGCGCCTCGGCGTCGAAGGGCTTCCGCGCGCCGTCGCTGTCGGAGAACTCCAACAGCACCAGCATCGCCTATGGCAGCGTGGTCGATCCGCGTGATCCCGACGTGCCGGGCTCGCGCCAGAGCCCGACCTTCTTCACCGTCGGCAACAACGCACTGAAGCCGGAGCGAACCAAGAGCGTGAACTTCGGCGTGGTGCTGTCGCCGTGGGCCAACACCAACCTCAGCGTGGACTACTACCGGATCCAGCTGGACAACCTGGTCGGCACCAACAACACCCAGACCCTGGTCAACGACAACGTGGCCGGCGCCGTGCAGCGCGACGAGCGCGGCAAGCTGCAGGCGGTCTACAACCGCTACCAGAACCTGAGCGAACTGAAGACCTCGGGCATCGACGTCGAGCTGCGCCAGCGCATCCCGACCGCTGCACTCGGCGACTTCACCGTGTCCTCGGCCTACACGCACGTGCGCGACTACCGTCGCCCGACCGTGGTCGGCGGCCCGCTGGTCGACTACGCCGGCAGCAACCTCGGCGCAACGCTGCCCAAGGACAAGGCCACCACCACGCTGGACTGGAAGTACGGCGACTTCAACGCCGCGGTGACCTGGTACTACACCAGCAGCTACCGGCAGGAGGCCAGCACCGCCGCCAAGGCCGTGCAGCAGCGCGTCGGCAGCTACAGCCAGTACGACCTGTACCTGGGCTACACCGGCATCGACAAGCTGACGCTGTACGCCAAGGTGCAGAACCTGGCCGACAAGACGCCGCCGTACGACGCCTCGTTCCCGGGCATCCGCGCGCCCTACGACTTCAGCCAGTACGACCTGCGCGGCCGCTACTTCACGCTGGGCTTCGATTACCGCTTCTGATCCATCCGCCGCGGCCGGTCTCTTCAGGGAGCCGGCCGCGCGACCGCCTGCCGTTGTGTCCTGGGGAGTCACCGTGTCCTTGCATCGTCGTGCCGTTCTTCCGTTGCTGATCGCCGCCGCCACCGCACTGTCCTCGCCACCGCCGGCGCAGGCACAGAGCGCCTACTTCTTCCCGCAGGCCACCGAGGCAGCGGCATTTGATGCGGCCATTCCCACGCCGGAGCAGTTCCTCGGCTATCCGATCGGCAGCCGCTACACCCGGCACGACCAGCTGGTGGCGTACTTCCAGGAACTGGCCAAGCGCTCGGACAAGATCAGCGTGCGCGAGATCGGCCGCAGCTATGAAGGCCGTCCGTTGCTGATCGCCACGGTGACCGCCGCCAGCAACCACGCACGCCTGGAACAGCTGCGCCAGCAGCACGCGACCCTGGCCGACCCGGCGCAGCCGCGCAGCGCTGCAGGGGACAGCCCGGTGGTGGTGTGGCTGGGTTACAGCGTGCATGGCAACGAGACCTCCAGTGCCGAGGCGGCGATGCTGACGGCGTACTACCTGGTGGCCAACCGCAGTGCCGAAACCCAGCAGTGGCTGCAGCAGGCGGTGGTGCTGTTCGACCCGGCACAGAATCCGGATGGCCGCGATCGCGCCGCCAACTGGCACAACGCCTGGGCCTCCGATCCAGCCTCTGCCGACCCGGCTGACAAGGAGCACGTCGAGCCGTTCCCGCAGGGCCGCACCAACCACTACTTCACCGATCTCAACCGCGACTGGCTGGCGCTGACCCAGCAGGACTCGCGGCCGAAGGTGGAGGTGTTCCACCAGTGGTACCCGAACGTGCAGATCGACTTCCACGAGATGGGCAAGGACAGCACCTACTATTTCGAGCCCTCGCCGAAGAGCATGCACAGCCCGCTGATCCCGGCGGCCTCGTATGAATTCAACAAGACCCTGGCCAGGTACCATGCGCAGGCATTGGATGCGCTGGGTTCGCTGTACTACACCGGCGAGAACTTCGACAACTTCTCGCCGGTGTACGGCTCTACCTATCCGGACTTCCATGGCGCCGTCGGCGTGACCGTCGAACAGGCCAGCTCGCGTGGCCGCGTGCAGGAATCGGTGAACGGCTTGCTGACCTTCCCGTTCACCATCCGCAACCAGGTCGCCACCGGGCTGGGCACCGTGCGCGGCGCGGTGGCCGAGCGCAGCGGCCTGTTCGACCTGCAGAAGCAGTTCTTCCAGAGCGCGCTGAAGCAGGCCGCACAGCAGCCGGTGAAGAGCTTCGTGTTCGGTGATGCGCATGATCCGGCCCTGACCCGCCGCCTGCTGGAACTGTTGTTGCTGCATCGCATCGACGTGCGCGCGCTGGATCGTGCCGTCACTGTCGATGACCAGCGCTTTGAGGCCGGCAGCGCCTACGTGGTGCCGGTCCAACAGGCGCAGTTCCGCCTGGTGCATTCGATCTTTGCCGAGACGCCGCCGATCAAGGGGGATGTGTTCTACGGCAGCACCAGCTATGCAATCGCACCGGCCTACGGCGTGGCCTTCGCCGGCAGTCGCAGCCGCGTCGACGGTGGCGCACGCGTGACCGCGCTGCCGGCGGAGCAGGGCGCGGTGCTGGGTGGCCAGGCCGGATTCGCCTATGCGATCGACTGGCGCGACTACAACGCCGGGCGCGTGCTGGCCGCATTGCAGGACAAGGGGGTGAACGCACGCGCCGCGTTCCAGCCGTTCACCACCGCGACCGCGCAGGGAGACGTCAGCTTCGCCGCCGGCAGCCTGGTGATTCCGGTGGCCGGACAGGCACTGCAGGGCGCGGCGTTGCTCGAGGCGGTGACCTCCGCCGCGCGCGCTGCCGGCGTGCAGGTGCATGCATTGTCCAGCGGGCGCAGCCGCGAGGGCATCGACCTCGGCAGTGACGGCGTGAAAGCGTTGCGCAAGCCTGCGGTCGCGCTGGTGATGGGCGAGGGCGTGGCCGCCACCGAGATCGGATCGGCGTGGTTCCTGCTCGACCAGCAGCTGCGTCTGCCGGCCAGCAAGCTGGACCCCCAGCAGCTGGGCAAGGTGCCGCTGGATCGCTACACCACGATCGTGCTGTCCGGTGGCACCTACACAGGCATCGATGCCACGGCGGTGGCTGCCCTGAAGCGCTGGGTCCAGGCCGGTGGTTCACTGGTGACCTACGGCAATGCCTCGAAGTGGGCGATCGAGCAGAAGCTGGCCGATGGCGAGACGCTTGGCAAGGAAGAAGACGCGGCTGATGCAAGCCGCCGCGCCTTCGGTGACCAGCGTGACATCGCCGCGATCGAACGGGTCAGCGGCAACATCCTCAGCGCCGATGTGGATACCAGCCATCCGCTGGCGTTCGGCGTGCCGCGCCGGCAACTGGCGGTCAACAAGGAAAACACGGTGACGTTGCAGCCGAGTACGAATCCGTTCTCGACGGTGGTGCGCATCGACACGCCTCCACGGGTGAACGGCTATCTGTCCGAGCGCAACCGCACGCGCGTGGCAGGCAGTGCGTGGTTGCTGGTATCGGCGCAGGGGCAGGGCAACGTGGTGCTGTTTGCCGATGACCCGGCGCATCGCAAGTACTGGCATGGCACGGATCGCCTGCTGATCAACGCGATCTTCTTCGGGAATCTGGTGAATCCGAGCAAGGCGCGGGGTTGAGGGGCTGCGCGCCTTGTTGACACGTGTGGGGAGGCCGGGCGGGCTGCGCGTGTTTTGCACCCACTGCCCTGCGCCGCCCCAAGCCAAACCATCCGCGTGCTTTCGCCCACGGTAGCCGGCAAAAAAAAGGACGGCGCGTCAGCGCCGTCCCTTGATAGCCCCCGCGCAGCGGGAAGCACCCTCCCTGTCAGCCGGGATCAGCCGGCGCGACCGCCGCCGCCACCCTGGCTGCGGCCACGGCCGCCACCGTTACCACCACCGCCCCGGCGCTGGCCCTGACCGGCGCCTGCGCCCGCACGCTGCTGGCCGTTGCCACCGCCTTCGCGACGGCCGCCACCGGCCTTCTTCGGCCCGGCATGTGCATGGCGCGGCGCATCGCCGTGCGGACGGCGTGCGTGGCTCTTGCGCGGTGCACGCTCGCCGGTATCGTGCTCGGCCTTGCCCGGTGCACTGTTGCCCCAGCGGATCGGCGTCTGCAGCTCGAAGCCCGGCACATCGCGGATATCCATGTCGCGGCCCAGCAGGCGCACGATCGCGCGCAGCAGCTTCACCTCATCCTGCGCCACCAGCGAGATCGCCTGGCCGGTCGCGCCATTGCGGCCGGTACGGCCGATGCGGTGCACGTAGTCCTCGGCCACCATCGGCAGGTCGAAGTTGATCACCTTCGGCAGCTCGTTGATGTCGATGCCACGCGCGGCGATGTCGGTCGCCACCAGCACCGTCACGCGGCCGGCCTTGAAGTCGCCCAGCGCACGCAGGCGCTGGCCCTGGCTCTTGTTGCCGTGGATGGCCGCCGTCTTGATGCCCGACTTTTCCAGGAAGGTGGCCAGCTTGTCACTGCCGTGCTTGGTGCGGGCGAACACCAGGGTCTGCTCGCGGCTGTCCTGCGCCAGCAGGTGCAGCAGCAGGTCGCGCTTGCGGCCGGCATCGACCGGATGCACGCGGTGGGTGATGGTTTCGGCCACGGTGTTCTTCGGCGTTACCTGGATCTGCTCCGGGTTGCGCATGAACTCCAGCGCCAGCTGGCGGATGTTGTCCTCGAAGGTGGCCGAGAACAGCAGGGTCTGGCGGTTCTGCTTCGGCAGCTTGGCCAGGATGCGCTTGATCGACGGGAGGAAGCCCATGTCGAGCATGCGGTCGGCTTCGTCCAGCACCAGCAGTTCGATGCCGGACAGGTCGACGCTGCGACGCTCCAGGTGGTCGATCAGGCGGCCCGGGCAGGCCACCAGCAGGTCCACGCCACGGCGCAGGATGTCCAGCTGGTTGCCCATGCCGACGCCGCCATAGATGCAGGCGCTGGGGATGCGCAGGTACTTGCTGTAGCCGCGCAGGCTGTCATGCACCTGGGTGGCCAGTTCGCGGGTCGGGGCCAGGATCAGCGCGCGCGGCTTGCGCGGGCCGCTGCGCACTTCCTGCGAGGCGGTGCCCAGGTGCTGCAGCAGCGGCAGGCCGAAAGCGGCGGTCTTGCCGGTGCCGGTCTGTGCGCCGGCCAGCAGGTCGCGACCGGCCAGCACCAGCGGGATCGCCTGCTGCTGGATCGGGGTCGGGTTTTCGTAGCCCTGCTCGGCAAGCGCACGCAGCAGGAAGGGCGCCAGGCCCAGCGATTCAAAAGACATTGAGATTGCTCCAGGTACAAGAAACGCCTGACCGAACGGACAGGCGGGGGCAGATCAAACTGATCGGCTGACTCGGAGCGTTCCCGTGAACCGCGCTGCGAGAATTGGGTGCAGCCGGCACGAAGCGCAGGCTGGAATGCGTGACGAACGGCGTCGGAGTGGGGGCGGGCGAAGAGGGCGGACCCTGGTCGCCGGCGGTCCCGGAGGGAAACGGACGGCCGCTGCAGACCCTGCAAGTCTAAACGATGTTTGAGACTTCACGCAAAAAGGCCTGTTCAGGTAGGGGGTCTCTGCAGGGCTGCGCCCTGCGCCTGCAGAGGCCGGAGCCAAGGCCAGAGCAACGTCAAAAGCCGGGTCCCTGTGGGTAGGCGGGGTGCTGGGGGTTTGCGGGGTGTGAGCAGCATGGATGCCGCGACCAAGCCCCCACGGATGGGTTTACGGCGTCCCCGCAAACCCACAGTGCCTCGCCATTCCGCGGAATGTCCGCTGTTGCTGTTGCATCGGCCGTTGCCTTGGCTTGAAGCAGGTGCAGGGCTGCAAGCTCTGCCGAACCCCCACCTGCGGTAGGGTGGGCCGATGCCGCGCTGCAGCTTGGCGCCGCCGCAGATTTGATTACACTTGAAACTTGTTTGCCCACGACTCCGGACACCCACCATGAAGCTTGGTTCCTTGAAGGAAGGCGGCCGCGACGGCACCCTGATCGTTGTCTCGCGCGACCTGCGCCACGGCGTGCGCGCCACCGGCATTACCGCCACCCTGCAGCAGGCTTTGGAGGACTGGAGCCACATCGCGCCGCGCCTGAACGCCCTGTACGAATCGCTCAACGCCGGTGACGCCGATGGCGTGTTCGACCTTGATCCGCAGGCGCTGGCTGCGCCGATGCCGCGCGCTTATGAATTCGTCGACGGCAGCGCCTACCTGCCGCACGTCGAGCGTGTGCGCCGTGCCCGTGGCGCCGAGGTGCCGGAGAGCTTCTACACCGATCCGCTGATGTACCAGGCCACCAGCGCCGGCTTCTACGGCCCGCGTGACGCGGTCAAGGTGGTCAGCGAGGACTACGGTATCGACCTGGAAGCGGAGATCGTGGTGATCACCGACGACGTGCCGATGGCGGCGACCCCGGAACAGGCCGCCGGCCACATCCAGTTGATCGGCCTGGTCAACGATGTCTCGCTGCGCAACCTGATCCCGGGCGAGCTGGCCAAGGGCTTCGGCTTCCTGCAGTCCAAGCCGCGCTCGGCGCTGTCGCCGGTGTTCGTCACCCCTGACGAGCTGGGCGCTGCGTGGCAGGACAGCAAGGTGCACCTCCCGCTGCTGACCCACATCAACGGCCAGTGGTTCGGTGCGCCGGAAGCGGGCGTGGACATGCAGTTCAATTTCGCCCAGCTGGTTTCGCATGCGGCCAAGACCCGTCCGCTAGGCGCCGGCACCATCGTCGGCTCCGGCACCATCGCCAACGAGGACACCAGCAAGGGCGCCTCGTGCTTCGCCGAGCAGCGCGTGGTGGAGACCCTGCGCGATGGCAAGCCGAGCACGCCGTTCATGTCCTTCGGCGACGTGGTCCGCATCGAGATGCTCGATGCCGCGGGCAACAGCATCTTCGGTGCGATCGAGCAGCGCATCGAACAGGTGGCCAGGCCCTGAGCATGGAGGCGGCGATGGAGATCCCGGTCGACGACGGCATCGTGCTGTACACCTACTGGCGATCCAGCGCCGCCTACCGCGTGCGCATCGGCCTGGAGCTGAAGGGCCTGGCCTGGGAGGCCCGGCCGGTGCATCTGGTGCGCGACGGTGGCGAGCAGCACCGGGATGCCTATCGGGCGCTCAACCCGCAGCAGCAGGTGCCGACCCTGCTGCATGACGGGCATGTGCTGACCCAGTCGCTGGCGATCCTCGAATACCTGGACGAGCGCTTTCCGCAGGTACCGCTGCTGCCGGCCGACGCCGCCGGCCGCGCGCGGGTGCGGGCGCTGGCCCAGGTGGTGGCCTGCGACATCCACCCCATCAACAACCTGCGGGTGATGCAGTACCTGGAACGTAGTCTGCAGCTGCCGGCCGATGCACGCACGCAGTGGACGCTGCACTGGATCGCCGAGGGCTTTGCGGCGATGGAAGCGCTGTTGGCCAACAGCCGTGACACCGGCGCCTTCTGTCATGGCGACCGCCCTGGCCTGGCCGACATCTGCCTGTTGCCGCAGCTGTACAACGCCCACCGCTTCGGCCTGGACCTGGCACCGTACCCGACCCTGCGCCGCATCGAAGCGGCCTGCCAAGCGCTGGACGCATTCGACCGCGCGCGCCCGGAACACCAGCTCGACGCCGCCTGAAAAAAAGGGGACGGAGGGGATTAAGTCGTATATGCACTTACGACTTAATCCCCTCCGTCCCCTTTCTGCCGCAAACGGGCCAGGTCATCGCGGAACACCCGGTAGGCGTCCTCGCGGCGCGCATCGTCGGCCTGCCGCAACACCCACGCCGGGTGCACGGTGGCGTAGCCGCGCGTGCCGTCTTCGAGGGTGTGCCAGCGTCCGCGGTCGCGCGAGAGGTCGAAGTCACGACCGAATACCGAGGCTGCCGCTGTCGCGCCCAGGCACACGATCACCCTGGGCCGCACACGCGCGATCTCCCCCATCAGCCAGGGCCGGCAGGCCTGGATGTGGCGGCTTTCCGGTCGCTTGTGCAGCCGCACCTTGCCGCGCCGCTCATGGTGGAAGTGCTTCACCGCGTTGGTGAGGTACAGCCGGGCGCGATCGATTCCCAGCTCCGCCAGTGCGCGGTCCAGCACCTGGCCGGCGGGTCCTGCGAACGGCTGCCCGCGCAGATCCTCGGTGTCGCCGGGTTGTTCTCCGACCAGCATCACCTCGGCCCCTGCCGGCCCCTGCCCGAATACGGTCTGCGTGGCCTGCTCCCACAACGGGCACTGGCGGCAGGCGCTGGCCTGTGCGCGCAGATTGTCCAGACTGCTGGCATCGGTTGCCGGCGCCGCAGCGTTCGCACGTGGGGGAATCCTGCGTTGCGGCGCCTGCGCCGGCCGGTCATGCATCTCCTGCACGCGGTCGGCCGCATCGCGCACCAGGCGTGGCAGCAACTGTGCTTCCGGCAGATGGCGCCAGTACTTGGCCGGCATCTCCTGCATCATCATCCGTGTGTTGAGTCGCGCCGGATTGAAGATGCTGGCGTAGTAGGTCTGCCACAGCGACTCGCGTGCATCCTCGGCCGGGGCATCCTCGCGCCGTGCACCAGGGCCGAAGGCGAGCGCCTGCCCATCCCAGGCGACGCTGCGCGAAGGAGTGAGGATGGCCCAGCGCATGCCGGTGAAACGGCGCGCGAAGAACGGCGCGACCCGGTCGACGATGTGGTGCTGTGGCTCGAACCAGGCGATGAACGCATCAGGCTGGCCAGGCACCTCGCGGAAGCGCACGAATGCCTTCATCTTGTGCGTGTCACGGCGGACGGCCTGGGCAAGGGCCGTCGCGCGCAGGACATCGGCGTCGGCGGGGTTGCTCAGCACTGATCGCTCGCCATGGGCGATGCGCCACAGCAGGCGATACAGCAAGGCCAGGCGCTGGGGATCGCGATGGCACAGGCAGGTGGCCGCCAGTTCCAGGAAGTCACGTGGAACGTTGGGTGCTCCGGCATCGGCAAGCATCGGCGCCTGCTGCACGGCCGGCGCATCCAGCAGCGAGGTGTCGCTCCCTTCCAGCCAGTCCAGTTGAGGCGGGGCCACGCCGCGCAGCAACGCTTCGCGCGCAGCATCGCGCCAGGCCTGCAGCGACCACGGCGGATCCACCCGCAGCGACCAGCGCTGCGCGTCAGGATGCAGACGGGGCATCGAACAGCGAACCTTGGCGCGGAGGCGGGGCCAGCTGCGCGCGCAGCGCCGCCGGATCGTCCAGTGCTTTGCGCGGGTGATGGTCGGCCAGCAGCACGAACGGCAGCAGCTTGCTCATCGGTGCTTTCAGGCGCGCGATGTCGGCCACGCGCAGCCGCCCGTGGCGGCGTGCCATCAGCACGCGCTTGACGTTGCGCACGCCAAGGCCTGGCACGCGCAGCAGCATTTCCTTTGGTGCCCGGTTCAGATCGACCGGAAAGCGCTCGGGATGGCGGATCGCCCAGGCCATCTTGGGGTCGATATCCAGGTCGAGCATGCCGTCCTGGGTGGTATCGGTAATCTCATCCACGCCGTAGCCGTAGAAGCGCAGCAGCCAGTCAGCCTGGTAGAGGCGATGTTCGCGCTGCAGCGGTGGCGGCTGCAGTGGCAGCTGCCGGCTGGCGTCCGGAATCGGGCTGAACGCGGAGTAGTAGACCCGGCGCATGCGGTAGTTGCCGTACAGGCTGTCGGCGTTGGCCAGGATCTGCTGGTCGTTTGCCCCGTCCGCGCCGACGATCATCTGGGTGCTCTGCCCGGCCGGTGCGAAACGGGGAGGGCGCGGGCGAGCGCTGCGGCTGGCCGTCGGTGCCACCGCCGCAGGGGCCTTGCGAGCTTCCTTGGCTTCGTCGATGCGCCAGCGCAGTTCGCCCATCGCGCCTCGGATCGAATGCACCGTCTTCTCCGGCGCCAAGGCGCTCAGGCCGGCTTCGGTGGGCAGTTCCACGTTGATGGACAGGCGGTCGGCATAGCGCCCGGCGCTGGCCAGCAGTTCCGGCGAGGCCTCGGGAATGGTCTTGAGATGGATGTAGCCGGCGTAGCGGTGTTCTTCGCGCAGCTGCCGGGCCACTTCCACCATCTGTTCCATGGTGTAGTCCGCATTGCGGATGATGCCGCTGGACAGGAACAGGCCCTCGATGTAGTTGCGCTTGTAGAAGTCCAGGGTGAGCGTGACCACCTCGTCCACGCTGAAACGCGCGCGGGCCACGTTGCTGGAGACCCGGTTCACGCAATAGGCGCAGTCGTAAATGCAGAAGTTGGTCAGCAGGATCTTCAGCAACGACACGCAGCGGCCATCGGGCGTGTAGCTGTGGCAGATGCCCATGCCCTCGGTGCTGCCGATACCGCCACTGGCGCGCGAATCGCGCTTGCCCGAGCCGCTGGAGGCGCAGGAGGCATCGTACTTGGCGGCATCGGCCAGAATGGCCAGCTTGCGGATGGTTTCCATTGAGGAAACCTACGGATGACGGGTCTCATTGGATGAGACCGCCCCTGAATTCTTCAGAAAAAGGGGACGGAGGGGATTAAGTCGCAAGTGCACAAACGACTTAATCCCCTCCGTCCCCTTTTTCGTGGGATCAGAAGCCGTGGGTGATGCTGGGTGCGCCTGCCGAGAAGTCCGCGTACGGGTCGTGCTCGCCGCTGCTGCCTTCGGACAGGCGGAACTTCAGGGCCAGGCCATCGCGCGAGTCGGCCGCGCGCAGCGCTTCCTCCTGCTCGATGGTGCCGGCCTTGGCCAGCCGGAACAGGCACTGGTCGAAGCTCTCCATGCCTTCTTCCAGCGAGGCTTCCATCGCGGCCTTGATTTCGTGCACCTGGCCGCGGCGCAGCAGGTCGCGGATCATCGGCGTGTTGATCAGCACCTCGGTGGCCGGCAGGCGTCGGCCCTCCTTGTTCTTCACCAGGCGCTGGCTGATCACTGCGCGCAGGTTCAGCGCCAGGTTCATCAGCACGTTCTTGTGCGCGCTTTCCGGGAAGAAGTTGAGGATGCGCTCGATGGTCTGGTCGGCGTTGTTGGAGTGCAGGGTCGCCAGGCACAGGTGGCCGGTCTCGGCGAAGGCGATCGCCGCCTCCATCGTTTCCGCATCCAGGATCTCGCCGATCAGGATCACGTCCGGCGCTTCGCGCATCGCGTTCTTCAGCGCGTTGTGGAAGGCATGGGTGTCCAGGCCGACCTCGCGCTGGTTGACGATCGACATCTTGTGCTTGTGCAGGTACTCGATCGGGTCCTCGATGGTGAGGATGTGACCGGTGGTGGTGCTGTTGCGGTGGTCGATCATCGACGCCAGCGAGGTGGACTTGCCGGAGCCGGTGGACCCCACCACCAGCACCAGCCCGCGCGGGGTCATGATGACGTCCTTCAGCACCTGCGGAAGGTTCAGCTCCTCGATGCTCGGGATCCGGCTGCGGATGGCGCGGATGACCATGCCGACCTCGCCCCGCTGCTTGAACACGTTGACGCGGAAGCGCCCGGCGTCGGGCAGGGCGATGGCCATGTTGAGCTCGAGCTCTCGCTCGAACTGCGGCACCTGGCCCTCGTCCATCAGCGAGTAGGCAATCTTCTTCACCATGCCTGGCGGCAGGCCGGTGTTGCCCAGCGGATAGAGCTTCCCCTCGATCTTGATGTAGACCGGTGCCCCGGTGGTCAAAAACATGTCCGAAGCGTTCTTTTCGGTCATCAGCTTCAGGAAGTAGCCGATATCCATTGCGAATTTTCCCCAACGAAACGGCCGACGCCCGTTGCCAGCACGGTGTCGGCTTGACGACAATGGCCGCGAACCGACAACCGGTACGGCCTCCCCAATGAAACGACTTAGCTTCGCACGAATGCGCCATGGCCTGTATGTGATGGCGTTTGCATTCGCACTGTCTGCCCCCGCCTGGGCGCAGGACGCTGCCCTGGAACTGGCGCAGGCCCGGCAGGCGGTCGACAAGGCCACCCAGGCCGATGCCGACCAGTACGCCCCGGACCTGATCGGGCTGGCCCGGCAGGGGCTGGAGCAGGCCCAGCGCGCCGCAGGCGACCGCCGCGAGCGCAAGAATGCGCCGGCAATGGCCCTGCGCGCCGCCGCCGATGCCGACCTGGCCCGCGTCCGCAGCGAGGAAGCCACTGTCAGCGCGCAGCTTCAGCTGCGCCGCAACGAGGTCAACCAGCTGCAACGCCAGCTGTCGACCGGGGAGGATCGCCGGTGAAGCCGATGACCGCCGCAACCCTGGCCGCGCTGCTGGCGCTGCCGACCCTGGCCGTGGCCGCCGACAACCCGATGGTGGCGCAGCTGAGCCAGCGCCTGATGGCCATCCAGGCCAACCCGGATACCGCTGAGCTGGGCGCCTTCGAGCGCATGCAGGCGCAGCAGGCCATCGCGACCCTGGACAAGGCCAAGCGCCGTGACCAGGAGCTGGCCACCTACCTGGCCGAGCGCCGGGTGGAGATTGCCGAGACCGCGGTGCGCACTGCGCTGGCCGCGCGCGAGGTCGACCGCCTGGAGCGCACCCGCAGCGACCTGCTGATCGAGGCCAGCCGCCGCGACGCCGCCCGTGCCCGCCAGGAGGCCGAACAGCTGCGCATGCAGGCGCAGATGCAGGCCGAGGAAGCCGAACGCCTGCGCCAGGCCGCCGAGGCCGAAACCCTGGCCCGCCAGGACGCCGAAAACGCCCTGACCAGCGTGGCCGGCAAGCAGCAGCAACGCCTCAGCGCCGCCCAGCAGAACGCCGCCAGGCTGGCCCGCGAGGAGGCCGAGCTGGTGTCGGGCCAGAAGCTGCCGGGTTCGAAGTTCGATGCGCGCGGTGAGGTCTTCACCTTTGGGGGCGACGCGTTCGCTGCAGGTGCGTCCAGCCTGTCTGGCGGCGCCCGCAACCAGGCCAAGGCGCTCGCCGAGTACCTGAACATCGGCAAGAAGGGCCGCCTGCGCATCGAGGCCTACGACAGTGCCAACGGCGTGGGCCAGAAGCGTGCCGAAGCGTTGCGCGACGCCCTGGTCGCGGCCGGTGTCGCCAGTAACCGCATCCAGGTCAGCGGCAAGAAGGCTGCGTCCACCCGGGCGCGCTCGGCCGAGGTCATCATCGCGCCGTAATGCATTGATATTGTTTGTTTTTCGTTGCAATGAGCATTCAGCCTGAACCCCGCCCCGGCGGGGTTCGGTCTTTTTGTCGCAGGGGTCTTGTACCCCGCCCTGAGCAGGCGTAGGGTCAATCGTCCGGGACGCAATGCCGCGGACCGGACGATGGGAGGGCCGGGCCGATGCAAGCAGGGCGCGAACCGCAGCAGATCGACGTGCGCAGGCCAGTGCCGCAGGTCGTTGCAGGCGTCCAGGTGGCCATCGACCGGCACTCCTCCATGAACAACGCCCCGTGCCTTGCGGCCGGGGCGTTCGTGTATCTGTCGAAGGAGGTCCATCATGTTTGAAGATCAGCCCCAGAGCGAGATCGACGCCCGTCGCGCGCGTGATCCGGAGTTCAGGGCACTCCATGACCAGCACCGCAAGTTGAACAAGAAGTGCATGGACGCGGAGTTGGGTGTACTCCCGATCGATGATGTCACCCTGGGTCGCATGAAGCGTGAGAAGCTGCTGGCCAAGCAACGTCTTCTGCGAATGTACGAAACACCGCTCCCAACGACGTCCCCCACGCTTTGACGCACTCCGTCGCGCCCGGAATGGCGTGACCCGGCCATCGATGGCCCCGCCGGGCGCTTCTGCCCCGGCATCGCGGCACCGCCGATGAGGCGGCCGCGCCAAGGCACCACAGGCGGTGGTGCCTTGGTCTCCAGGCACCACTCACCGATGCGGGCGGTACCGGTCTCCTCGTCGATCCGGGGCCGCCCGCATCCCTTTACGGGGCCGGCGGGCGGCATCTCCGCGCCGACCTGACATTCAGCGCCATCCGTCGGATAATCATCGGTCCGGCCCTGCGTGGCGCGAATCGAAAGTCCTCCGAATGCCCATCCATTCTTCCGTCCTCGAACTCATCGGCCAGACCCCGATCGTCAAGGCCCAGCGCCTGGACACCGGTGTCTGCGAGCTCTACCTGAAGCTGGAGAGCGCCAATCCGGGCGGATCGATCAAGGATCGCATCGGCCTGTCGATGATCGAGGCGGCGGAGCAGCGGGGTGACCTGAAGCCGGGCGCAACCCTGGTCGAGGGCACCGCCGGCAACACCGGCCTGGGCCTGGCACTGGTGGCCCAGCAGAAGGGCTACAAGCTCATCCTGGTTGTTCCCGACAAGATGAGCCGGGAAAAGATCTTCAACCTGAAGGCGATGGGCGCCGAAGTGCGCCTGACCCGTTCGGACGTCGCCAAGGGCCACCCGGAGTACTACCAGGACCTGGCCAAGACCATCGCCGAGCAGACCCCGGGCGCCTACTTCATCAACCAGTTCGGCAACCCGGACAACCCGGCCGCGCATGAGTTCGGCACCGGCCCGGAGATCCTCGAGCAGATGGGCGGCGACCTCGACGCCATCGTGTTCGGCTGCGGCAGCTCCGGCACCATGACCGGCCTGTCGCGCGCGTTCGCCAGGCTGTCGCCGAAGACCGAGCTGGTGCTGGCCGATCCGGTCGGCTCGATCCTGGCCGAATACATCAACGATGGCGTGCTCAACGACAAGTCGGGCAGCTGGCTGGTGGAAGGCATCGGCGAGGACTTCCTGCCGTCGATTTCCGACTTCAGCCGCGTCAAGAAGGCTTATGCGATCAGCGATGCCGAGAGCTTCCATACCGCGCGCGAGCTGCTGGGCAAGGAAGGCATCCTCGGCGGTTCGTCCACCGGCACCCTGCTGGCCGCGGCACTGAAGTACTGCAAGGAGCAGACCACCCCGAAGAGGGTGCTGGTGCTGGTCTGCGATACCGGCAACAAGTATCTGTCGAAGATGTACAACGACTACTGGATGCTGGACAACGGCTTCCTGCAGCGCCCGCAGCACGGCGACCTGCGCGACCTGATCCTGCGCCCGTACGGCCAGCGCGACACCGTGGTGATCGGCCCGAACGACCTGCTGACCACCGCCTACCAGCGCATGAAGCTGTACGACGTGTCGCAGCTGCCGGTGATGGACGGTGACCAGCTGGTCGGCATCGTCGACGAAAGCGACGTGCTGCTGCATGTCTATGGCGATGAAGCGCGCTTCCGCGACACCGTGGCCACCGCGATGGTCAGCAAGCTGGACCGGCTGGACGTGAAGTCGCCGATCGAGGCCCTGCTGCCGGTGTTCGACCGCGGCCAGGTGGCGATCGTGATGGACGGTGACGCCTTCCTCGGCCTGATCACCCGCATCGACCTGCTGAACTATCTGCGCCGTCGCGTGCAGTAAGCCGCGGATCGCTGCAGATCGCCACTGAATTCCGGTTTATTTGCGTCAAAGCTTGTTAAGGCTGCGCTGATAGACTCCCGATCCTTTGACGGCGCCGCACGTCGGCGCCATTCAGGAAACGACATGTCCAACTCCTCTTCGCCCGACCGCGCGCTGGCCCTGGCCACGTTGGCCATCCACGGTGGCCAGTCGCCCGATCCCAGCACCGGTGCGGTGATGCCGCCGATCTACGCCACCTCGACCTATGCCCAGTCCAGCCCGGGCGAGCACCAGGGCTTCGAGTACTCGCGTACCCACAACCCGACCCGCTTCGCCTATGAGCGCTGCGTGGCCTCGCTGGAAGGCGGTACCCGCGGCTTCGCCTTTGCTTCCGGCATGGCGGCCAGCTCGACCGTGATCGAGCTGCTGGACGCCGGCAGCCACGTGGTGGCGATGGACGATATCTACGGCGGCAGCTTCCGCCTGTTCGAGCGCGTGCGCCGCCGCACCGCCGGGCTGGACTTCAGCTTCGTCGACCTGACCGATCTGGCGGCATTTGAAGCCGCCATCACGCCGAAGACGAAGATGGTGTGGATCGAGACCCCGACCAACCCGATGCTGAAGATCGTCGACATCGCTGCGGTGGCCGCCATCGCCAAGCGCCACGGCCTGATCGTGGTGGTCGACAACACCTTTGCCTCGCCGATGCTGCAGCGCCCGCTGGAGCTGGGCGCGGACCTGGTCCTGCATTCGGCCACCAAGTACCTCAACGGTCACTCGGACATGGTTGGCGGCATGGTCGTGGTCGGCGACGATGCCGACCTGGCCGAGCAGATGGCGTTCCTGCAGAACTCGGTGGGTGGCGTGCAGGGACCGTTCGACAGCTTCCTGGCCCTGCGCGGCCTGAAGACCCTGCCGCTACGGATGAAGGCACACTGCGCCAACGCGCTGGCGCTGGCACAGTGGCTGGAAAAGCACCCGGCGGTGGAAAAAGTGATCTACCCGGGCCTGCCCTCGCACCCGCAGCATGAGCTGGCCGGCAAGCAGATGGCCGGCTTCGGTGGCATCGTCTCGATCGTGCTGAAGGGCGGGTTCGAGGCGGCCAAGCGCTTCTGCGAGAAGACCGAACTGTTCACCCTGGCCGAGTCGCTGGGCGGCGTGGAAAGCCTGGTCAACCATCCGGCGGTGATGACGCATGCCTCGATCCCGGTCGCGCGCCGGGAGCAGCTGGGGATCAGCGATGCGCTGGTGCGGCTGAGCGTGGGTGTGGAGGAGCTGGGGGATCTGCAGGTGGATCTGGAACGCGCACTGTCGGCAGGGAACTGCTGATCCATGCAGAAGCATGCCAATCTCCTGTTCCTGTTCCGCCAGTTGCTTGGGCGTGAGTTGGCAGCACGGTACCGCACCACCACGTTGGGTGTCCTCTGGCTGGTCCTGCAACCGTTGCTGATGCTATGCGTGTACACGCTGGTGTTCAGTGGCGTGTTCAAAGCGCGATGGGCGGGTGCCGAATCCACCGGCGACTTCGCGCTGATGCTGTTTGCAGGACTGGTACCGTTTACGCTGCTGTCGGAAGTGCTGATCACCGCACCGGGTATCATCGCCGGGCAGCCCAACTTCGTGAAGAAGGTGGTCTTCCCGTTGCCGGTGCTGTCGATGGTAAAGGTGGCCGCAGCGCTGACCACCGCCGGCATCGGCCTGACCATCCTGCTGGTCGCGCAGACCTGGCAGTCGGGGCTGCCGTCGGTATGGGCGCTGGCCTCGCCGCTGATCCTGCTGGAAATGACCCCGATGCTGCTTGCAATTGCCTGGTCGCTGTCGGCGCTGGGCGTCTACCTGCGCGACATCGGCCAGTTTGTCGGCATCCTCAGCAGCGTCCTGTTGTTCCTCAGCCCGATCTTCTTCCCGGCGCATGCGATGCCCGAGGCGGCAAGAGGCTTGGTGTACTTCAACCCCCTGGTCACGCCTATCGAACAGCTGCGCGCGGTGACGGTCCAGAACTCGGCCCCTGATCTGGCAGTACTGCTGCCGCACTTCCTGCTTTCCGTGGTGGCGGCGATGCTGGCCTACGCACTCTTCCGTCGCCTCTCGCGCGGCTTCTCGGACGTCCTATGAACAACCCGCAGACCACCACGTTGCAGGCCACGCCCGACGCGGCCATCGAAGTGCTGGGCGTGACCAAGGACTATCCGGTCTACGCCAACCCGCGCGACCGCCTGCTGTCGCTGCTCAAGCCTTCGGGTGACCGTGCCAGCCGCACTTTCAGAGCGTTGGATGGCATCAACCTGGTCGTGCCGAAGGGCGAGACGGTCGGCATCATCGGTCGCAACGGCGCCGGCAAATCGACCCTTCTGCAGATCCTGTGTGGCACGGTACGCCCGACGTCCGGCACGGTCAGCATCCGCGGGCGCTTTGCCGCGCTGCTCGAACTGGGGGCCGGTTTCAATCCGGATTTCTCCGGCCGCGACAACGTGTACCTGAGTGCGTCGTTGCTGGGCCTGAGCCGCAAGGAAGTGGACGACAAGCTGCAGTCGATCATTGACTTTGCCGATATCGGTGATTTCTTCGACCGGCCGGTCAAGACCTATTCCAGCGGCATGTACGTGCGCTTGGCGTTCTCGGTGGCCATCCACACCGAACCGGATGTGCTGATCATCGACGAAGCACTGTCGGTGGGTGACATCCGCTTCCAGATGAAATGCCTTTCGCGCATCGAACAGATTCGTGCACGCGGCGCCACCATTCTGTTCGTGTCGCATTCGCTCGAGCAGGTCAAGCGCTTCTGCCAGACCGCGCTGTGGCTGGAAGGTGGCAAGGTCAAGCTGCACGGCGAAGCCAGCTTCGTGGCTGACCGTTTCCGCGACTACGAACTGGGCAAGGACCTGGCTGTGACGCAGGATGCCGAAGTGCGCCAGGCACCCGCCCCGGGCAGCATCCCCGCGCATCTTGAAACGGTTGCGCTGAGCACCGATATGCTGGCCCCGTTCGAGCCGCTGACAGTGGACATCAGTTACACCGTCGGCGATGAGGTGGTCGATGGCCTGCTGCTCGGCGTAGCGATCAAGGGCATGGACGGCCTGCATATCTTTGGCCCCAACACCTATCTTGAGCGGGTGGTGATTCCCACCTCACGAGGGTCGCACCGCGTCAGCTACTGCATCCCGTCGATGACCCTGCTGACCGGCAGCTACCGCGTTGATGTGGGACTGTTCACCGACAAGGGCCTGGTCTGCCTGGATTATCTGTCCGAAGCCAGTGTCTTCACCGTGGCTGCGCCCTACTTCAGTGAGGGCGTGGTCTATATCCCGCATGAGTGGAAGGTCCATGACCCCGACGCTGCTTGAAATTCCCTTTGACCATTACCAGCGCTACGGTGCGGCGACGCATCTGCTGCAGGCGCTGGATCTGCCCGCGCCGCGGGTGCTGGAAGTAGGGGCCAACCGTCAGCGTCTGCTCGGGCAGTTCCTGCCCCAGGCAACGTTCCTGTACACCGACCTGCATGCGGAAGGGGACGAGAAGGACTTCGTGGTGGCTGACGCCACCGCGCTGCCGTTCCCCGAGCAGGGCTTCGACGCCGTCGTATCGCTGGATGTGCTCGAGCATATTCCCGCGCCCCTGCGTGCCAAGGCCGCGGCCGAGATGGCGCGTGTCGCCAGCCGTGCGGTCATCGTCGGCTTCCCGCCGGACCAGCCGTGGGTGCGCGACGCTGAAGTCGATGCGAATGGTCGTTGGCACGAGCTGTTCGGCGAGGACTACGTCTGGCTGCAGGAGCACAAGGAATTCGGCCTGGTCGACACCGCCGAGATCGTGGCCGCGTTTGAAGGCGCCGGCATGACGGTGCTGCGCTTCGGTCAGGGCAATGCAACGTTGTGGTCGAGCCTGATGGGTGCGCATTTCATCAAGGTGAAATTCCCCGAGCTGGAGCCGCTGGTCAGCGCCGCTGACCGGCTCTACAACAGCCGGGTGTTCGCCGGCGATCACAGCGACCAGCCTTATCGCGAATACTGCGTGGCGGTGCGCCTGCCCAGCGATGCAGCGCGCTTGCAGGCAAACCCGCCGTTCCGTGCCGACCTCGATGCGGAAGCGACTGCACTGCTGAGCGGTCTCGCCGGCGGCCTGCGTGAGCTGGCGACGCGTACCGCCAATTCCGAAAAGGAATGGGAATCCACGGCACGGCTGCTGGATGCCTACATCGCCGATCTTGCTGTGGCCAAGCGCGAGTGGGGTGCCACCGCAGCCTATGCGCAGCGGTTGCAGCAGGGCAAGGACGAGGCCGATGCTGATTGGCTGCAGCAGCGCGACCAGTGGCAGCAGGCGCAGCTGGACTGGCAGCAGGCCGAGCGGGACTGGCAGCAGCGCCAGGCTGTGTGGCAGGCGCAGGAGCAGGCGCTTGAAGCGAGTGTGGCCGATGCGCAGCAGTCGCTGCAGAAGGCCCAGGAACGCATTGATGGGCTCATAGACGCATCTGAAGCCGCCCGTGCCCAGGCGCTCGACGTCGAGCGGCAGCTGGAGCAGAGGCTGCAACAGCGTGCGGCCGACTACATGCGTTCGCGCCAGAAGTGGAAGATCGCCATGATCGGACTGGGTGTAGGCGGTTTTGTGGCGGGAGTGCTGCTGGGTTGGGGTGTCCTGTGAAACGACGGGCCGACAAGGACGTGACCGTGCTGAATCAACGAGGTAATGCCTGATGTCCAAACTGGGTAATCTGATTCGCGGAATCTACTGGAGCATTCGTCGCGCAAAGGGGCAGGGCATTCCTGCCGGCACCATCATTTCCGCGCTCACGCGTGCCGCCCGCAAGGGGCCCAGGCATCTGGTCCGATCGATCCTTGCCTATGCCAATGGCTCACATGCTGTCGCAGCGGCGGTTACGCCGCCGGACATCTACGCCGAGTGGCTACGCCAGCAGGCGCAAGCGCCAGCACCGGCCGATGTCGGCCTGATCAGCGTCGTGATGCCTGTCTGCAACACGCCCGAGGTGTTCCTCCGTGAGGCTGTGGCCAGCGTCGAAGCACAAACCTATCGCAACTGGGAGCTGTGCATCCACGACGACGCGTCTGATCAACCTCACGTTGCGCGCGTGCTGGACGAGCTGGCGCTGCGATTGCCGAACCTGCGTGTATCGCGCTCAAGTGAACGGCAGGGCATCGCTGCCACGACCAACGCTGCGGTGGCGCTGGCCAAGGGGCGCTGGATCACGTTCCTCGACCATGATGACCTTCTGGAGCCGGATGCACTGGCTGCGGTGGTTGCCTGCCACCAGGCCACTTCGGCCGGTGTCGTGTACACCGACCACGACGTGCTCGGCGAAGACGGTCGCCTCCGGCATCCGTATTTCAAGCCTGACTGGAATCTGGACCTGTTCCTGTCGCAGATGTATCTGGGGCATCTGGTGAGCTTTGACGCCGCGCTGATTCACCAGCTCGGTGGGCTGCGCAGCGACTGCGATGGCTCTCAGGATTACGACCTGGTGCTTCGCTGTGCGGCGGCTGGCGCCGCCATCGCGCACGTGCCCAAGGTGCTTTATCACTGGCGCGCTCACGCCGGTTCCACCGCAGCCAATGCCGGCTCCAAGCCCTACGCACACCATGCAGGTCGCCGCGCGCTGCAGCAGCATGTGCAGGCCACCCACCCGGGAGCGCAGGTGGACGATGGCGAGCAGTTGTTCTGCTACGACGTGCGCTACCCATACGCGGACAAGGGGCCCTTGGCCAGCATCATCATTCCCACCCGTGACGGCCTGGACCTGTTGCGTACCTGTGTGGAATCGCTGTACGCGAAGACGGACTACCGCGCCTTCGAGATCATCGTTGTCGACAATGGTTCAACCCAGGCTGAGACCCTGCAATGGCTGGAAGCGATGTCCCGCCGTGACAGCTTCCGGGTGATCCGCGCAGACGTACCGTTCAATTGGTCGGCACTGAACAACCTGGCTGCCCGCGAAGCGCGTGGCGAGGTGCTGGTCTTCCTCAACAACGATACCGAGATCATTGATGGACAGTGGCTGCAGCGGCTCGCCGAGAACGCGCTGCGGCCAGACGTTGGCGTGTGCGGTCCATTGCTGTTGTACGGCGATCGCACCATCCAGCATGCCGGCGTGGTGATCGGCATGGGTGGCTGGGCCGACCACGTCTTCAAGGGCGAGGCGCCCGTGCACAACCAGAATCTGTTCGTGTCACCGGTGTTGCAGCGCCAGGTGCTGGCCGTGACGGGCGCGTGCATGGTGGTGGCGCGTGACACGTTCGAGTCGCTGGGCGGGTTCGATGAGACCTTCATTGTGTGCGGCAGCGATGTGGAGCTGTGCCTGCGCGCGCATGCGCGTGGCTTGGCCACTGTGTACGTCGCACGTTCGGTGATGATCCACCACGAATCCAAGACGCGCGATCCGCGTGCGATTCCGGAAAGTGACTTCGTGCGCTCGGCCGAAGCGTACTCGCCGTATCGCGAAGAAGGCGATCCGTTCTTCAGCCCGAATCTGGATTACATGGCGTCTTCACCGCGCCTGCGCGGGAGCATGCAATGAGCCGCCTGGGTCACCTGTTGCGGCGCATTGCCGCACGCCTGGACGCAAGCGCTCCCGGTGTGCCCACGCCCAACACCCACGTTGCCGAGATCACCCCGTGCACGCCCCGGCATGATGACTGGCAGGGCAAGCGGCTGAATCTGGTGCTGCCGTCGATCAACAAGCAGCACTACTTCGGCGGCATCCATACGGCCGTGCTGATCTACCGTGAGCTGTGCCGGCATTTCCCCGCATCTCGGATCGTGCTGGTCGACAGCTCACCGGATGAGGAAGCGCTTTCGCGCTTCTCCGACCACGTACTGGTGCCTGCGAACCAGACCTCCACGGCCATGCGGCAGATCGTGCCGTTCAGCGATCGCTACCAGAAGACCCTGCCGGTGGCCGGTGAGGACATCTGGGTGGCCACCGCCTGGTGGACAGCGTATGCAGCACAACGGATGTCGCATTGGCAGGGCGAAAACGGGGGCATTGATCGCCCGATGATCTATCTCATCCAGGACTTCGAGCCAGGGTTCTATGCATGGTCCAGCCAGTACGCATTGGCTTTGAGTACCTACCGCTGCGATCGTGACATCGGAATTTTCAATACGGGCCTGCTTGCCGACTTCTTTGAACAGCACGATCTGCGCTACGCGCAGCGCTCGGTGTTCGAGCCGGTGCTGCATGACGGCCTTCGCCCGGCCCTGCAACAGGTCCGCAATGCGCCGGCTGCGCGCGATCGCCGCATCGTGGTCTATGCGCGCCCTGGTACGCCGCGAAATGCGTTCGAGTTGATCTGTGAAGGATTGCGCCTGTGGGGATGGAAGGACGCACGTGCAGCACAGTGGGAGGTCGCCGCGCCCGGTGAACTGCAGTCCGACCTGGATCTGGGACCGTTCAGTCTGAAGGCCCTGGGCAAGTTGAACATCGATGCCTACGCTGAGCTCTTGTCCACTTCGGCCTTGGGACTGTCCTTGATGGTGTCGCCACATCCCAGCTATCCACCGCTGGAGATGGCCGCGTTCGGGATGGGCGTGGTCACCAATCGCTATGACAACAAGCGCCTGGACGAGACGACAGAGAACATCGTCTCGCTGGAATCGATGACTCCGGAGGCGATCTGTGCGGCATTGATCGCCCAGGTCGATGCATGCGAGCGGAGGCAGATGATGCCGGGTTTGATTGCAGGCCTTGAACATCCGCTCCTGCGCGCGGGAAGCTTCGACAGGATCGCCGAAGATGTAATGGACGCCTTGCGCCTTGAGGCGTGAGGTTGAAGATGGAATCTTGATTGTGAATGATGCCCCTGTGTGGCCGGTGCGCGGCCAGACCCTACGTGCCTACCTGTGGCCGGTCGTGATCCTGGTCCTGCTCGCCGTGCCGTTTGTGCACAGTGGTGCGCAGGCGCAGTTCCTGCTGCTGCTTGCCGCCGGTTTTGCCGGCATGGCGGGGCTGGGCGAGCTGGTCGCCCGGATGTTCCGGCTGGATGCAGTGTTGCAGTCGCCGGCGATCTTCGTGCGGGTGTTGCTCGGCCAGACAGGCTTGGTGGTGCTCTGGCTGCTGCTGGCACCGTTGACCTGGGTTTGGGGGCGGTTATTGGGCCTGCCTCTTGGTCTTTCCCTGATGTGCCTGGCCGTGGTCGCAGCTTCCGTCACCGTCATACGGCGGAAGCCGTGCGCGCCGGAGGCAAGCCAGGCGCACCGCCTCGGCGGCCCGGCATGGCTGCTGCTCGCTCTGTTGGCTGCGCTGGTGCTGCTCAAGGCGGCGACACACTACTCCCTGCGCGCCGGTGCCCTGGGCCTGGATACGCATCAGCACATTGCATTCGCCCTCGATCTGTTCAATGCGGGCTATCCGAAGCTGACTGCAGGTCATACAGATTGGCTGGAAAAGTACCCGAAAATGCTGCACTTGTTCGCAGCACTGTGGGCCTGGCCGGGGCTGGGTGCGCACATTGGCCCGTTCCTGAAGATCCAGCCGGTGCTGCAGGCGACACTGGCCGTGTTCGCATTCGTGGAAGTGATCTTCCTGTGGATGCGTGGGCGGGCGCTGTCCCATCCTGCGCAGGGCATGTGGTCGGCCCTGCTTGCGGTGGTTCTCGGCTACGCCATCCTGCGTGGCACGATGTTCCTGTACCCGATGGACGATCTCAACAGCACCGGGCGGTTGGCGGCCTTCTCGACCCTGTTGTTGCCGGTCCTGTGCGCGATGCTCGCCTGGCTCGAGCCTGTCCGTTCGCTTCGTTCGTGGTTGCTGGCCTGGCTGAGCCTGCCGCTGGCCGGTGCCATGGCGGCCAAGCTCAACCCGTCGCTGGCGATTGCCTTTGTCAGTTTCAGCGTGCCGGCCTGGCTGGTGCTGATGACCCCGTTGTGGTGGCGTGCTCATGCGATGCGCGGCAAGGTCGCCGTGCCGCTGCTGGGCATGGTCGGCGGCGGCCTGCTCGGCGGCCTCTTGCTGGTCACCGATCCCTACTACCTGCAACTGCTGGCGGAAGCGCTGCCGCCAGTACGCCGGTTCGTGGAACAGACACTGGGCCTGCACATGCTGGCCACCCCGGCCGAACTCAGCCGCACCTCTGATGCGTTCCGCGAGCACATCGTGCAGGTACTGCGCTGGGAGCTGTGGTATGGCCCCCAACCCGGTTTCGGCATGCAGTATCTGCCCGAGTCGCAGCAGCTGATGGGGCAGCGGCTGTTGCCGATGACGCGCCTGCTGATTGCGATCACCTCCGTGCTTGCGGTGGCCATGCTGACCATCGCGCCTGAAGCGATCCGGCGCCGCCGCGCATTCTCGCTGCTGCTGGCTGCCCAGATCGCGTTGATCATTGCCGTGGCCGTGGCGCTTCGCGTGTCGAACATCACCACGCTTGCATTGGGGCACGAAACGCTTGAAGCCAGCCTGCTGAGTACGTACACGCAGCGCTACATCGGCCTGCTGAGCATGTACGCGGTGCTCCTGCACTGGTCCCTGCTGCTGGCGACGCTGGTGATGACTGCAGATGCGCTGCTGCAGTGGCGCTGCCCGGGGTTGCCAGCGCGGCGCTGGGTTCGCGTGCCGGTAAACGTGCTTGTGGGTGGCGTGGCGGTGGTGCTGGTTGCAGCCTTCGTCCTGGTGGATATCAAGGGAGTAACCCCGGCCGATCAGGGCTGGACGTTCCCGATCACCGAGGCGGACGTGCGTGCGTTCCGGCGCGCGGAGAGCCAACTGCCAGACGACGCGGTCGTGTTGGCGCCTGCCTATGCGATCGTGCTTAACGGACGCGAGGACTGGGTGCTGCCGTCGATGTATGTCACTCCCTATCTGCCGTTCGCCCAGCGTGATTACCTGTTCAACGTCAGGCTGGGTTCGGGCTACGGCTACTTCGCCAGGGACCTGCGTTCAATGTTCTGCCGTTCGCAGGCGGAGCAGACCCGTGCGATGCTCCGTCGAGCCGGAGTCACCCACCTGCTGGCACACCGCTTGCCGGGACAGAGTGATGCGCGCGTCATGGATGGGCAGTACTGTCTGACCGGTTACCGGCAACTGGGCGCCAGCGAAGAGCCGGTCGCCGTGGGCCCGGACGGGCTGGTGTTCTACCGGTTGGATCCGTGAGGCGGTGATGGACTACAACGAATTGGAGAGGGCAATGCTCGGACAGACGGACATCACACAGCACGCTCGGTCACAGGCGATCGCAGTCGTGGTTCCCAGCTACAAGGTCATCCGGCATATCCTGGACGTGATCGCCGCCATCGGCCCGGAAGTCACTGCCATCTATTGCGTGGATGATGCATGTCCGGAACAGTCCGGGCGTTACATCGAGGCGAACAATACCGACCCGCGGGTGCGCGTGCTCTACCACGAAGTCAACCAGGGGGTGGGAGGCGCCACCATGACCGGCTACCGGCAGGCCGTTGCCGATGGCATGGACGTGATCGTGAAGATCGATGGGGATGGCCAGATGGATCCGGCGCTGCTGCCCCTGTTTGTGGCGCCGATCCTCAGCGGCGAGGCTGACTACACCAAGGGAAACCGCTTCTGGGATCTTTCGCACATCAGCCGTATGCCGATGCTGAGGCGTGTCGGCAACCTGGGGCTTTCCTTCCTGGCCAAAGCATCCAGTGGATATTGGCGGTTGTTCGATCCGACCAACGGCTACACCGCCATCCACGCCGCTGTTGCACAGCGGTTGCCGATGGAGGCGATCAGTACGCGTTACTTCTTTGAAACCGATCTCCTGTTCAGGCTCAATGCCATGCAGGCCGTGGTGCAGGATGTCCCGATGGATGCACGCTATGGCGACGAAGTGAGCAATTTGAAGATCAGTCAGGTACTCGGCGAGTTCGCGCTCAAGCATGCCCGCAACTTCTGCAAGCGCATCGCCTACCGGTACTACCTGCGTGACCTCAGCATCGCTTCACTGGAATTGATCGCGGCGCTGGCGCTGCTCGGTGGCGGCGTACTGTACGGCGGCTGGAACTGGATTGTTGCCGCCAATGAGGGTGTCTCCGCGCCCGTAGGCACGGTGGTGCTGCCCTCGATTGCCATCGTCAGCGGCCTGCAGTTCCTGCTGGCATTCCTCAGCTATGACATCGCCAACCAGCCCAATACGCCGCTGCATCGCGCGCTGGCACGCCTGCGTCGTTGATGGGCGCCTCCCGCCTGGCACGCAGCCAGGCGGGACGCGTCAGTTCAGGGGCTGTAGTTGAAGTCCCCGCTGCAGATGCCGGGGACGACCACCTTCATCGGGCCCGCATGCAGGGTGTCATCGCGCACATACAGCTTGAACGGCGAGCCGACCTTGTCCGAGCCCTGCTGGCGCTCGGGGGCGGCGAGAATACCGCGGCCGATGATCGTGCCCTGTGCATCCAGCAGGTAGAGCGCACCCAGACCCTCGCCGAGATAGGTATCGACCAGCCCGCCCTGGAGGCGTGACCAGCCTCCCGATCCGGGCAATGCCCGGGTAACGGGCGGCACCACGCCACAGCCTTGGGCAGGTGCCGGCCCGTAGTGTTGGCCCATGCTCTCGCGCGCACCCTTCAACCACGTACTGGCAAAAATCGACAAGTCCTGGGTGGACGCATCACGTGCGATTTCCAGCGCACGCGGACTGTCCGGATAGGTCCAGAGAATCTGTTCGTCATCGCGTGCGCCCATTTCCAGCGCCATGGCTGCCGTGGTCTTCTCGAAATCGGCCAGGGGATTGTGCTTGACCGCGTTCCACTGCAGCGGCAGGAACACCAGCGGGATGACCAGCAGTACGGCGGCCGCCTGGCCGCGGGCCCAGGAAAAACGACGGCACAGGCGGGCGACCCCCAGGATCATCACGCAGGCAATCACCAACAGCGCTGGTGTGGTGTAGCGGCTGGCCACAGCACTGTCCAGGCCGAACACAATGCGGCTGCCGGCTACCGCAAATGCCGATGTGCCCAGGTAGCCCACGAACAATGAAAGTGCCAGTTCCAGATCGACGCCGCGGTGCTTGCGAAGCAGCGTGGTGCCTGCCAGGTAGAGAGCCAGGACGGTGACAATCGCGCCGCAGCCGACGGCGACGTAGAGGTTGGGCTTGTCGTCACCGGCGAGGTGCGCAAAAGGGCTCCCCAGATAGGCAAAGAGGAACCACATCACGCCGCGCGGCGAATCGCGAAGGGTGTTGGACAGCGAACCATGGGTGCCCGGGGACACGTAACCATGGAAGTACAGGGCCGTGACCCCCAGGGCGACCACCGCCACCAGGGCAATGCGCTTGGTGCCCTGTCGGCCGAGAATACAGCCGGCCAGCAGCAGCCAGGTGGCCAGGACGCCGTTGGCCATGCTGCCGGCGGCCACTACTGCCAGCAGCAGGGCGGCACCGAACCAGGCATTGCGGCAGCGTGGGGCCACGCTGGAGCGCCATAGCAGCAACAGGCTGGCAAGCGGCAGCAGCTGAGCCAGGAAGAACTGGCTCTGGAAGCCCCAGGTCAAGTTGTTCTCCTGGGTCCACAGCAAGGCCAGGCTCAGGATCACCGCGGCGACGATGCGCATTGCGGAGGTGGCCGTGGGAAGGATGCGCAGGGCGCACCAGGCCAGCAGTCCGAAGGTGATGAGCGCCAGGGCGTAGTTGACGATCAGCAGGAACACTGCATGACCGCCGAAGTACTTCAGGTCGATGAAGAACAGAAGCCTGGCCAGAATGATGCGATGTTCGTTGTGCTGGGCCCACCAGGCCGAAAGGTCGCTCTGCTGGCGCAGATAGAAGCCGAGCGTGCCGTCCCACATGTCCCAGAACGGAACCGGGCTGTAACCATGCTTGCCGGCAAGAACTGCCAGCACGGCATACAACAGTGCGAGGGCCAGGCCCAGGAGCATGGCCGGCTGTCGCAGCAGTGAACGTGGGCCTGCGGGTCCCAGAGAAGCAGGCGAGGCAGGAGGGAGGGTCGGCATGCCTAGGATTTCCTGAAGGTGAAATGCTTGTGCCCGAAGTAGCTCACCACCGCCGGCGCAATGACGCCCAACGCGTGTGCGAGCGTTTCAGGATGGAAGGTCAGGCCCATCCATGGGAAGACGTAATGACTGAACAGCAGGCTGACGACAAGGGTCTGCAGCAAGGCCAGTGCGTTCACTGCGATGAACCACATCACCTGCGCGGCCAGCGGCTTGTTCGCGTCCTTGAAGACATAGGCCCGATTGAGCAGGAAGGCGGTGGCCATGCCAATGAGATATGCCAGGACGATCGCAGGCACATATGACATGACATGGCTCAAGGCGATGCGCGAGCCGAAGTTCGCGATCGCGGCCAGACCACTGGCGACAATGAAGAGAATGAAGCGGCGCTTGATCATGACTGCCAGCGGCGGAGGTTGAAAACGATCATCTGGAGACTTCTGGTTACTGTGTGGAGGAGGCTGGGGACGACGGCAGATCCTGCGGGCCGAGACGGTTGTCGAACAGACTGCGGCTGACCAGCTGACGGCATTGCTCTGCCGTGAGCGGGGCGTGCCAGAGGTTCTCCAGCCGTCCAGTCCAATGCACGGCTGGGCCGGCAAGCGAGTGCCCGGCTGTGCAGCGCTGAACCTCTACCCGCCAGTCCAGCGTGGTGTGCGTGCGGAATCCGTACTGTAGCGTCTGATGCAGGGGGGCCAGCAGCAGCAGCACCAGCATCACCCGTGCCGGGCCCCGGGCCCCGCCAATCAGATGGATCAGGATCCAGGCAAGGAACACATAAGGATAGAAGAAGTAGCGGGGTCCGCCGCTGAAGGGGTCGAGCGGATCGACCGGCACCCGAGCTGCGGCAGCGGCGACCGACAGCAAGAAGCAGGCGATGAGCGCAGGCAGAACCCAGTTGCGTTCACGTCGCTGGGCCCACGCAGCAGCCAGGATGACGATCGAAAGCGCCACGCCGATGCCCGCAACGAGTGCGGGCTGGGCCAGGTCGGGGCGCCAGAACAGGAAATGACCGACGAAGCGCTCCAGCAGCGCCGAGATGCCGGGGAGTGAGCGGTGCTCCTGGGAAGCGACCGGGTTCAGCACCACGAGCAGTGCCTGCATCGCGCCGAACAGGGCGGCGACGGCCAGCAGGTACCACTCACCGCGCCGGCGCAGCAGAAGAGCACGCACGCCGTACAGCGGCACCATCATCACGATGAGCGGCGAAGACAGCGCACCGAGCAGCAGCATGGGCAGCCGCCAGCGAAGCCCGGGAGAACGCTGCTCGTCCCAGAACAACGGAATCAGCACCAGGAAACCGCCCCACCACAATGCATAGGCCGACGTGGAGAAGACCTCCGCATCAGTGGGAACCGCAAGGACCGCCAGCGCACATGCCCAGGGAGCGCGCAGGCGCGTCGGGGCCAGAGCCAGCGTGACCATGACCGCCATCGTCATCGCTGCCGCCAGTGCCAGGCTGATTTCCGGCAACCAGCGGAACGACAACGTCACCGAGATCGCGTTGATCAGTTTGTTGGGTAGCAGGATGTAACCGGCCACCGGATGGACCAGCGTGCTCCATCCATAATGCAGGAAATCCGGCAGCAGGTCCTTGCCATCTTCCACCCAGACGTAGGGGTTGCGCCATTGCGACGGACGGCGCAGCACGAGTGCCAGCAATGTTGCCGCTGCAACGAATGCACCAACCCAGAGGCGTTGACGTCGGTGGCGCGGGGGGCCGGAGAGCGTGTTGCCGTGATCGATGCGGCCCAGCCAGGGATACAGCACCGCAACCAGCAGCAGCGCGATGCTGACCGGCACCCATCCACCGTAGCCGGAGACGATGCCCACGCCAATCCAGCCGAAGCCTTCCTGGGTCTGGTCGCGCACGATCAGGCGACTCTCCTGCGCCTGCAAGGCAGGTGGCACTTCGATTATCCAGCGGACCCAGCGGTCCCCCGCGCGCGGCAGCGGAACCGGTACCTCCACTCCGTCAGGCCCGGAGAGGACCGCGCTGATGCCTGGCGTATCACCATAGCCGGCGATTTCGATCGACACTGACGGGGTGCCGGCGGGGATGGGTTCGACGACCAATTCTGCCGTATCGGCGTTCTGCAGGTCGCAGAAGGAAATCGCTCGTGGGCTGGACGACGTTGCCTGCTTCAGGAAAGGCGACATCGCCTGCGAGCATCCACCGCTGACGCGGCCTTGATACTCGCGGTCGCTGAGGCCCAATATCGCCACGACCACCGCACCCAGCAGCAGGACCAGGCGGAGGAACGAACTGTTCCCAGGGTGCAGGTGCCTGAGGATTGATGAGTTTGGCATCGTTGAGAGCTGCCTGGCGGACAAGGGGGAGTGGTTCAGCGGCTGGCGAGGTCTGCCAGCGCCGCCCCCACTGCGATGCTCTCGTTGATCGAACGATCTTCCGGATAGTAGTACGCCGTATCGGCCATGAAGAAGCCTTGCAGTGGCGTCTTCATTGGGGGCAGCACGTCCTGGAACCCGGGCGGGCAGATGGTTTGCGCGTACTCGTAGCGGTGGCAATGGGTGGCTTTGATCCAGTCCGGCTCGAAGGCCGGGTTGATCATGGGCAGATAGCTGATCACTTCGTCGATCAACTGCTGATTGCTCCATTGCCACTTCGGATGGGTCTTGGGCATGTAGTAGGGCGCGTAGACAATGTGCTCGCCGGGGCCCTCGCCAGGATTGAGGTTGCTGTACTCGATCAGGCCGGGAATGGCGATGCGATCATCGCTGATGTTCATCCAGAAATTCTCGCTGACCGGCTGCGACAGCTTCAGGATCACGCAGGCTACCGGAATGTTCTCAATGGCGCCGACCTGGTCGGCGAATGCCTTCGGAAGGCCGGGAACCATATCGGGCACGTACTGGATGGGGGCGGTGGAAACCACGGTTTCATAGGGCTGATGACCGTCGGGCGTGCGGATGCCGGTGACCTTCCCCCCGGCAGAGGTGACTTCCTGGATCGGCTGGGAAAGCAGGATGCGCCCGCCGAGGCGAACGACTTCCTTGGCCATCCTGTCGAGCAGCACGGCCGAGCCGCCTTGCAGGTAACCCATGCTCTCGTTGAACAGATTGCGACGCGACAGCGCCACGCGCTTGATGCGCGTGCCGATCCAGGAGGCTGAAAGATCGTTCTGGTACTCGAAGAACTTCAGTGCGAATGCCCTTTCCCACATCACCTTGTAGGCATTCGGGCCGATCCAGCGGGTGATCCAGTCGCGTGCGTTCTCCTTGTCCAGAGCTGTCCAATCCTGGATGCCCTTGGTGTACATCACGTGCAGGGCGTAGCGCACCTTGTCGATCAGACCCAGATGCGGGAAGCCTAGCAGGGCGAACGGCGTGCCCCACTTGTGCAGCTTGCCCTGGTAGTAATAACCCATCTTGGTATCCGTCCAATGCAGACGATCAGACAGCTGCATCTCGTCCAACAGCTTGAACAGCGGATAGTCGGTCTTGCAAATGAAATGGTAGTAGCGCTCGATGCGCAGGCCGTCGAAATCGAAGTCGGCCGACATCCCGCCGATACGGTCATCACGCTCGTACACATCAACCTGGTGACCTTTCTTCAGCAGCTCAAGGGCTGCCATCAGGCCCATCGGACCACTACCGATGATGGCGAAAGTGCTCATTAGAATTGGGTTCCGTCTGTTCTGGTTGTTCAGCGCTGCAGCACGATGTGGCTGTAGCGCGGGTCGGTATAGCTTTCGCGGATCGCCTCCTCAAATGGCGTCTGCTTTACCCCAAAGACTGCTTCGGTATCGACGCCCTTGAAGTCGTCGCCGGCACTGAGTGCCTTCAGCTGGTCGGCGGTGAAGGGCGGCTTGCTGCTGAACAGGCTGTAGGCCTTCAGCAGGAAGCCGAAGAAGCCGATCGGGATGTGCACGATCACCGTATGCAGCTTCTTGACCCGCTTGATGGTGCGGATGATGTCCACGTAGTCCACGCGGGTGTCGCCCACGATGTCGAATACCTCACCTTCGGGTTCGGTCTCGATGCACCTGGCGATGCAGCGGCAGAAGTCGCGTTCGTAAAGCGGCTGGCGCATGAACCTGCCGTCGCCCGGGATGGGGAACACGGGGGTGCGCGCCATGAAGCGCGACAGCCAGCCCAGGTGTTTGGGATCAAACCAGCCGAACATCAGGGTGGGGCGCAGCACACAATGGCGCTGTCCGCTGCCCACGACCATTTGTTCCTGCTCGCGCTTGGTGTCGGTGTAGTCATCCTTGGCCACCGAATTCACCACTGAAGAGCTGATGTGCACCATGAAGGGTACAGAGGCCGCCTTGCACGCGGCCAGCACATGGCCTGTCGCGGTCAGGTTGTTGCGTACGAACAGGTCGGTGGTCTTTCCCGTGATCTGTGCGTGCAACTGCACAACCAGGCGAGCGCCGGAGAACCGTTCGGCCCAAGCGCCGGGTTCGGCCAGATCGGCCAGTACCGTCTCGACCTCCGGGTGCAGTTGGCGCAGGATGTCCAGATTGTGCGCATGCTTGTCGATCGCCACCAGTCGGGTGTAGCCCTGCTGCTTCATCTCCACGATGAGGTTCTGCCCCACCAGGCCGGCTGCGCCGGTAATGACGATCTTGTCGTTCTTGTTTGCCATGGACCAGCTCGACTGCGAATGGAATAAGGTCAGCGCGGCTTGTAAGCCACAACCAGCGCCTGTTTGCCCAGGATGTACCACGCCAGGGGGATTTTCAGATACAGCGACACCAGCCATGGCGCCTGCGGCAGGCGGCTCTTGGTGGTGTAGGGCAGGAATCTGGGAATGACAACGCGAGGCTCGAGTTTGGCCATCAGAACGCCCTCAACCAGGCTGCGGTCGCTTAGGGCAGTGTGGTGGTCGAAGTAGTCCCAGTATTCGTCGTACAGGTAGCGGATGTTCGGCTGCAGGATGATCGCACGGCCACCCGGCTTCAGCATGCGCGCGCTTTCGCGCAGCGTTTGCAGCACCAGATCCTTGCTGGGCAGATGCTCCAGGAAGTTGCTCATGAACACTGCATCGACACTGGCATCGGGTATCGAGGCTACCGCCGTGCAGGACTCGTTGATGATGCGCACGCCGTCTGCCGCGAAGCGCCGAACATCAGGATTCAGGTCGACCGCAATCTTGCCGGCTGCAGGAATGTTGTTGATGAACTCGCAGTACCCTGCGCCGATGTCGACAACAGTGTCGCTGGCGCTGACGAACTTGCTGAAGTACTCGCTGCAAAGCACTTGCCAGATACGATTCTTGTTGGCGAGTTCTTCTGCAGGGAACCTGTGCTGATACAACACATCAAGATCGTGATCGATATCCGGCATACGAGTCGTCCTGGTTCGTGGTGCAGGTCAGAGGGAAAGGCGACGGAACACGGCTTCGGGAATGTTCTTGATGACCATCATGATCGCCCACCAGAAACCCGGCAGGTACGCCACGGCCCTACGCTTGCCGATGGCCTTGAGGATACCGGCGGCGACCTTGTCTGGTGTTGCCCACAGCGCCCCCTTCTTGAAGGCGGCGGTCATGGGTGTATCGACGAAGCCAGGCTTGATCACCAGTACGTTGACGCCGGTCGGACGCAGGCGTTGGCCAAGCCCGCTCAGGTAGGCGGTGACGGCCGCCTTGGCGCTTCCGTACAGGTAGTTGCTTGCCCGCCCGCGGTCACCGGCCACAGAGGAGATGACCGCCAGGCTGGCCCCGGACTGCAGGCGCTGCGCCAGCGCGGCGGAAAGCGCGATGGTCGAGGTGCCGTTGGTGGCGAATTCCTGCAGCGACAGCTCGACCGATGCATCGCAGGCGGCCTGGTCAGGCAGCGTGCCGTGGGCGATCAGCACTGTATCCACGCCGCCCAGAGCCGACCAGGCATTGTCCAGCAGCATGCCGTGTGCGGACAGGTCGTTCACGTCCAGTACGCCGGTATGCACGTGCTGGGCACCACGTACGCGCAGGTCGGCGGCAATGGCGTCCAGCTTGCCGGCACTGCGGCCCACCAGGTAAAGCGCGGCGGCACGTGCGGCGTACAGGCGTGCAACCGATTCGGCGATGGCCGATGTCGCGCCGATGATCAGGATCTTCTGCATGGTTACTCCATCACCCGGCGCCAGAAGCCGGATGAGAATCGAGGGTCGATGAAGCGGGAGAAGGCTTCCCAGGCCGGGTAGGCCTGGCGGAACAAGGCGCCGGACATACGTGCGTCCTTGGCCGGATACACCGCGCCGCCCGCCTCGCTCACGATGCGATCAAGCCGGTCGAGCATTTTCAGCAGTTCCGGCCCATCGTTGGGGAAATCCAGGGCCAGGGTGGTACCTGGACGCGGGAACGACAGCAGCCCCGGCGAAGGACGGTCGCCAAACTCTTTCAGCACCGCCAGGAACGAGCCGCGACCGCTGCGCGCAATCTCCGCCAGCAGGGCGGCGGTGGCATCGTGTGCGACCTCGGGTGGCAGTACGCACTGGTGCTGCAGAAAGCCGCGCGGGCCATACATGCGGTTCCAGTGGTTGATGCCGTCCAGTGGATAAAAATAGCTCTGATAGTGCGATACGTGGCGGGCCCGGCGAGCTGGCTGGCGCCAGTAGTACAAGGTGTTGAACGGACGCAGGGTGAGCGGATTGACCAGCGATACCGGAGGTACGATGGGCATGCTGCGGCGAGGGGCCGAACTGGGCGTCGCCGCCTGCGCATCTCCAGGGGCATGGTCACCACGAAGAAAATGGCCGCGGCCGAGGTTTGCGCCCTTGGCCAGGCAGTCGATCCAAGCCACCGTATATTCAAACCCTTCGGCAGAGTCACGCGAAAGCTCGAAGAACTCAGCGAGATAGCCGAAGCGGATCGATTCGGTTTCGATCCAGGGGCCAGGAACCCGCCGCAGCTGCAGTTCGGCCCAGGTGATGAAGCCGGTCAGGCCCAGCCCCCCCACGGTGGCCCCGAACAGGCCGCTGTCGTCAGCCGGGCTGAGTTGCTGGCGAAGACCATCACTGCGCAGCAGTTCCAGGCGGCGCACATGGTGGCCGAAGGTGCCGGCACGGTGGTGGTTCTTGCCGTGCACATCGTTACCGATCGCACCGCCCACGGTTGCATAGCGGGTACCCGGCGTGACCGGCAGGAACCAGCCACGCGGCAGCGCGATATCCAGGATATCGGCCAGGGTTGCCCCGGCTTCGCAGCGCACGATGCCCGTGGCAGGGTCGAAGTCGATGAAGCGGTCCAGGGCGCGGCTTGTCAGCAGCGTGGCGCCAGGATTCAGGCAGCTGTCGCCGTAGCTGCGGCCATTGCCATGGGGCAGCACCGTACCGCCTTCCGGTGGCAGCGGCAGGAGGGACCGACGGTCGAGCATCGGAGCGATCCGCTGTTCGACCCGCGGGTAACGCCCCCAGGATTGGCCGAGCGTTCCACTCATATGGCGATCAGCACGATCAGTACGCATAGGCCGATGACGATCTGGCTGCCACGATCCATGGCCGCGAATACAATCGGATCGTCATGCATGTCGCCACGGTGGGAGACGATCCACATGCGGCTGATCCAGTACAGCAGGATCGGACACAACAGCCATAGCAGCTTGGGACTGGTATACAACTCCAGGCTTTCCGGGCTGTTGATGTACAGCGCGAAGACTGCGACGCCGATGTAGCCGGCGGCGGCACCCAGCGATTGCACCAGTGGCAGGTCGGCCACCGAGTAGCCTCGGCCGATCGCCATTTCCTTGCCGTTGGCCAATGCCGAGGCCAGTTCGGTGTAGCGCTTGAGCATGGCAAGGCTGAGGAACACGAACATCGAGAACGCCAGCAGCCAGAACGATAGCTCGGAGTTGATCGCCACCGCGCCGCCGATGATGCGTACGGTGTAAAGCGCCGCCAACATCACCACGTCGATCATTACAATGCGCTTGAGCTTGAGCGAGTAGCTCAGGGTCATCACGTAGTAGCACAGCAGCACGCCTGCAAAAGCCGGGCTGCAGGTCAGTGCCAGGGCGAAGCCTGCCAGTGTGATCAGCGGTGCCACCATCAGGCCATGCAGCAGCGGCAATGTGCCCGCGGCAAATGGGCGCTTGCGCTTGCGCGGGTGCATCCGATCCGGGGTCAGGTCGAGCAGGTCATTGAGTAGGTACACGCCGGATGCGCACAGGCCGAAGGCCAGGAAGGCCACGCCCGCATCGATGATCGAAGTGAGATCGAGAAAGCGATGCGCTGTCAGCAGTGGTACCAGCACCAGCAGGTTCTTCAGCCACTGGTAGACGCGCAGCGCCTTGATCCACGTGATCAGGCCGCCGTTCTGCGACGGAAGGTGGCCGAGCACTTCGGTCTGCTTGGCCGCGGCCTTGGCCAGCCCGGCCCCGTTGTTGACCACGATCGCACCGCCGGCATGGGCCCATACCTTCAGGTCGACCGTGCCGTTTCCCATGTAATCGAAGCCTCGTTCGCCAAAGCGCGCTGCCAGTGCCTGGCCCTTGTTGCTGCCGGACAGGTTGGTCTGGCCATCGCTCGCCATCACCTCTTCAAACAGCTCAAGGTGGTCGGCAATGGGCTGTACCAGCAGCCGGTCGGAGGCCGTGCACAGCACGCGTGGGCGCTGAGAGGTGGTCCGCAGGATTTCCAGTACCCGCTCGTCATAGGGCAGGGTTTCGGCGGGCAGGTGCACGCGCGAGGCCAGCTGGCGCTTTACGTAGGCCTTTCCCCGTAGCAGCCAGAACGGCACCAGGAACAGGTACAGGGGATTATGGGCCAGCAGGGCCAGCAGCGATTCGTAGAGGACGTCTGAACGGAGCAGGGTGCCATCCAGGTCGACGCACAGGGCACGGTGTTCAATAGCCAAAATTCTGCGCTCCGGTGTGCAGTAGGTGCATGGCGGGTCAATGCGGGCGGGAGGGGGAGGAAGGGGCTTGGGTCGCTTGCAGTTCGAGATTCGTCATGGCCAGCAAGCCCACGGCCACCGCCAGCCAGAGGCTGGTCAACCGAATGCCGACCGCTACCGCCAGGGCCGCGTCCAGCGACGCGCCGGTGGCAGCGAGCATCAGGACAATGGCTGCTTCGGTTGTGCCGACGCCACCAGGAACAAATGACACCGCGCCCGCCAGCATTGCGATCGGATAGATCCCCAGCGCTTGGTGCCACGCCAGTTGCAGGCCGACGGCAGAGCAGAGTGTGGCGAATGCCAGGGCACTGAGGAGCCAAGCGATCGTTCCCCAGGCCATGCCCGGCAGCGCGGCAGCTGGCCTCCACAATGGTCCAGCTGCGATCAGACCATCGAACAGGAAGGAGGCAAGGCGTCTGAAGGGGGTGACGGGCACCAAGCGGATCAGCCGCAACAGACGAGTCTGCAACCAGGCGCTGCAGCTGGTCAGCAGCAGCAGGATCAACAGCGTCAGAACCAGGCCCAGCACCGCGCCCAGTGCTGGTACCAGAGCGGCTGCGCTCATGCCCAGTAGCGTGAGGATCAGCAGATCCTGGCCCCGCTCGTGGATGAACGTCGCAAGTACGGTACGCGACGGTACGCCCATAGCCGCGAAGTAGCGGATGCGCAGCAGTTCGCCTGCTTTGCCGGGGGAAGCTGTGAACGCGAAACCGGCAAGGTAGGCACGCAGGCCGCGCCAATGATCGACAGGGTGACCCTGTCGTTGAAGTGCGCCATGCCATCGCTGATAGCGCAGTGCAAAGCTGGCCAGCACCAGTGCCGAACAGACCAGCAACGGCGCGGCCAGGGCGGTCAGTCGTTCGAGCGCATGGGCGTCCCGGTCCACATAGATCAGTACGGCCAAGTAGCCCGCCGTCACGATGGAAAGCGCCAAGGCGCCCCGCCATTTAGGCGGACCGGGCGGCGGAAGGCCCTCGTTGGGGGAAGGCAGGCGCACGTTGGATGGGCTCCGCCCAGGCTGGTAGGGGTTCGAGCCAGCATTCTAGCGGCATTGTTTGTGGCTTTTAACTTCTTCATGCCTTCATCAGCGAGGCATCTCGGCGCCTTAGCGGCTGCCGTGGTACCCTCCCCACGCAGCCGGCGGTCTAGGTCCCATGCCAGAGCATGGTGATTGCCGGACAGGGGGGGGGTTAGGTGCTGCACGCTTGGCGGCGGCTTCGGAACCCCGAGCGGGCTTCCCGGAAAGGGGGCCGTGTCATTACAAGGAATAAGCAATGGGCCTGTTGGATTTCGTCTTGGGTTCGCACAGCAAGGGCAGTAAACCGGTGCTGCACACGGCGGCTTCGGCCGCTGCCAATCTGCATGAGCAGGGGTTCGTGCACCTGCCGGGTGTACTGACCGCAGAGGAGTGCGATCGAATCTGCGATGCATTCAATGCGTACGTTGACGAGCACAGGGAGGAGGCTGACCAGTTCGTCATGCAGACCGGCAGGCATTCGCGCCTTACCAACATGCATCTTGTCAGCGAGGCGGCTCAGCTGGCCATCAGCAAGCCGCTGGTGATGGAGACACTTGATACGTTCTTCTCTGATCGCGCATTCGTGGCGACGTCGCTCTTCTTCGAGCAGTCCAGCGAGCAGGCCATCCATCGGGATACACCTTTCTTCCACACTCGACCGAACAACATGTTCGCGGGGATCTGGTTCGCTCTTGAGGATGTGCATGCAGATGCTGGTCCGCTGCAGTATTTCCCCGGGGGGCACAAGATCGAGATCGAGCCGATCCAGGCTACTGGCGCGACCCCCCCAGAGCTTGGCGATGCGTTCAATCGCTACATTGGACGGGTGGCGGAAGAAGTCAACCGCCGTGGCATTCCGCAGCACATCGCCCTGATCAAGAAGGGTGACTGCTTCATCTGGCACCCTGAGCTGCCGCATGGTGGTACGCCCATCCGTTCGCCGGGCAAGACGCGCAAGAGCATGGTGTTCCACTGCGCACCGGAGCAGGAGACCATGTATGGCATTGAAGAGTATTTCGGTGCCGTGCCCTTCGCGCCGAAGGAGATCCGCAGGGTGCCGATGACGGCGGGGCGATCGATGCTCCAGCTGGAGCGGCCGATGTTCGCCCCGAACAACTGATCCTTGCATCTGGAGCACCCAAAGGTGCTCCAGATTGCCGGTCATCGGGTATCGATGATCAGATCCATCGCTTTGTAGCGTTCGATCGTTTCTCTTGACTGCTCGTAATATGCTTTCTGTTCCGGGGGGACGTAGTACTCCGAGTACGAGCTGTTGGCATCGGTCAGGATGTACTCGACGCCAATGTTGGACACTCTGTCTAGCGCGCATTGTTCGAAGAGCGTGCAACCCAGGAACAGGTTGTGAGCGTTCTTCACGTTCAGCAGGCTGAGCAACGAAGGCGCCAGATCCAGCGAATTCTTGCCGCCAGCGTCGATCGTTTGGTGTTCCACCCCCTTCCAGTAGATCAGCAGGGGAATCCTGTCGACGAAGTAGCCCGGGACACGGGGGTCCGCGGCGACGGCATTCGGCCCGGGGAAAGTGGAATGATCCGCGGTGATCACCAGCAGGGTGTTCTCGTGCAGGCGGCTGGCCATGAATCGATCGATGAAGTGACCGATGTCGCGGTCGTAGGTATGGAAGCGGTTCAGGACGATGTTGTCGCCCTTGCCGTATGTGTTGCTTCCATCCAGGAATGCATGGGTCTGGAAGTTGTACGCGGCCGCAAAGAACGGCTTGTCTGCTGGCTGCGCTTCCAGCTCGGAGAGCATGCTGTCGAACAACTGGACGTCAGAAAGATACTTTGGGCGTGCACCGTGCGTGTTCCCACGGACGTGGACGTCATACAGATAGTCGCGACCCAGTACGCGGTCGAAGCCCAGAGTGTCGATCATCTTGTTGATGTACTCCTGCTGCGACAGGAAGAACATGCTGCTGTAGCCCTGCGCACGAAGTATGTCTGCGATGCTCGCCCGGGAGACGGCGGTGATGTCGGCTGAAACGTCGCGCTGCCCGATGCCCGTGCCTTCTTCGTTGTAGCCATCGACTTCCTGGTGTCCGGAGGTCAACTGCCCGCGTAGGCCACGGAACGTAGCAGCCGTATGGTTGTAGTAGTTGGTGACCACCAGTGAGCCCCCGGCCAAGCGGTCCAGGTTGGGCGTCACGCCGGCATGTGCACTGTCGTAGGTATCCATCCAGCGCGCAGACATGCCCTCGGTGAAGATCACAATGACGTTCGGCTTGGCCGGCAGGCTGGAGGTCATCCTGGTCGGGAATCCCTGCTGATAGACCTTCCTTCGCGAGAACTCGGCACGCGCTTCAAGCAGCTCCGCTGCAGAGAGCTGGGCTCGACCGCTCATGCTGTTGAAGGTGGAGTAGGCACGCAGGAACGACGAGATCGGTGCCTCGCCACGCGCAATGACGATCCCGCGAGCCAGGGGCTGAGCGTGAATCATGCCGGCATAGACAGTCGCGGCTATTGCCAGCGATGCCAATGAAGTGCGCGGGCTGAAGCGGGGCGCGTCCACGCTGTGGACAACGGCGAATGCGATGAAGGCGAGCAGATAGGCGCCCAGCATGGCGTACACGCCGTTGAAGGCGATCAGTCCAACCACTTCCTGATTGGCAAAGGCAATGGGTGGAATGAGTCCCCCGGACAGCCATGCCGAATAGAGTTGGGCCACGTAGACGAAGCCCGCTGCTGCGGGAATGAACAGGGCCAAGATCCGCAGCCACCGGTTGCCGACGCCAAGCGCGAAGCGAGTAACCAGATCGAGCAGTATCAGCTCCAGCAGGAAACTGATGCTCAGGTACAGGAGATCGGCATGCGCGTAATAGCGGCCCATCCGCAACAACAATAAGCCGGTCAGTAATCCAGCAACGCAGGTTCCCCAGGCCGGAAGGCGCCGCCACATGTTCAAAATACTAATGCTCATCAGCCAAATGGAAGACTCTCCAGGGATTTCTTCCTGGGTGCCTTTCGGAAACGGGAGTGCGCGAGGTGCCGGACTTGAATGGTCGGCACTGCTTGGCGGCGTGGATCATAAGGCCTATTCACTGCGCTGTCACATTTATGACTGCGTGTCGAAACATCGCATTGCGTAGTGGACTGATACACGGCGGCACGCGTCCCACTCCACATGGGCAGGAAGTTTGCTGATCGTGGCGATTGGTCTAGGAAAATGCGACCGACTGCCTTCTTTGCAAAAAAAAACCGACACCAATTGATGTCGGTTCATGTCTACAGAGCGAGCTGCTCTTCTGGTTCGCTACTGAAGCTATGAGGTCGCCCGCGACACTTCACTTGCTTGTGCTTTCACCGCTGCGCAGCGCTATCGCTGAATACCAGCCGGGAAAATACCAGGTAATTCCAGGCGGCGATCATTCCCATCACAAGGAACTTGGCGATGAGCGGATACATCCCTGCGCTTCCTACCATCAACAGCATCGCCAGATTGCCAGCGGCAAGATTGATGCCGGCGACGATTCCGTACTTGAGGAGCTCCTGCCCAGCCTTTCCTTCACTGTGGAAAACCCAGTGACGATTCAGCAGGAAGCTGACCACAAAACCACACGCAAAACTGAGTGATTGATTGGTCAGCAGCCAGGAGGGGCCCAAGGTGGCTTGCAGCAAGAAAAACGCGGTGTACTCCACAGCGGCTGCGGAGCCGCCAGAAATCAGGAAGCGTAGGAATCTCTGTCTCATGCACTTTCCAGCATGGGCCGGGGCGTCCGAGGACACCCGGCCGGCAGCCAATCCAATGTCAGAGCGCCTTCTCCAGCTCCGGCAGGATCGCAAACAGATCCCCCACCAGGCCGATATCGGCAATTTCAAAGATCGGCGAATCCGGATCCTTGTTGATCGCCACGATCGTACCGGCGTCCTTGATGCCGGTCAGATGCTGGATCGCACCGCTGATGCCCACCGCCACATACAGCTCCGGGGCGATGATCTTGCCGGTCTGGCCGACCTGCAGGTCGCTGGGCACGTAGCCGGCATCGACCGCAGCACGCGAGGCACCCACGGCGGCACCGAGCTTGTCGGCCAGCTGGAAGATCACCTTGAAGTTCTCTTCCGAACCGACGCCACGGCCACCGGAGACCACGCGCTTGGCGCTCTGCAGGTCCGGGCGGTCGCTGGCACCCGCGGCGAGGCCGACGAAGCGGGTGTGGGTCGGCAGGGCAGCATCGACGCTGGCCGCTTCGATGGCGGCGCTGCCGCCTTGGGCGGCTTCCGGCCACGAGGCGGCACGCACGGTGGCGACCACGATCTGATCGGCCGGGACTTCAACGGTGATGATCGCGTTGCCGGCGTAGATCGGGCGCTTGAAGGTATGGCTGCCTTCAACGGTCATCAGGTCGGAGACCTGGTTGACGCCCAGCAGCGCGGCCACGCACGGCATCAGGTCCTTGCCGAAAGTGGTCGATGGGCCGAAAACGTGGGTGTAGCCCTTGGCCAGCTGCGCGATCTGCGGCGCCAGCACCTGGGCGATGGCCTGCGCGTTGGCGGCGTTGGCCACGGTCAGGACCTTGGCGACGCCACTGATCTTTGCGGCCTCGGCGGCGACGGCGGCCGGATCGGCGGCCAGCACCACGACATCGATGCTGGCACCGCTGATGGCGGCGGCGGCGCTGACAGTCTTGGCGGTGGCGGCGTTGAGCTTGCCGTCGTGGTGTTCGGCGATGACGAGAATCTTGCTCATTACAGCAGCCCCTTCTGCTTGAGTGCGGCCACCAGTTCGGCCGCGTCCTTGACCATCACACCCTTGCTGCGCTTGGACGGTGCGGCGTACTGGGTGGTCTTGAAGGTGTCGGCAGCTTCAACGCCGAGGTCGGCCAGCTGCAGGGTCTCCAGCGGCTTGGCCTTGGCCTTCATGATGTCCGGCAGCTTGATGAAGCGCGGCTCGTTCAGGCGCAGGTCGGTGGTGACCACGGCCGGCAGGTCCACTTCCAGCGTTTCCAGGCCGGCGTCGACTTCACGGGTCACCGTGGCCTTGCCGTCTGCGATCTCGAGCTTGCTGGCGAAGGTCGCCTGCGGACGGCCCCACAGCGTGGCCAGCATCTGGCCGGTCTGGTTGGCGTCGTCGTCGATGGCCTGCTTGCCGAGGATCACCAGGTCCGGCTGTTCCTTCTCGAGCAGCTTGAGCAGGGTGCGGGCGGCGGTCAGCGGCTGGATGGCCTGGTCGGTGACCACATGGACGGCACGGTTGGCGCCCATGGCCAGGCCATTGCGCAGGTGCGCCTGGGCGTCGGCCGGGGCGATGGTGGCGACCACGACCTCGCTGGCGATGCCCTTGTCGCGCAGGCGCAGGGCTTCTTCCAGGGCGATTTCATCGAAGGGATTGGGGGACAGCTTGACGCCGTCGGTGACCACGCCGGAACCGTCCGGCTTGACCTGAATGCGGACGTTGTAGTCCACCACGCGCTTGTACGCGACGAGGATTTTCATCTGGTACGGGGTCCTTCAATAACGGGGAGAACGTCCGGTCCTCGCACAGCAACCGGTTCGGGGGTGGGATCCCGATTCTAGCTGGCTTGAGGGAACCATGCGAATGCGTATGGTTATGCTGCGGTGCAGTATGGCTCGTGTTGATCGGGTGCGTCGTTCACGTCACGCAGGCAGTCGTGAAGACGAACCACATGTATCCTGTGCTGCTGTGCTGGGTGCTTGGTAGCGCCCCCTTGGATGAATTTAGATCAGGAGAACAGGTAGTGCCCACATGGCTTGTCACCGGCGGTGCCGGATTCATTGGCGGTAACTTCGTTCTCGAGGCCGTCGCACGCGGCGTCAAGGTCATCAACCTCGACGCGCTGACCTACGCCGGCAACCTGAAGACCCTGTCCAGCCTGGACGGCAACCCGAACCACGTGTTCGTGCAGGGTGACATCGGCGACAGCGCCCTGGTGGCCCGCCTGCTGGCCGAGCACCAGCCGGACGCAGTGCTGAATTTCGCCGCCGAGAGCCACGTCGATCGCTCCATCGATGGCCCGGGTGCCTTCATCCAGACCAATGTGGTGGGCACTCTGGGCCTGCTGGAAGCCGTGCGTGATTACTGGAAGGCGCTGCCGGCCGAGCAGGGCGCGGCCTTCCGCTTCCTGCACGTGTCGACCGACGAGGTGTACGGCACCCTGGGCGAGACCGGCAAGTTCAGCGAAACCACGCCGTACGCCCCGAATTCCCCCTATTCGGCGTCAAAGGCCGCTTCGGACCACCTGGTGCGTGCGTTCCACCACACCTACGGGTTGCCGGTGCTGACCACCAACTGCTCCAACAACTACGGCCCGTACCACTTCCCGGAGAAGCTCATTCCGCTGGTGATCGCCAAGGCGCTGGCCGGCGAGCCGCTGCCGGTGTACGGCGATGGCAAGCAGGTGCGCGACTGGCTGTTCGTGTCCGACCACTGCGAAGCGATCCGCACCGTGCTGGCCAAGGGCCAGGTCGGCGAGACCTACAACGTCGGTGGCAATTCGGAAAAGCAGAACATCGAAGTGGTGCAGGCCATCTGCGCACTGCTGGATCAGCGCCGCCCGCGTGCGGATGGCCAGCCGCGCAGCAGCCAGATCACCTATGTCACTGACCGCCCCGGCCACGACCGTCGCTATGCGATCGATGCGTCCAAGCTGAAGAACGATCTGGGCTGGGAGCCGGCCTACACCTTCGAGCAGGGCATCGCCTTCACCGTCGACTGGTACCTGGACAACCAGGACTGGGTCAACGGCGTGCTGGACGGCAGCTACCGTCTGCAGCGCATCGGCACTGCGGCCTGAACCCTGGAGACGACATGACGCAGCGTAAAGGCATCATCCTCGCCGGTGGGTCCGGCACCCGGCTGTATCCGATCACCAAGGGCGTCAGCAAGCAGCTGCTGCCGGTGTACGACAAGCCGATGATCTATTACCCGCTCAGCGTGTTGATGCTGGCGGGCATCCGCGAGGTGCTGATCATCAACACCCCGCACGAGCAGGCGCTGTTCCAGCAGCTGCTGGGCGACGGCTCGCAGTGGGGCATGGACATCCAGTACGCGGTGCAGCCGAGCCCCGATGGCCTGGCCCAGGCCTACCTGATCGGCCGTGATTTCGTCGCCGGCAAGCCGAGCTGCCTGGTGCTGGGCGACAACATCTTCCACGGCCATGGCCTGCGCGAGGTGCTGCGCAACGCTGACCAGCGCGAGCAGGGCGCGACCGTGTTCGGTTACTGGGTCAACGACCCGGAACGCTACGGCGTGGCCGAGTTCGACAAGGACGGCAAGGTCATCGACCTGGTCGAGAAGCCGGAGAATCCGCGTTCGAACTATGCGGTCACCGGCCTGTATTTCTACGATGGCAATGCCAGCGACCATGCGGCCGAGCTCAAGCCTTCGCCGCGTGGCGAGCTGGAAATCACCGATCTGAACCAGCGCTACCTGCGTGAGGGCCACCTGCACCTGGAAGCGCTCGGCCGTGGTTATGCCTGGCTCGATACCGGCACCCATCAGTCGCTGCTGGAAGCGTCCAACTTCATCGAGACCATCCAGACCCGCCAGGGCCTGCAGGTCTGCTGTCCGGAGGAAATCGCGTTCGGCCAGGGCTGGATCACTGCCGAACAACTGGAAGCACTGGCTGCACCGCTGATCAAGAATGGCTACGGCCAGTATCTGCACAAGCTCGCCCTGCGTGGAGTCGTACCGTGAAAGTGATTGAAACCAAGTTGCCCGGCTGCGTGGTGATCGAGCCGGCCGTGTTCGGCGATGCGCGCGGCTATTTCTTCGAGACCTGGAATGCCGAGCGCTTTGCCGCGCTGGGCCTGCCGGATCGCTTCGTGCAGAGCAACGTGTCGACGTCCGCGCAGGGCGTGCTGCGCGGCCTGCATTACCAGTGGCCGCGCCCGCAGGGCAAGCTGGTCAGCGTGCTCGAAGGCGAGGTGTACGATGTGGCCGTCGACATCCGTCGCGGCTCGCCGACCTTCGGCCAGTGGGAAGCGGTGGTGCTGAGCGCGGAGAACAAGAAGCAGTTCTGGATTCCAGAGGGCTTCGCCCACGGTTTCGCCGTGCTGTCCGAGCGTGCGGTGTTCAGCTATCTGTGCACTGAGGTGTACCTCAAGGACTTTGATGCCGGCGTACGCTGGAACGATGCCGACATCGCTGTTGACTGGCCGGTCAGTGCCCCGACCTTGTCGGCCAAGGACGAGAACGCGCCGTTCCTGAAGGACATTGCTGAAGACCGCCTGCCGGTCTACGTGCCATGACCGTGCTGGTGTTGGGTGGCAACGGCCAGGTTGGCCAGGAGCTGCTGCGCGCGCTGGTGCCGCTGGGCAAGGTGGTTGCGACCACCCGCAGCGGCCAGCTGCCGGACGGCAGTGCGTGCGAAACGGCCGACTTCGGCCAGCCCGACAGCCTGCCGGCCCTGCTGGATCGCGTGCAGCCGTCGGTGGTGGTCAATGCCGCGGCCTACACGGCGGTGGATCGTGCCGAACAGGATGCGGACGCTGCGTTCGCCGCCAACGCGCAGGCACCGGGCGTGATCGCGCGCTGGTGTGCGGCGCACGGCGTGCCGTTCGTGCATTACTCCACCGACTACGTGTTCGATGGCCAGGGCAGCGCACCCTACCGCGAGGACGAGCCGACCGCTCCGCTGGGCGTATATGGCACCAGCAAGCGCGATGGCGAAGACGCGGTGCGTGCGGCCGGTGGCCGCCATCTGATCTTCCGCACGGCGTGGGTGTATGCCTCGCACGGCGCGAACTTCCTGCGCACCATGCTGCGCGTCGGGGCCGAGCGCGATGCGTTGCGGGTGGTGGCCGACCAGATCGGCACGCCAACGCCGGCCGCGCTGATCGCTGATGTCACCTTGCAGGCGCTGCAGCATCCGGAGCAGCTGTCCGGGACCTGGCACCTGACCGCCAGCGGCCAGACCAGCTGGCATGGGTTCGCCGAAGCGATCTTCGCCGAGGCATTGGCCAGCGGCGTGTTGGCCAAGGTGCCGACGGTCGAGGCGATTCCCAGTTCCGAGTATCCGACCCCGGCCAAGCGCCCGGCCTGGTCGGTGCTGGACAACCGCAAGCTGCAGCAGGATTTCGGCATCGTGCTGCCGACGTGGCAGGATGGCCTGAAGCGGGTGATGGCGGAGCTGGCATGATGGCCGTAGCGCCGGGCCGTGCCCGGCGACGCTGCGCGGCCGGGCCGATCAGGAACGGGTCAGAGCCCGCTGCGCAGCAACGGGTTCCGACCCCGGGCAAACCTCAGCTGCGCCCGTAGGTATCCTCGAAGCGCACGATGTCATCCTCGCCGAGGTAGCTGCCGGACTGCACTTCGATCAGTTCCAGCGGCAGTTTGCCCGGGTTGCGCAGGCGGTGGGTCACGCCCAGCGGAATGTAGGTGCTCTGGTTCTCGCTGAGCAGGATCACTTCATCGCCACGGGTCACCTCGGCGGTGCCGCTGACCACGATCCAGTGCTCGGCGCGATGGTGGTGCATCTGCAGGCTCAGCGTGCCGCCGGGCTTGACCGTGATCCGCTTGACCTGGAAGCGCTCGCCGTTGTCGATCGAATCGTAGGCGCCCCACGGGCGATAGACCTTGCGGTGCCAGGTGGCCTCGCTGCGGCCTTCGGCCTTGAGCTGTGCCACCACGGTCTTGACCTCCTGCATGCGGTCGGCCTTGCCCACCAGCACCGCATCGTCGGTCTCGACCACGATCACGTCATCGAGGCCGACCATGGCTACCAGGCGCTGGCCGTAGGCATAGGTATTGCGGCAGTCGATGGCGATCACGTCGCCTTGGTGGGCATTGCCATCGCCGTCCTGCTGCGAGACATCGCGCAGCGCAGTCCACGAACCGACATCGTTCCAGCCCGCATCCAGTGGAATCACCACCGCATCGGCGGTCTTCTCCATCACCGCGTAGTCGATCGAATCGGACGGAACGGCAGTGAAGGCGTCCTTGTCCAGGCGGGTGAAGTCGGCATCTCGGCGCGCCTGCTGCCAGGCCTGGCGGCTGCCGGCCAGCATGGCGGGCTGGAAGCGTTCCAGCTCCTGCAGGTAGCGCGAGGCCTTGAACAGGAACATGCCGCTGTTCCAGTAGTACTGGCCGCTGCTGACGTAGCCGGTGGCGGTATCCAGGTCCGGCTTCTCGACGAAGCGCTCGACCGCACGCAGTCCCTGGCCATCGGCGGCCTTGATGTAGCCGTAGCCGGTTTCCGGCCCGGTCGGCACGATGCCGAAGGTCACCAGCTTGCCGGCCTCGGCAGCGCCGGCCGCCGCCTGCACGGCGCTGCGGAACGCAGTCTCGTTGGTGATCACGTGATCGGAGGGCAGCACCAGCAGCAGGGCGTCGGCACCGTCGCGGGTGGCCTCCAGCGCGGCCACCGCGATCGCCGGGGCCGTATTGCGGCCGACCGGCTCGAGGATGATCGCGGCCGGCTCGGCGCCAACCTGCTGCAGCTGCTCGGCGGCGACGAAGCGATGCTCTTCGTTGGCGATCACCAGCGGTCCGCGCGCGGCGATCGGCGCCACGCGCTTCCAGGTGGCCTGCAGCATCGTCAGTTCACCCGCCAGCGGCAGGAACTGCTTCGGGTACGCCTCGCGCGACAGCGGCCACAGGCGGGTACCGGATCCACCGGACAGGATGACGGGCTGGATGCTGCTCATGCGTTCCTCGGTTACTGCTGGATCAGGCGGGAGATGTCGTCGGTGCGCGCCTGCATCAGCGCGGCATCACCACGGGCTTCAACATTCAGGCGCAGCAGTGGCTCGGTGTTGGAGCTGCGCAGGTTGAAGCGCCAGTCGCCGAAGTCGGCACTGATGCCGTCGGTGTGGTCCAGCGTGGGCGACTGCGCCGCGAAGTGCTCCATCACGCGTGCGACGGCCGCCTTGGCATCGCTGACCTTGAAATTGATTTCGCCGCTGCACGGATAGGCCGCCATGCGGTCTTCCACCCAGTCGGCCAGCGAGCGCCCGCTTTCAGAGACCAGCTGGGCGATCAGCAGCCACGGGATCATGCCCGAGTCGGCATAGGCGAACTCGCGGAAATAGTGGTGGGCGCTCATCTCGCCGCCGTACACCGCGTCTTCGGCGCGCATCTTTTCCTTGATGAAGGCGTGGCCGCTCTTGCACTGCACCGGTACGCCGCCAGCCTGTTCGACCATGTCCACGGTGTTCCAGACCAGGCGCGGGTCGTGCACGACCTTGCCGCCGGGGTTGCGCGCCAGGATTGCCTTGGCCAGCAGGCCGACCAGGTAGTAGCCCTCGATGAAGCGGCCGGTGTGGTCGAAGAAGAAGCAACGGTCGAAGTCACCGTCCCAGGCAATGCCGAAATCGGCACCGTGTTCGCGCACGGCGTCGGCGGTGGCGGCGCGGTTCTCCGGCAGCAGCGGGTTGGGAATGCCGTTGGGGAAACGGCCGTCCGGCTCGTGGCAGATGCGGATGAACTCGAACGGCAGGTGTGGTGCCAGCAGATCGACGATGGCACCGGCACCGCCGTTGCCGGCGTTGACCACCAGCTTCAGCGGTCGCAGCTTGCCGGCGTCGACATAGCTCAGCAGGTGCTGGATGTACGCGCTCTTGTCGTGCTGGGCGCTCTGCGCGGCACGCGGCGGTTGCGCCGCGGACGTATCGGCGGCAACCGCATCGGAAATCGCGAACAGGCCAGTATCGGAGCTGATCGGCCGTGCGTTCTCCTTGACCAGCTTCATGCCGTTGTAGTCCATCGGGTTGTGGCTGGCGGTGACCATCACGCCGCCGGCCGCGCCCAGGTGGTCGGTCTGGAAATAGACTTCTTCCGTGCCGCACAGGCCGATATCGATCACCTCGCGCCCGGTACCGCGCAGGCCCGCGGCCAGTGCATCCTGCAGCGCGGGGCTGGTCAGGCGCACGTCATGGCCCAGTACCACCGGGCCCGGCGCAAGCTGCGCCGCCAGCGCCACGCCGATGCGGCGGGCCAGATCTTCGTTCAGTTCTTCCGGCACGCGGCCGCGGATGTCATAGGCCTTGAAGGCGGGCAGGGGCATTGATCGGGATCCTTGGGTGGCTCAGCACGCGATTGTAGTACCTGTCTTGTATGGGAAGCGTTTCCATGCCGCAACGCCACGTGACCGCCTGCTGCGCTGGCCTAGAATGGTGTGATTACATCAACGAAGTGAGGGCGTAGATGAGCAATCCGGCAACGACCGGCGGAAAGCGCGGCAAGCGCTACGCCAGCGCGGCGGAGGCCCTGCAGGGGGTGGTCGCCGATGGCCAGACCCTGGCCGTGGGTGGCTTTGGCCTGTGTGGCATTCCCGAGGCGCTGATCGCTGCGCTGCGCGACAGCGGCGTCAAGGGCCTGACCGTGATCTCCAACAATGCCGGCGTCGATGGCTTCGGCCTGGGCCAGCTGCTGGAAACGCGGCAGATCAAGAAGATGATTTCGTCCTACGTGGGCGAGAACAAGGAGTTCGAACGGCAGTTCCTGGCCGGTGAGCTGGAGCTGGAGTTCAACCCGCAGGGCACCCTGGCCGAGCGCCTGCGTGCCGGTGGCGCAGGTATTCCGGCGTTCTTCACTGCCACCGGCTACGGCACGGTGGTGGCCGAGGGCAAGGAGACCCGCGAGTTCGACGGCAAGCACTACGTGATGGAAACCGCGCTGCGCGCCGACGTGGCACTGGTCAAGGCCTGGAAGGCCGACGAGGCTGGCAACCTGGTGTTCCGCAAGACCGCGCGCAACTTCAACCCGGCCTGCGCGATGGCCGGCAAGGTCTGCATCGTGGAGGTGGAGGAGGTGGTGCCGGTCGGTGCGATTGATCCGGACCAGGTGCACCTGCCGGGCATCTACGTGCACCGCATCGTGCACAACGCGCATCCAGAGAAGCGAATCGAACAGCGCACCATCCGCGCGGAGGGCAACTGACATGGCGTGGACCCGAGATGAAATGGCCGCACGCGCGGCGCGCGAGCTGACCGATGGTGCCTACGTGAACCTGGGCATCGGCCTGCCGACGCTGGTCGCCAACCATATTCCCGACGGCGTGGATGTATGGCTGCAGTCGGAGAACGGCCTGCTCGGCATTGGCCCGTTCCCGACCGACGCCGAGGTCGACGCCGACCTGATCAACGCCGGCAAGCAGACCGTCACCGCACGTGCGGGCGCCAGCTACTTCGGCAGCCACGACAGCTTCGCGATGATCCGCGGTGGCCACGTCAACCTGGCCATCCTCGGCGCCATGCAGGTCACCGACAAGGGCGACCTGGCCAACTGGATGGTGCCCGGCAAGATGGTCAAGGGCATGGGCGGCGCGATGGACCTGGTGGCCGGCGTGCAGCGCGTGGTGGTGCTGATGGAGCACACCGCCAAGAACGGCGAGCACAAGATCCTGGCCGAATGCACGCTGCCGCTGACCGGCGTGGGCGTGGTCGACCGCATCATCACCGACCTGGCGGTGTTCGACGTGACTGACAAGGGCCTGCTGCTGGTGGAGGCCGCGCCGGGTGTCAGTGATGACGAGCTGAAGGAAAAGACCGGCGTCGCATTCCAGCGCGGCTGATCGATACGGGCAAGGGGGCCGCGTTGTGCCCCCTTCAATGTCAGCCGCGTCGGGCGTAGGCGTACTCGTCGCTGCTGGCATCGGCCTCGCCGAGGCAGGCTGCGGCTGTCGCGACGCGCAGTCCAGCGTGTTCGCAGCAGGCACCCAGTACACGTTCAATGGCGTGGGCCAGCGTTCCATCGATCTGGCCCTGCTCGATGTCGAAAGCGCTGCGATACAGATGCGCGTCCAACAATGGACGCAGGGCCTGCAGCCGCCACCAGCCCATGCTGCCGGCGCCAAACCGACTGGTGTCCACGGGTACTTCCAACCCAAGCCGCGCCTGCAGTCGAGCCAATGCGAGACCATTGCCGCCCACGAAATCAGCGACGGGCAGCAGATGCCCTTCGGCCACCACCATGCCCAGCCCAGGGTCGGCCTCGAAGGCGGCAAGGATGCGTGCGGCACGCCCGCCCTGTACCAGCCGTTGCAGTAGTTCCTGCCGCCATTGGTCGCCATCTGCGCGATGGGTTGAGCGTTTCGTATGCAGCTTAAGCACCACTTCGTGCCCGGCCTGCAGCAGCCGTTCGGCGACCTCCAGGAACGGCAGGATGTCGCGACCGTGGTTGTCCACGGCCACCACCTCACCCTCAAGCCCATGTGTCGCCAGGGCCTGCCGAACCTGATCGATCTGCGCAGCCGGGGTGGTCACTACGATTGCCCAGTCCAGTGTTGCCTCGCGCAGAGCTCGCAGCACTTCCGGCAGCGTCTCCAGATACCAGGCGTGGAGATGCACTGCCGGTGCGGGGCGCGGCGCCGGCGCCGGCAACAACGCATCACGGGTGGCCTGCAGCCAGGCATGGCCGAGGCGGGCATCCGGTTCCAGCACGGCACCTTCAGCCCACTCGTTCCAAGCGTTTATGAACACCAGTCGCTGCGCCTGCGGTGCTGCGGAGAGGCGTTCATGGATCGTGGTGCGCAACCAGTCACGGTAACCACGTGGTGAGGCGTGCAGGTACACGCGGCCGCGACCGGAACGTCGGGCCTCGTTGTCCCAACCGGGGTTGACCCCGGGATAGAGCGGATAATCGGGCAGGGCACGGGCGGCGATTTCGCCGGCCAATTCGCGCCAATCGCGGACATCGCCATTGAAATCGGGATTGAGCAGCCACTGCTGTGCCGACAGCGAAGAGGGATTGCTCATGTTCGGCGGAAACTCGACCGCAGCGTCAAAGCCGATGTCGCGTGGATCGGGGCGCTCGAAGCCCTGGACGTAGGCCAGATGGATTTCGCCCACGCCGTTGTCGCGGCACCAGCGGCGCCAGCGCTCGGCAGTCGCACGGGCGTCGGGCAGCAGGTTCGGGCGATAGACCAGCAGCATCGGCCGCCCCTCGACCTTCAATGCACGGCGGTCGCGCAGGTAGGGCGCGACATGTGCGATGAAGGCCAGATCGTCCTCAGCGCTGTGCTGCTGGCCGATCAGGATATCGTCGTCGCGGCCGTCCCAGCGTCGCGCCCAGTTTTCATTGGCCCAGCACAGGCAGAACGGCAGGTCGATGCTGTCATCGGCCAGCCATTGCCGCAGCGGGTCCTCCATCAACGTGCGGCCGCTGAACCAGTAGTAATAGAAGCAGAACGCGCCGATGCCGTACTCGGCGGCAAGCTGCGCCTGGTCGCGCATCACCTGCGGGTTGCGCAGGTCATAGAAACCCAGATCAGCCGGAAGCCGCGGTTGGATGTGGCCTTCGAACTGCGGTAGCGCACGGGTGACGTTGCGCCATTCGGTGAAGCCCTTGCCCCACCAGGCGTCATTTTCGGGGAAGGTGTGGAATTGCGGCAGGTAGAACGCGACCAGCGTGGCGGGCATCGGCTCCGGCAGCGCGCCCTTCTGGTGCGGGCGGTGGCCGATCGCGGCCTCGTCCGCGCGCCAGCGGAGCTGCGCGCTGGCCCGCGGCCTACCCGCGTCCTGCCGTCCCTTCGGCGGCGGTGGCACCCAGTCGCCGTGCCGGGCCAGCCAGCGGGTACGCAGGCGGTCGCGCTGCGCCTGCGACAGCGGCAAGACCCGGAATACCGCGCGCAGCAACGGGAACAACGACTGGCGCAGGCTCATCGGGCGTAGCCCCAACCAGTCAGGCAATCGCAGGGTATCGGCATCTGGGCAACGGTCATGGGCTCATTTTCAGTGTTGGCGGCCACGACGGCAAACGCCGGCGAACGCCGGCGTGCTAGCGTGTGGCCATGCTGTTCCCCCACGACCTGCCCGACGCCGACGTCCAGCACCTGCCGGGCTGGCTGGCCGCAGCCGACGCCGACCGGCTCATGGGGGCGCTGCTGGCCGACGTGCCGTGGGAGGTCCACCGCATCCGGATGTTCGGCCACTGGGTGGATTCGCCGCGGCTGAGCTGCTGGATCGGCGATCCGCAGGCCCGCTACCGCTATTCCGGTGCCGAGTTCGTGCCGCACCCCTGGCCGCCCGTGTTGCAGGCCGTGCGCGAGCGCCTGCAGGCCGAAGGCCACGGCCGCTTCAACAGCGTGCTGCTGAACCGATATCGCAGCGGGGGGGACTCCATGGGCTGGCACAGCGATGACGAGCCGGAGCTGGGACCGGCCCCGGTGATCGCGTCGCTGAGCCTGGGCGCCGCGCGCCGTTTCCTGCTGCGCCGACGCGACGATACGGCGCGCAAGGCGGAATTCGTGCTGGGCCACGGTGACCTGCTGCTGATGGCCGGGCAGACCCAGCGCTTCTACCAGCACGCGCTGCCGAAGATGGCGCGGGTGCGGGGCGAGCGGATTAACCTGACCTTCCGCTGGATTACGCCGCGGTGACGAAGAAGGGGTCAGATCCCTTTCCCGTCGGGGAAGGGCTCTGACCCCTGCGATGCGTCAGCGCTTGGCCGCCGTGGCGTCGGCCTGCCCGCTCACCAGCGTCCAGCCCACCACATCCTGTGCCAGCTGCTGCAGGCCGCGCTCGAACGCCGCGGTCACCGCCGGTACGTCGGTGCTGCCGACCGGCTGCGCCTGGCGGAAGGTGCGGTCGGCCACCACGCGCTGGTCGGCGACGTGGATCAGCTTGGCGTTGACTTCGATCACCACGGTCGGCGTGGCCTGGCCCTGGTAATCCGATTCGAAGCGGCGCACGTCGGTGGACAGCTTGTAGTCGGCACGGATGCCGGCGGTGCTGCGCGCCACGCCGCGGATGCGGCCGGAGTCTTCAAAGCCACGCAGCAGCGTGTCCTCGATCATGTCGGTGGCCGGCTGCGCCCAGCTGGCGCCCTTGTAGATCTCCAGCTGCGAGGGCGTCGGCCGCACGTTGATGCGCGGGCTGTCGACCAGGCGCGCGGCGCTGGGCTTGGCCAGCACCAGCTGCCAGCTGGCCTGCGGCCACGCCGGGTCCGCCTTGACCTGCACGGACGGCGAGTACAGCGTCACTGCGGTTTTCTCGCTGCTGCCGAGGATGGAGCAGCCGCCCAGCAGGCCGGCCATCGAAGCGGCCAGCAGCAGGCGCGGAAGGGGGGGCGTGCTCATTGGGGTTCGAACTCCTTCGGTGCGTCGCGGCCCAGCAGGTAGCGCGCGGGGTTGTTCTCGAGGCGGTCGCTGACCCGGCGCAGGTCGCGGATCAGGCCGCGCAGTTCGGTCAGCGTCGGGCCCAGCTGGCCGAGGCCATCGTTGGCGAAGCTGTTGATCGCGGCGCGGTTCTCGCCAAGGATCGAATCGGCGTTGCCGGCGGCCGAGTCGAGCTTGGCCAGGGTCGCGTCGAGCTTGTCGATGATGCCGGGCAGCTGCTGCACCAGGTTCTTGTCCAGGCGCTCGATGGTGCCGTTGGTGGTCTTCAGCGTGGTGTCCAGGCTGCGGGCGGCATCGCGCGCGCTGAGCAGCAGCGCCTGCGTGCCCTGGTCGCGGTCGGCCAGGCCGCCGCTGATCGTCTCCAGGTTGGCCAGCGTCGCGTTGATCGAGGCCACGTTGCGGTCGCTGAGGATCTGGTCCATGCGCTCGACGATGCGGTTGGCCACATCGGTGATGTTCTGCAGCGCCGAGGGCGTGGTCGGGATGATCGGTGCCGGATCCTTGTTGACCGTGGTCAGCGCCGGCGACTGCGGCGTGCCGCCGCTGAGCTGGATGATCGACGGGCCGGTCAGGCTGGTGATCGCCAGCTTGGCGCGGGTATCGGTCTTGACCGGCGTGTTGGAGTTCAGGCGGATGCGCGCGACCACCTGGCGCGGGTCGTCGGGCACCAGGTTCAGTTCGGTGATCGAGCCCACCGCGATGCCGTTGTACTGCACCGGGCTGCCCACCGACAGGCCGGTCACCGCTTCGCGGAAGACCACGCGGTACTCCTGCCAGGTGCGGTCGGAGGAGTATTTGGCCGCCCACAGGCCGAAGGCCAGCAGGGCCAGGCCGGTGATCAGGGTGAACGCGCCGATCAGCACGTAGTTGGCTTTGGTTTCCATGGCTCAGGCACTCTCGATCTGTTCGCCCCGCGCGGCGCGCGCGCGGGGTCCGTGGAAGTATTCCTGGATCCACGGATGATCCAGTTTCTCGATGTCCGGCAGCGGCGCATTGGCCACCACCCTGCGGTCGGCCAGCACGGCGACGCGATCGCAGATGGCGTACAGCGTGTCCAGGTCGTGGGTGATCAGGAACACGGTCAGCCCCAGCGCTTCCTGCAGGGTCTTGATCAGGCGGTCGAAGGCGGCCGCGCCGATCGGGTCGAGGCCGGCGGTGGGTTCGTCTAGGAACAGCAGCGGCGGATCCAGCGCCAGCGCCCGCGCCAGGCCGGCGCGCTTGCGCATGCCGCCGGACAGCTGCGAGGGCAGCTTGTTGATCGCATCGGCGGGCAGGCCGGCCAGCTTCACCTTCAGCAGCGCCAGTTCGTAGTGCCAGCGCTCGGGCAGCTCGCGGTGGTGTTCCTTCAGCGGCACCTGCACGTTCTCGCCCACGGTCAGCGAGGAGAACAGGGCGCCGTCCTGGAACAGCACGCCGGTGTTGCGTTCGATGTGCAGGCGGCTCTCGGCGTCGTCGGCACGCGCGTCGCGGCCCAGCACTTCGATCTGGCCCTTGTCGGGCGTGCGCAGGCCCAGGATCGAGCGCATCAACACCGACTTGCCGGTACCGGAGCCACCGACCACGCCCAGGATCTCGCCACGGCGCACGTCCAGGTCAAGGTCTTCGTGCACGGTCTGGCTGCCGAAGCGGTTGACCAGGCCGCGCACGCGGATGGCCAGCGCGTGGCCGTCGCCATCGCGCATGTCGAGCGTTTCAGGGGAAGAGGAGGTGCTCATGTCACCAGTCCATGTGCATGAACCACAACGCCGCGAAGGCGTCGATGATGATCACCAGCGAGATCGTCTGCACCACACTGGAGGTGGTGCGCTCGCCGACCGACTGCGCGGTACCCTCGACCTTCAGGCCCTCCAGGCAGCCGATCAGGCCGATCACCAGCGCGAACACCGGCGCCTTCGACAACCCCACCAGCAGGTGCCGCACTTCCATCGTCTCGTGCATGCGCGCGATGTACATCTGCGGCGGGATGTCGAGGTCGAACGCACCGACGGTGATGCCGCCGGCCAGGCCCGCGATCATCGCGATGAAGGTCAGCAAGGGCAGGGTGACCAGCAGCGCCAGCAGTCGCGGCAGCACCAGCAGGTCGACCGGGTCCAGGCCCAGCGTGCGCATCGCATCGATCTCCTCGCGTGCCTTCATCGCGCCGATCTGCGCGGTGAACGCACTGGCGGTACGGCCGGCCAGCACGATCGCGGTCAGCAGTACGGCGAACTCGCGCAGGAAGGCGATGTTGACCAGCTCGACCACGTAGATCTCGGCGCCGAAGTCGCGCAGGATGGTCGAACCGAGGAACGCGATCACCGCGCCCACCAGGTAGGACAGCAACGCCACCAGCGGCACCGCATCCAGCCCCACCTGTTCCATCTGATGCACGGTGGCGGTCAGCCGGAAGCGGCGGGGTTCCTTGACCAGCCGGGCCGCCTTGACCAGGTTCTCGCCGAGGAAACTGCACAGGGCCTTGATGTTGTGGCCAGTGGCGTGGACGCTGACACCCAGCCGCTCCAGTGCCGCCAGCACGCCGAAATCGCGCTTGGCCCTGGGCCGGTCATCGGCCACTTCCTCGATGGTGCATACCAGCGCCTGGTGGTCCGGGCGGAACTGCAGCGCGTCTTCGTGGAGATCGGCGCGATGGGCCACGCGCAGCACCTGCAGCACGCCGGCCGAATCCAGCTGCTCGATGCCGGTGGCATCGATGCCGGTCAGCTTGTCGGGAACGCCGTGCAGGACCTCGGCCGCGGCCAGCGCGGTCTTCAAGGTCCAGGTGCCGGACAGGTGGATCAGGCCCGGGTCATGGGCATCCTGTTCGAGCTGGGGGGCGAGGTTCGGGGTGACGTGGGCCATTCGGGTCGCAGCATAACCGTTCTGTCCTGGGCATCGCGTCGAACTCGGATGAATTTCTCCGGTAAGCCCCTGCCTAGGTAATACTACGGCGCATGTCCGCAGATGCTCACACGATCCCCACGCCCCAGGCCACCTACGCGCAGCGCGTGGCCTTCGTTTCCGAGATCGCCGGGCGCCTGCACAGCTATGGCACCACGGCCCAGCGCCTGGAGACGGCGGTGGTGGCACTGGCCCGCCAGCTCGATCTGGATTGTGAACCGTGGTCGAATCCCACCGGTATCATCCTCAGCTTCAGCGACCCGGCGCAGGCCATCGGCTCCAGTGACATCACCCGCGTGATCCGCCTAGCGCCCGGTGAAAACGACCTGCACAAGCTCAGCGTTGCCGACCATATCGCCGAAGAAGTGTCCAACGGGCGGATGAGCATCGCCCAGGGCCACACCGCGCTGCGGCAGCTGGACAAGGATCCGGGCCGGCGCGGCAAGCTGCGCACGATCCTGTCGTTCACCCTGGGCGCGGCTGGCGTGGCCGGCATGTGGAAGCTGCCGTGGCTGGACATCGCCACCGCCGGTGTCATCGGCCTGATGATCGGCCTGCTCGGCATGGTCACCGACCGCCGCCCGGCCACCCGCGAAGCCGCCGAGGCGCTGGCCGCGCTGCTGGCCGGCATGGTTGCCACCCTGGTGGCGTCCTTCATCGGCGCGCTCAACCTCAATACGGTGATCATCGCCTCGCTGGTGGTGCTGCTGCCCGGCATGTCGCTGACCAATGCGGTCAACGAACTGGCCAGCCAGCACTGGGTATCGGGCACCGCGCGCTTTGCCGGCGCGCTGACCACCATCATGAAGCTCAGCGTCGGCGCGATGATCGCGGTGACCCTGGCCGACGTGCTCGGACTGGACCCGGTGATACGGGCGGCGCGACCGCAGGGACCGTGGGTGGAGTGGGGTTCGCTGCTGACCGCGGCCTTTGCGTTCGCGATGCTGTTCAAGGCCAACCGCCGCGATTACCCGTGGGTGATCGCCGCCTCGGTGGCCGGCTATGCGATCTCCAAGTTCGGTGGCCACGCCTGGGGCGCGCCGGCCGGCATCTTCCTGTCGGCGATGCTGCTGACTGCCGGCGGCAATCTGTTCGGTCGCCTGGTCGGGCGTCCGGGCGCGATCATCCGCCTGCCCGGCATCATCATGATGGTGCCCGGCAGCACCAGCCTGCGCGGTGTGCTGACCCTGGTCCAGCAACAGGATGTCGGCGCCGGCCAGAGCGTGTTCCTCACCGTGCTCAACGTGGTGATGGCGCTGGTCGCCGGCCTGCTGTTCGGCAATCTGCTGATGCCGGCGCGCAAAACCCTGTGATGATGTCGGTGGGTGTGGACCTCGGTCCACACACCGGAGAATGAAAAACGCCGGCGTCCGCCGGCGTTTTTCATCGCATCCCGATCCGGCCTCAGGCCTTCTTGATCAGGAAATCCTCCGGCTTCTTGTTGCCCTTGGCGGTCAGTTCAGCCATCCAGCGCGGCTGCTTGCCACGGCCGGTCCAGGTTTCCTTCGGATTGGCCGGGTTGCGGTACTTCGGTGCCACCTTGCCCAGCTTGCGGCCGGCGGTCTTCGAGGGCGCCTTGGCGGCCGGGGCGGCCTTGCGGGCACGCGTGGCCGGGGCGCTGCCGAACAGTTCTTCGATGGTGTAACCCTCGGTCTTGGCCAGCTTGGTCAGCTGGGCCCGGACCTTGGTGATCGGCCGGCGCTTGGCGACGATGGTCTGCTGCTTCTTGGCGGTACGGATCAGGGCGCCCAGCTCGCGTGCTGACAGGCCGGTCAGGTCAATGCTCATTTACGGTTACTCCGGAAACTAATGTGTGGACGGGACAAGCCAGTCCATGGCGTCGGCGGACAGAATAGAGATGAATTAATCACAGCACAAATGCAGGCGGGTCATGGCGTGGCGGCATGCAGACGCCGTCGGGGTGATTTTGACCGGATTATGTCCGCTGCAATATCGGGGAAGGCCGCGGCAGAAAAAAAAGACCGGGGCAGGCCCCGGTCTTTTTGCCGATCAGCCCTGCAGGCGCTGCAGCAGGGAGGCCTTGTCCAGGCTTTCCGCTTCGCTGGCGCGGCGCGAGCGGTATTCGTAGGTGCCGGCGGCCAGGCCACGTTCGCTGACCACCACGCGATGCGGAATGCCGATCAGTTCCATATCGGCGAACATCGCGCCGGGACGCAGGCCACGGTCGTCAAGCGCGGCGTCCAGGCCGGCGTCGCGCAGTTCCTGCAGCAGGCTGGCCGCGGCATCGGCCACGGCGGCGTCGCCCTTCGGATTGATCACGCACACCACCACCTGCCACGGCGCCATCGCGTCCGGCCAGATGATGCCGGCCTCGTCATGGTTCTGTTCGATCGCGGCAGCCACAACCCGCGAGATGCCGATGCCGTAGCAGCCCATCGCCATCACCGCTGCCTTGCCGTTCTCGTCCAGCACGGTGGCGTCCAGCGCCTCGGCGTACTTGCGGCCGAGCTGGAACACATGGCCGACCTCGATGCCGCGGGCGATCTTCAGTTCACCGCCGTCCACGGCGCGATCGCCGGCACGCACGTTGCGGATGTCGGCCACTTCCGGCTCCGGCAGGTCGCGGCCCCAGTTGACGCCGGCCAGGTGGAAACCGGCCTCGTTGGCGCCAACGACGAAGTCGGACATCGCCGCCACTTCGCGATCGGCGACCACACGGATGGCCTTGGCCGGGGCGACCGGGCCGAGGAAGCCCGGCACGCTGCCCAGGTAATCGGCGATCTCCGCTTCGCTGGCGAACCGCTGCTCGTCCAGGCCGGCGACCTTGGCCAGCTTGATCTCGTTGACTTCGTGGTCGCCACGCACCAGCACCAGCACGAACTGCTGGGCCTCGCCTTCGCCGGCGATCAGCGCCACCGACTTCACCGTGCGCTGCAGGTCGATGCCGAGCAGGGCGGCGACGTCCTCGCAGGTCTTCTGGGTGGGGGTATCCACCTTGCGCATCGCTTCGGTGGCGGCGGCACGCGGTGCCGGATCGGCGGCGATCGCCGCTTCCATGTTGGCCGCGTAGTCCGAGCCGGTGGAGAACACCAGCGCGTCCTCGCCCGAATCGGCGATCACGTGGAACTCCTGCGAGGCATCGCCGCCGATCGCGCCGGAGTCTGCCTGCACCATGCGGAAGTCCAGGCCGAGGCGGGTGAAGATGCGGCTGTAGGCCGACTTCATGTTCTCGTATTCGCGCACCAGGCACTCATCGTGCAGGTGGAACGAATAGGCGTCCTTCATCAGGAATTCGCGCGAGCGCATCACGCCGAAGCGCGGGCGGATCTCGTCGCGGAACTTGGTCTGTACCTGGTAGAAATTCACCGGAAGCTGCTTGTAGCTGGACAGCTCGCTGCGCGCGAAGTCGCAGGCGGCTTCTTCGGCGGTCGGGCTGTAGCAGAACACCTGGTCCTTGCGGTCCTTGATCTTCAGCAGCTGCGGGCCGAACTTCTGCCAGCGGCCGGTCTGCTCCCACAGCTCCTTCGGCTGGATGGTCGGGATCTGGAATTCCACCGCACCGGCCCGGTCCATTTCCTCGCGAACGATGCGCTCGACCTTGCGCAGCACGCGCAGGCCCAGCGGCGACCAGGTGTACAGGCCCGATGCCAGCTTGCGGATCATGCCCGCGCGCAGCATCAGCCGATGGCTGGTCAGCTCGGCGTCGCTGGGGGTTTCCTTGGTGGTGTGCAGGTGGAACTGGGAGAGGCGCATCGTCGGCTTCGGATAACGGCAGAGACCTCTATTCTGCCAGCCCGGCCGGGGGGAGGGGTATCGGCAGGGCTGCGCCCTGCACCCGCGGTAGTGCCGGCCGCTGGCCGGCAACCTCAGAAGCAACAGCCGAAGCAACAGCGGGTTATGCGGCTCATGCCCCCCAACCGGACCCACCCCGCCTTAGACAGTTTCCTGCGAGCTGTCGGAATGGCTCCCGGGGTCAGATCCGTTTTCCCCAGGAAAACGGATCTGACCCCGGATTCAATTCGAGATCCGACAGATTTCATCCACGCATGGCGTGGATCTACCACCGTCACCGGGAAACTGTCGAAGGCGGGGCGGTGTCGGATTGCGGGGTGTCCGCGGCATGGATGCCGCGGCCAAGCCCCCATGGACGGGTTTACGGCGTCCCCGCAATCCCACACCGCCCCGCCCAACCCACAGAAAGCCCAGAGCCGGCTGTTGCCCTTGCTGTTGCCTCTGCGGGCGCAGGGCTGCAAGCCCTGCCGATACCCTCACTGTGCTGGGCAGTAAGCCTTGATGGCCGCCTCCGCCAATCCCCTCTGCGCGGTGTGCTGCTCCGGGGTCAACGGGGTATCGGCCTTGCCATCGCCATCGGTGTCCTGCATCACCTGGCCACCGCCGTCCAGCAGGGCCAGGTTGGCCCGGGCCGTGCTGCACTGCTCGGGGACCGGCGCGGCCGGGGCCTCGCTGCTGGCTGCGGCCTGCGGGGTGCGCGCCTGCTCGCGGGTCTCGTACTTCCGGCCCGCCGGCGGGGTCTCCGAGTACTGGGTCACGCCCCGGGCGTCCTTCCATTTGTAGACGGGACCGGCCACGGCGTTGGCACTGACCAACAGCAGCAGGCATCCAAGGCAGGACAGGGCACGCATGGCAGACTCCACGGAATGGGCGCAGAACATCGATTGCAGCATTGGCGCCGACCGCTGGCAAGTCGATTAAACTGGATTCCATGGACCCGATCACACCGCCGCCGCGCTCGCGCACGATTTACCTGCTGCCCAACCTGTTCACCACCGCCGGCCTGTTCGCCGGCTTCTACGCGATCATCGCCGCGGCCAATGGGGATTTCGTCAACGCCAGCATCGCCGTGTTCGTGGCGGCGGTGATGGATGGCCTGGACGGGCGCGTGGCGCGCCTGACCGGCACCAGCAGCGAATTCGGCGTGCAGTACGACTCGCTGGCCGACCTGGTCAGCTTCGGCATGGCCCCGGCGCTGGTGATGTACCACTGGTCGCTGTCGTGGCTGAAGTTCGACGATCCGCTGCTCGGCCGCGTCGGCTGGGCCGTGGCCTTCCTGTATGCGGCCTGCGCGGCACTGCGCCTGGCCCGCTTCAATACCCAGGTGGCGGTGGTCGACAAACGCTGGTTCGTCGGCCTGGCCAGCCCGGCCGCAGCGGGCCTGATGATGTCCTTCGTCTGGGCCTTTGCCGATGGCAACCTGGGCTGGGACGGCAACCAGCTGCGCTATGTGGCGCTGGCGGTGACGATCATCGCTGCGCTGCTGATGGTCAGCCGCATCCGCTTCTGGAGCTTCAAGGGCGGCGGTGCCAAGGGCACCCGTTCGGACCGCGTGCCGTTCCTGGTGCTGGCACTGGTGCCGGTGGCCATCGCCATTGCGGTCATCGACCTGCCGCGCGTGCTGTTCGCGGTCGGCATCCTGTACGCCTTGTCCGGCCCGGTGATGTGGGCCGTGCAGCGCCTGCGCAAGAAAACCGAGGCGGCGTGAGCCAGGACCTGCCCGTGCTGTGGTCCCCGGCCCAGCAGGCCTGGCTGCAGGCCATGGGCTACACCGTCTATCACGACGGCCAGCTTGCGGCCGAGCTGGACGCCGCGCTGCAGTTGAGCGTGGCCGAAGCCGAGGCCAGCGTTGCCCCGCCACACCCGGTGCCGCCGCTGGAGGCGGCGCGCGCACTGCCGGCCAGGCCGGCGCCCGCCACCGGCCAGCAACGCCCGGCACCGCCGCGCCGCGAAACGCCGGTCAGGGCGCCGGACACCGTGCCGGCCGCTGAGCGACCGTTGCCCAGCGGCACCGCGCGGGAACCGGTGGTGCGCCTGCCGGACCGTCTGCAGATCGCGCTGCTGCGCGCGTCCGGCTGCAACCCGAATGACCCGGCCACGCAGGCGCTGATGGACAGCTGGCCGCTGGACCAGCTGCGCCGCGATCCGGCGGCCAAGCGTGCGCTGTGGCCGCAGCTGCGAGCCCTGCGCAAGCGGGGAACGCCATGAGCGCGGTGACCCGGCCCGGTCCGGTCAGCCTGCGCGCGCTGCGCGAGAGCGACCTCAATGCCGTGATGGCGATCGAGCTGCGGGGCTATCCCTTCCCCTGGACCCGCGGCATCTTCATCGACTGCCTGCGCGCCGGCTATCCCGGCCTGGCGATGGAGCGCGATGGCCTGCTGGTCGGCTATGGCGTGCTCAGCATCGCCGCCGATGAAGCGCACGTGCTGAACATCTGCATCGATCCGCTGGCGCAGTCGCGCGGGCTGGGCCGCCAGCTGCTGCGCGCGCTGGTGCGGCTGGCCGCCGATCGCGGCGCACAGCGCGTGTTCCTGGAAGTGCGCCCATCCAATACGCCGGCACTGGCGCTGTACCACAGCGAAGGCTTCAACGAGATCGGCCGCCGCCCGCGCTACTACCCGGCTGCACAGGGCCGCGAGGATGCGGTGGTGATGGCCATCGAGCTGGTCGACGGCGACCTGCAGGCGATGCCGCCGCTGTAAAGGGGAGGGGTTGCCGGCCAGCGGCCGGCACCACCGATGCGTCGCTCACGCCAGGCGCAACGCCAGCACACCGCCGACGATGAGCACCGCTGCCAGCCAGCGCGCGCGGGGTATCCGCTCGCGCAGCAGGAACACCGAGATCAGCAGCGCGAACAGGATCGAGGATTCGCGCAGCGCCGAGACCATCGCCACCGGCACCTGCGTCATGGCCCACAGCGCCATCGCATAGGAGGCGGTGGTGCCGACGCCGCCGGCCAGCCCCAGCGGCCAATGCTGCCGTGCATAGTGCAGCACCGCGCTGCCGCGCGTGTACACCGCCCACAGCGGCAGCGGGATGCCCGACAGCAGGAACAACCACAACGTGTAGCTGAGCGCGTTGCCGGACTGGCGTGCGCCGTGCGCGTCGACCAGCGTGTAGGTGGCGATCATCGCTGCGGTCAGCAGCGGCAGTCGCAGCTGGCCGCCCCGTGCACCCAGCGCCATGCACAGGATGCCGGTGCTTACCAGCACCACCCCCAGCCAGGCTGCCGCCGGCAGCGTCTCACCCAGCAGCGTGCCCGCCAGTGCGACCAGGATCGGCGCGCAGCCACGCATCAGCGGATAGGCCAGGCTCATGTCGACCTGCTGGTAACAGCGTGCGACCAGTCCGTAATAGGTCACCTGCAACAGCACCGACGCGCCCAGCCACGGCCAGCTGTGCGCGGCCGGGAACGGCAGCAGGGGCAGCGCAGCGGCGGACAGCAGCGCTGCGCTTCCGGTGACCAGCACCGTGCCGAGGAACTTGTCCGGCCCGCGTTTGACGATCGCGTTCCAGCTGGCATGCAGCGCCGCGGCAGCGAGGACCAGCAGGAAGATGGAAATCGGCATCCGGTGATGATGCCATGCGAGAGAAATGCAGAGTCGAGCCATGCTCGACTGCTGTCATGCGTCGAGCACCGCCCGACTCTACAGAAGGAAACGCCGGGCAGTGCCCGGCATTTCCCTGCGGCGGTTACAGCTTCGCGCGCTGCTCGCGCAGGCCGGCCAGCTGGGTGTTCCAGTCGACCAGGCGCACGCGTTCCTGCTCGACCACCGCCGGCGGCACCTTGTCGGTGAACCTGGCCAGCTTGGTCTCGCTCTTTTCCTGTTCGCCTTCCACGCGCTTGATCTCCTTGTCCAGGCGCGCACGCTCGGCATCAAGATCGACCAAGCCTTCCAGCGGTACCAGCAGCTTCAGCTCGCCCACGATCGCGGCGGCGGCCGGCGGCGCGCTTTCGCTCTCGGCCAGCCACTGGATGCTGTCCAGTTTCAGCAGGAACGACAGCGAGGCGCTGAAGCGCTCGATGCGCACGCGGTCCTGCGCCAGGCCGGCCTGCAGGCGCAGCGGCACCTGCCTGGACGGCGCGACGTTCAGTTCGCTGCGCACGCGACGCACCGCACTGATCACCGCCTTCAGCCATTCCACGTCGGCCTCGGCCTGGGCGAAATCGCCCTCGAACTCGGCGGCGGTGGGGTACGGGCGCAACGACAGTGTGGTTTCGGCCAGGCCCAGGCGCGGCGCCAGCTGCTGCCACAGCTGTTCGGTGATGAACGGCGTCAGCGGGTGCAGCAGGCGCAGCAGCGCTTCCAGCACGTACAGCAGGGTGTGGCGGGTGCTCTCGGCATCGGCGGCGTCGGCGCCGTTCAGCGCCGGCTTGCTCAGTTCCAGGAACCAGTCGCAGAACGCGTTCCAGGCGAATTCGTACAGGCACTGCGCCAGCAGATCGAAACGATAGGCGGCGAAATGGCCCTGTGCCTCGGCGGTGGTGGCGGCCAGGCGCGCGAGGATCCAGCGCTCGGCATCGGTGCGCGGCTTCGGCACGCCGGTGAACGCAGCACCTTCGGTGTTCATCAGCGCGAAGCGGCTGGCGTTCCACAGCTTGTTGCAGAAGTTCTTGTAGCCCTCGGCGCGGTTCATGTCGAACTTGATGTCGCGGCCGTGGGTGGCCAGCGCGGCGATGGTGAAGCGCAGCGCATCGGCGCCGTGGGCTGCAATGCCGTCCGGGAATTCCCTGCGGGTGGCCTTCTCGATCTTCTCCACCATCTTCGGCTGCATCAGGCCGCCGGTGCGCTTGGCGACCAGGTCGTCGATGCTGATGCCGTCGATGATGTCCAGCGGGTCGAGTACGTTGCCCTTGCTCTTGGACATCTTCTGGCCTTGGCCGTCGCGGATCAGGCCGGTGAAGTAGACGTCCTTGAACGGGATCTTCCCGACCAGGTTGTCGGTGGCCATGATCATGCGCGCCACCCAGAAGAAGATGATGTCGAAGCCGGTGATCAGCACCGACGACGGCAGGTAGCGGTCGAAGCCGCGCTCGGCCATGGCCTGTTCGTTGGGCCAGCCCAGGGTGGAGAACGGCCACAGCTGCGAGGAGAACCAGGTCTCCAGCACGTCGCTTTCCTGGTTCAGCACCACCTCGCTGCCCAGGTTGTGCTTTGCCCGCACTTCCTCTTCGCTGCGGCCGACGTAGCAGGTGCCGGTAGCGGCGTCGAACCACGCCGGAATGCGATGGCCCCACCACAGCTGGCGGCTGATGCACCAGTCCTGGATGTTGTTCATCCAGTGGCGGTAGGTGTTGATCCAGTTCGGCGGCACGAAGGCAATGCTTCCGTCCTCGACCAGTTCCAGGCCACGCCTGGCCAGCTCGTCCATCTTCACGAACCACTGGTCGGTCAGGTACGGCTCGATCACCTGGCCGGTACGGTCGCCGCGCGGCACCTGCAGCTTGTGCGCCTTGGTTTCGACCAGGATGCCCAGGTCTTCCAGTTCGGCCAGCACGGCCTTGCGCGCGTCATAACGGTCCAGGCCCCGGAAGCGTTCCGGCGCGTTCTCGTTCAGCGCCGCCACCGGGGTGAACAGGTTGATCATCGGCAGGCTGTGGCGCACGCCGACTTCATAGTCATTGAAATCATGGGCCGGGGTGACCTTGACCACGCCGGTGCCGAACGCGCGGTCCACGTACTCGTCGGCGATCACCGGCACGCGGCGGCCGGTCAGCGGCAGCACCACGCTCTTGCCGATCAGGTGCGCGTAGCGCGCGTCTTCCGGGTGCACCATCACCGCGGTATCGCCCAGCAGGGTTTCCGGGCGGGTGGTGGCGACCACCAGGTAGTCGCGGGTCTCGCGCAGGGTTTCCACGCCGTCGGCATCGCGCTCGACGTGCTCGTAGCTCAGGCCTTCATCGAGCGTGTAGGCGATCGACCACAGGAAGCCATCTTCCTCGGCGCTCTCCACCTCCAGGTCGGAAATGGCGGTCTTCAGCACCGGGTCCCAGTTGACCAGGCGCTGGCCGCGGTAGATCAGGCCCTGCTCGTACCAGCGCACGAACGCTTCGTTGACCGCCGCCGACGGCTGCGGGTCCATGGTGAAAGTGCTGCGCGACCAGTCGGCGGAGGTGCCGAGGCGACGCATCTGGCGCTCGATGGTGTCGCCGGACTGCTGCTTCCACTCCCAGACCTTGCCGATGAAGCCTTCGCGGCCCAGCGAGTCGCGGGTCTCGCCCTTGCCTTCCAGCGCCAGGTTGCGGCTGACCACCATCTCGGTGGCGATGCCGGCGTGGTCGGTACCGACCTGCCACAGTGTGTCGTAGCCGCGCATGCGGTGGTAGCGCACCAGCGCATCCATCAGGGTCTGCTGGAACGCGTGGCCCATGTGCAGCGTGCCGGTCACGTTCGGCGGCGGCAGCAGGATGGTGTACGGCTCGCCCGTGCCGGACGGCTTGAAGTGGCCGGCCTTCTCCCAGGCCTCGTAGAGGTCGGTCTCGAAGGACGTCGGGTCGTAGCTGGAGGCGAGTTGGGTCATGCGGGGGAACCAGGAGGTAATCGTTGAAGGATCAGGGCGCGGCGGCGGCCCATCAAGGGGGCCGGGGCGCGCTTACATGTCGTGCTTGTTCAGGTCGTAACCGGCCGCCTTGTACTGGCGCCAGCGCTCGCGCAGCGGTTCGCGCGCTTCCGGATCGGCCGGAACCACTTCCAGCACGCGCTCGCACTGGCCCAGCCAGGGCGCGTCGCGCAGGTTGATCACCAGCGGACGCGCCGGTGCCTCGGTGCCGGGCACGGCGATCAGCACCAGGGCTTCTTCCTCGTCCATGTCTTCCCCGGCAATCTGGTGCGGGATGTAGGCATCGTTGTCGAAGGCCCACAGCAGCTCGTCCAGCTCCTCGGCCTGGGCCTGGTCGCGGGCCAGTACCAGGGTGAACAGCCCGGCGTCGTTGGCCTTGCGCGCCAGTTCGCAGACCAGGCGCAGGGGCTCGGTCAGGAAGCGGGGCTTGGCGATCAGGTAGAAGTCGGCGCGGGGCATGGCAGGGTCCGGGTCAGGCAGGGGCCCGGCAGTGCCGGGCGAGGCCCCGGCCGGCGTCTGCCGGCCAGGGTCGGGTACGGCATCAGGCGCGGGCGACCTGGTCCAGCAGCCACTGGCTCAGCAGGCCGACCGGGCGGCCGGTGGCCATGCCGCGCTTGCCTTCATCGCTGGCCACGCCGGCGATGTCCAGGTGGGCCCAGCGCTGGCCTTCGGTGAAGCGCGACAGGAAGCAGCCGGCGGTGATCGCGCCGGCCCAGCGGCCGCCGATGTTGTAGACGTCGGCGAAGGTCGAATCCAGCATCGGCTGGTACTCGTCCCACAGCGGCAGGCGCCAGGCGCGGTCGAACACCTGCTCGCCGGCGGCCAGCAGCTCGCTGGCCAGGTCGTCGTGCTTGCTCATCAGGCCGGCGGTCTGGTGGCCCAGGGCGACCATGCAGGCACCAGTCAGGGTGGCGACGTCGACCAGCGCGGCCGGTTCGAAGCGCTGCGCGTAGGTCAGTGCGTCGCACAGGATCAGGCGGCCTTCGGCGTCGGTGTTGCCGACTTCGATGGTCTTGCCCGACATCGAGGTGATCACGTCGGACGGACGGTAGGCGTTGCCGTCGATGGCGTTTTCCACCGCCGGCACCACCACCACCAGGTTCAGCGGCAGCTTGGCCTTGACCGCCGCGACGAAGGTGCCGATGACGTTGGCGCCACCGCACATGTCGTACTTCATCTCTTCGATGCCGCCCTGGGTCTTCAGGTTGACGCCACCGGTATCGAAGGTGATGCCCTTGCCGACCAGCACATAGGGCTTGGCGTCGCCGCCATTGTTCCACTTCAGCACGACCAGGCGCGGGCGGTTGGCCGAACCACGGGCCACCGCCAGCAGCGAGCCCATGCCCAGCGCTTCCATCTGGTGCTCGTCGAGGATCTCGGCTTCGGCACCGTCGTGCTCGTCGGCGAACTTCACGCCGACCTCGGCCAGGTAGGCCGGGGTGCAGTAGTTCGGCGGCAGGTTGCCCAGTTCGCGGGCGAACTCGACACCGGCAGCGATCGCCTGGCCCTGGGCCAGCGCCTGGGCGTCGTCACCGGCAATGGCGAGCTGGGCCAGGCCGGCATCGTCGGCCTTCTTCTTGCCCAGGGTAGCGGTGTAGCGATACGCGGCGTGATCGGCGGCGATCACCGCCTGGCGGATCGCCCAGGCCGCATCGCGGTCCTTCACGGCCACTTCGGACAGGGTGAACAGCGCGCTGCGGGCGGCACCGGCCTTCAGCGCGCGCACCGCGTCGCCCACGGCCTTCAGGTACTGCGGCACGCCGAAGCGGGCGGCGTCGCCCAGGCCGACCACCAGCACGCGCGGCGCGGTCACGCCCGGCAGGTCGTGCAGCAGGGTGGTCGCGCCGGTCTTGCCGGACAGGTCGCCACGCTGGGCCAGGGCGGCCAGGCGGCCACCGCTGGCGGCGTCCAGGGCCTGCGCGGCCGGGGTCAGGGTATGGTCGGCATACGCGCCGACCACCAGGCAATCAACGGTGGCGGCGGCCGGAGCAACGTGGTTCAGGGTGAATTCGAGGGCCATTGAGCAGATTCCATTGGCGAGTCCGTACAATCGCAGGCCGTTTACGCCCAGACAGTAGACTGGGCGGCACCGCGAACGAACCCCAGAGTTTAAACCACCGCCCCATGCTGAAGCTCGACCGATACCTGCTGGGCGATTTCGTCCAGAGTTTCCTGGCTACCCTGATCGTCCTGCTGGTGGTCAGCGTGGGCGGCGTGCTGGTGGACATCCTCGGCAACATCGCCGACGGGCGCCTGCCGGCCAAGCTGCTGTTCTCGCAGCTGGGCCTGCAGTTCATCGCCTACCTGCCGCTGATCCTGCCGCTGGCGCTGATGCTGGGCCTGCTGCTGGCCATTGCCCGCCTGTACCGCGACTCGGAGATGGCGGTCATCACCGCGATCGGGGTGGGCCCCAAGCGGCTGCTGCGGCCGCTGCTGATGCTGGTGGTGCCGGTGGTGCTGCTGGTCGGCGCCTGCTCGCTGTGGCTGGGCCCGTGGGCCGGCCGGGTGGCCGAGCAGATGATCATCGAGGCCAACCGCAGCGTGCTGATGGCCGGCCTGGAGCCGGGCCGTTTCACGCCGCTGCCCAACGGCGGCGTGGTCTACCTGTCCTCGATCTCGCCCGACGGCACCCAGCTGGGCAAGGTGTTCCTGCAGCGGCAGAAGGACGACCGCCTGGAAGTGGTGTCGGCCAACAGCGGCCGCATGTACTTCGAGGGCACCCGCCAGCGTTTCCTGGAGCTGGATGATGGCCACCAAGTGGAGGGGCCGGTGGCCGGGGCGCTCGATTACCGGCTGGCGACCTTTGCCCGCAACGACGTGGCCCTGCCCGACGGCGCGCAGACCCGCACCGAGGACGACCCGGAACTGATGCCGACCCTGCAGCTGATCGGCGATGCGCGCCCGCAGGCGCAGGCGCAGCTGCACCGCCGCCTGGCACCGCCGCTGATCGCGCTGGCCTTCGCCCTGCTGACCGTGCCGCTGGGCCGCAGTTCGCCGCGCCAGCAGCGTTATGGCCGCATGATGCTGGCCCTGATGGCCTACATGGTGGGTACCAACCTGATGTTCATCGGCAGTGGCTGGATCGCCAACGGCAAGATTCCGGCCGCGCTTGGCCTGTGGTGGTTGACGGTGCCGCTGCTGGCGCTGGCGATCTGGATGTATGTACGTGATGGCCGCCTGGGCCGCCCGAAGGGAGCCCGCGCATGAGGCTGCGCCCGATGCGTTTCGACCTCTACCTGGGTCGCTCGGTGTTCACCACGGTGCTGCTGACCTGGGCGGTGCTGGTCGGCCTGGACGTGGTGATGGCCTTCTCCGGCGAGTTCAAGGACATCGGCAAGAACGGCTATACGCTGGGCCATGCCGCTGCCTGGGTGCTGTACACGGTGCCGCGCCGCGCCTACACGATGTTCCCGACCGCCGCGGTGATCGGTGCACTGATGGGCCTGGGCCAGCTGGCGGCGACCTCGGAGCTGACCGCCCTGCGTGCGCTGGGCCTGTCGCGCAAGCGCCTGAGCGTGTCGGTGGCGATCGCGCTGTCGCTGCTGACCGCGGTGATGGTGCTCAGCGCCGAGACGCTGGGCCCGTGGGGCCAGGACCGCGCCGACGCACTGAAGTCCAGCGCCAAGTGGGGCCGTGACATCTCCACCACCCGGTACTCGGGGCTGTGGGCGCGCGAAGGCGACACCTTCCTCAACGCCCAGAGCGGCGAAGAGCAGCTGGTGGGTGACAAGGGAACGCGGCTGATCCTGCGCGACGTGCGCCTGTACCGGATCGCCGAAGACGGCAACATCGCCTCGCTGACCCATGCGGCCACGGCCGAGCATGACAAGGACGGCTGGGTGCTGACCGGTGTGCGCCGCGATACCTTCGGCGAGCGCTCGGCCACCCGCCAGGAAGTGGCGCGTGAGCCGTGGAACTCGAAGCTGGATGCGGCGGCGCTGGCCACCGGCATCGCCAAGCCGCGCAATCTCAGCGTGGCCGAGCTGAGCACCAGCATCGCCTACCGCCAGCGCAACGGGCTGGATGCGCGTGATTTCGAGGATGTGTACTGGAGCCGCTGGTTCTACCCGGTGAACGTGCTGGCGCTGTGCCTGGCGGCGGTGCCGTTCGCGTTCGGGTCGCTGCGCAGTGGCGGCATGGGCAAGCGCCTGTTCCTGGGCATTCTGTTCGCGCTGGGCTTCTGGCTGCTGCAGCTGTTCTTCGGTCGCATGGCCGGCGCACTGAAGTTCGATTACCGCATTGCCTATGCGCTGCCGCCGATCGTCATGCTGGCCGTGTCCGGACTGTTGTTCCGGCGCAAGTCGGGCTGACCCTCGTTGGTGTAGCGCCGAGCGCTGCGGAGGATCGGATTGAAGGGTGACGCATCACCGCTTGGGCATGCGCACCAGGCGGGTGCCGCTGGCGCGGTCGTGCCAGGTCAGGCGTTCGCGGTCGACCCACGCCCACCAGAATCCCAGCCCGCCCAGCAGCAGTGACAGCGTACCAATGGCGAAGCGCCGCCATAGCTGGCCGCGCCGCAACGGCGTGCCATCGCGCGATTGCACTTTCAGCCGCCACGGGCGCATGCCCAGCGTCTGCCCGCCGCGACGCCAGCTGGCAGTGGCGTACCAGCCGGTGATGACCCAGCAGGTCGCCCACAGCAGCCACTGCCAGGCACTGAAGGGCGCGATGTTCTCGCGCTGCGCGTGGCCGCTGAAGGTGTAGGCCAGGGTGAACAACGTGCCGGCCAGCATCCACAGCGCCAGCACCGGCAACGCGTCGTAGACCATTGCCAGCAGGCGCCACGGCAGCAGTGCGCGCGGGCGGGGCAGTTCGCTGGCGGCTGCAGGGGCCGTGTCGGTGGCGGGGCGGGACATGCGCCGAGCATACGCAAAGCTGGCCGTGCCCGCAGTGGCCCTCGTATCCTGCACGCATGGCCCTTGTTTCCACCCCCGCCGAACGCCGCCAGCTGGTCCAGCAACTGCCCGAACTGCGCGCCGACGACAGCGCACGCATCCAGCGCTTCCTCGATGCGATCTGGGCCGAGAACGGCCTGGCCCGCGCCACCCTCGACAGCTACCGCCGCGATCTGGAAGGCCTGGCGCGCTGGATGGATGGACGTGACGGTGGCCTGGCCGGCATCGAACGCCCGGGGCTGTTCGATTACCTGGCCTGGCGCACCCGCCATGGCTGGTCGCCGCGCAGCAATGCGCGGTTGTTGTCGGCGCTGCGGGCCTTCTTCGCCGATGGCGTGCGCCGTGGCGAACGCAGCGAGGATCCCAGCGCGCTGCTGGATCCGCCCAAGCTGCCACGCTTGCTGCCCAAGGCGCTGGCCGAAAGCCAGATCGATGCGCTGCTGGCGGCGCCGGACATCGACAGCCCGCTGGGGCTGCGCGACCGCGCCATGCTGGAGCTGATGTACGCCGCCGGCCTGCGCGTCAGCGAGCTGGTGCTGCTGCCGGCCACCGCGGTCAACCTGCGCCAGGGCGTGCTGCGGGTCACCGGCAAGGGCAGCAAGGAACGGCTGGTGCCGTTGGGCGAGGAATCGCAGCACTGGCTGGAGCGTTACCTGCAGCAGTCGCGCCCGCAGCTGGTCGGCAAGGGCAAGGTGCAGGCCCTGCCCGATGGGCAGACCCCGTTGTTCATCGAGCCGACCCTGCAGGCGCTGACCCGGCAGGCATTCTGGCACCTGGTCAAGCGCCACGCGCAGGTGGCTGGCATCGACCCGGCACGGATCAGTCCGCATGGGCTGCGGCACAGCTTCGCCACCCATCTGCTCAACCGGGGTGCCGACCTGCGCGCGCTGCAGATGCTGCTCGGGCACAGCTCGCTATCCACCACCCAGATCTACACCCTGGTGGCGCGCGAACACCTGCAGAAGCTGCATGCCCGCCATCATCCACGCGGCTGAGCGCGGGCCTGAATCGCTGCCCGGGCCCGTCCGTGGCAGCGCGGCCCGCTGCCGGCGGCTGTGTCAGAATCCGGGATCTTCTTCTGCTGCGGATCGTTCCATGCTCCGATTTGCCATCGCCGCCGTGTTCGGTGCGCTCAGCCTGACCGCCTGCGCCCAGCCGGCCCCGCCGGCCGCCAAGGCGCCCACCGCTGCGGCCAAGGCCAGCCCGGCCGCGAACGCTTCGGCCGACCAGGCGGTCCGTGCCGCGTTGACCGCGCTCAACCCGGGCTTCCAGGTCGATTACATCGGTGCCGCGCCGTTCCCGGGCTTCCGCGAGGTGGTGGTGTCCGGCCAGCTGCTGTATGTGTCCGATGATGGCCGCTACCTGTTCCAGTCGCAGCCCTACGACACCCGCGCCAAGGGCCCGGCCAACAGCGAAGGCCTGCTCGGCTACCGTCGCGGCCTGCTGGCCAAGGCCAACCACGGTGATCGCATCGTATTCGCCGCGCCGAACGCGAAATACACCATCAGCGTGTTTACCGACATCGAGTGCGGATACTGCCGCAAGCTGCACCAGGACATCGCCGAGCTCAACCGCAACGGCATCACCGTCGAGTACCTGGCGTTCCCGCGCATGGGGCTGGGCAGCAAGGACTACACCGACATGATTTCGGTCTGGTGCGCAGCGGATCGTCGCCAGGCCCTGACCAACGCCAAGCGCGGCGGCAGCGTGCCGGCCAAGAACTGCACCAACCCGGTGGCGATGCAGTACGCGCTGGGCCAGCAGCTGGGCGTGAATGGCACGCCGGCGATCTTCGCGCCGGATGGCACCCAGCTGGGCGGTTACCTGCCGCCGGCACAGCTGCGTGCGGCGCTGGAAAAGCTGTCGGCCAAGCGCTGATCGGCGCTGCAGGCAGGAGGCCGGGGATGCGTGTATCGCATCCCCGGCTTTTTTCTTACTTCAGGCCATCACTGACCGCCTTGGTCAGCGTGCCCTGCGCATCGTCACCGCTGAACTCCCAGACGAATGCACCGCCCAGGCCCTGGGTCTTCACGTAACCCATCTTGCGGGTGATGTTGGCCGGGGTGTCGAAGCTCCACAACGTGCTGCCGTTGTAGATCCAGGTGGCGCCGGCGGTGTTGTCGGTGTAGCCCGGCCACGCCAGGTTCTTCAGCACCTTCCAGTCCTCGATGCCGGCCTCGTAGGTACCCGGGGCGGCACCGCTCGCGGTCTGGTACAGGCCGTTGTTGGCATTGGCCACACCGGTCCAGCCACGCCCGTAGTAGCCGATGCCCAGGTTGAGCTTGGCGGCGGGCACGCCACGGCTGATGAAGGCCTCGATGGCGTCGTTGCTGTTGTACAGCTTCTGGTCGCCGGTGGACGGATCATTGGGCGAATCGAACAGCGCCGACTGGTGATTGGTCTTCGCATCCCACGCGCCGTGGAAGTCGTAGGTCATCACGTTGATGTAGTCCAGGTACGGGTGGTACGCGGCCGGATCGGTGACGCGGATCTTGTCGATGCCCGCACCCACCGCCACCGTCAGCAACAGGCCCGGACGCACTGCATCAAGCTGGCGACGGAACTCGGCCATCAGCGCGGTGAAGTTGGCGTTGTCTTCCGGCTTGCCGCATTCGATGCCGCAGGCCACCGGGTATTCCCAGTCGATGTCGATGCCGTCGAACACGCCCAGTGCGGCACCGGCACCACCGGCACCGTCGGTCACCGGCAGGTTGCCCTTGATGTAGGCGTCGATGCACGAGGCGACGAACGCCTGGCGGTTTTCCGGACGCGCCGCGCTGGAGAAGCCGCGCGACCAGGTCCAGCCACCCAGCGAGATCAGTACCTTCAGGTTCGGATACTTGGCCTTGAGCTGCTTGAGCTGGTTCCAGTTGCCACGCAGCGGCTGGTCCCAGGTATCGGCACTGCCGCTGACGCTCTCGGCGGCACTGAAGGCCTTGGTGTAGTCGGCGAAGGCATCGCCACCGGCACCACTGTTCGGATCCGACGGCTGGGTGATGCCCACTTCGCAGCGGTTGTTGCGCACGTTGCCGAACGCGTAGTTGATGTGGGTCAGGCGCGCGGCCGAGCCGCTGCTGTCGATGTTCTTGACCCGGTAGTTGCGGCCATAGATGCCCCACTGGGTGAAGTAGCCGATGACCCGCTTGCCGGTGGTGCCGCCGTCACCGGCCAGCGTGGTGGCGCTGATCTCGGTGCCTTGTGCCGAGGCATTGCCGGCGTTGTCGCGGGCCCGTACGCGGTAGCGGTAGGTGGTGGATGCAGTCAGCCCGCCATCCACATAGCTGGCACTGGACGGTGAACCGACCAGGCTGCCGTTGCGGTACACGTCATAGCCGGCCAGGCCACTGCCGCCGGTGTTGTCGGTGGACGGGCTCCAGCTGAGGGCGACGCTGTTGGCGGTACGGGTGCCGACCGCCAGCCCGCCCGGCACGCTCGGTGCGGTGGTGTCGCCACCGGCGGCGTTGACGGTGATGGTGATCGTCGCGGTGCTGGCGGTGGCGTTGTTGTTGTCGGTGGCGACCGCGCGCAGGGTGTGGCTGCCGGCACTGGCATTGGCCCAGCTGGCCGCATACGGCGCACTGGTGGCCACGCCGAGCGTGCTGCCATCGCGGAAGAACTCGACCTTGGCGACGCTGCCGTCCGGATCACTGGCGGTGGCGGTCACGTTGACCGTGCCGCCGGCACTGAAGGTGGCACCGTTGGCCGGCGAGGTCAGGCTGACCACCGGCGGCTGGTTGACGCCGCCGCCATCGCAGGCGCCGAGGTTGGTGTAGTAGGGCGCACCGGCCGGATGGTCCGGCGGCGCGTTCCAGATGTCCTGGTTCGCCCGATAGAGGACGCCTCCTTTCTGCAGGGTGTCGCCGGCCCGGTAGATCTTGGCCTGGTCCCACTGCGCCACCCCGGCACAGCTGGCGGCCTGCGCCAGGCCGGGCAGGGCGGCGGTACCGGCGGCCAGGGCAAGCAGCCAGGCCAGGTGGCGGGGACGACAGCTTCGGGTCGAACGTTCGGCACTGCGCACAATCGGGTCGTACATGGGTGAGTCTCCGATCAAAGGGCGCGCGGGCCCCGATGGCGCCGCGCGTGACGCAGGTCCGGGCGTCGCCCGGGAAGGCGACGGAGGGGCCGGACGGAGGCACCTGGGAGGCCGGGGAGAGAGTCCGGCACCAGGTGGGGACAACGTTGTCATCAATTGCGTGGTCAATCCGTGAGCAAGCGCATGGTTCGGCGATTTGGGCGGAAAGCGGCGCTGGCGCGCAGTCGGCGGCCATCGGCGGAGCCCCCTCGTGGCTGGGGCTTGCCGCGAACAGCGGATTTCTGGGGATTGGCCGGGCGGGTGGGCTGCGCAGGGGGCGCTGCAAGTACGTCCATGTAAGCTCGGTCGCCGCATCCATGCGGCTCACGCCCCTGCGCAGCCCACCCGCCCGGCCACGGACAGGTTCCTGCGCGGCCAGCCACGAAAGACAGAACAAAAAATCAAAGCAAAAGCCGGTCGCTGCGCTCTTCAATGCCTGATTTCTGACATTTCCTGGTTGCCGGCCAGCGGCCGGCACTACCGGGGAGCATCCACGCATGGCGTGGATCTACCGCAGCTCGCGGAAATCTGTCGAAGGCGGGGTGGGTCCGGTGGCGGGGGTGTCCGCGGCATGGATGCCGCGGCCAAGCCCCCAGGGATGGGTTTACGGCGTCCCCCGCCACCGGACCCACCCCGCCATCCCACGGAAATCCTGCTTTTGCTTTGGCAGCTGCTGTTGCTGTTGCTGTTGCCCTGGCCTCGGCGGGTGCCGGGCGCCGCCCGGCCAAAGCCATCCCCCTGCTTCCGGTACAATGTCGGGCCCGTTTCCCAACTACGGTTCCCCGGACATGATGGTCCTCGAGGGCGCGCCCGCCCTGTCGCCGTTCCGCCGCGAACGTCTTGAATCCCGCCTGCAGTCCATCGCTCCCTCCCTGCGCATCAGCGGTGCCTGGCACGTCTACTTCGTGCAGCCCGAAGGCAGTGCCGCCCCCGACCTGGCCACCCTGTGCCGCATCCTCGAAGCAGCGCCGCAGGGCGAGGCCGTGGCCGACGGCGCGGTCAGCCGCATCGTGGTGCCGCGCCTGGGCACGCTGTCACCGTGGTCGAGCAAGGCCACCGAACTGGTGCGCGGTGCCGGCCAGCCAGTGAGCCGGGTCGAGCGCGGCCTGCGCATCGACGTGCAGGGCTGGCCCGCCGATGCCGCCGCCCAGCAGGCGCTGGCCAAGGCGCTGCACGACCCGATGACGCAGTCGGTGCTGGAAACGGTCGAGCAGGGCCAGGCGCTGTTCTCCGCGCCGGCGCGGGGTGAGCTGGAACGCGTGCCGGTGGACCAGCTGGAGGCCGCCAACCAGCGCCTCGGCCTGGCCATGGCCCAGGACGAGATCGACTACCTGCGTGAACGCTTCACCGCGCTGGGCCGGTCGCCGTCGGACGTGGAACTGATGATGTTCGCGCAGGCCAATTCCGAGCACTGCCGGCACAAGATCTTCAACGCCAGCTGGACCATCGACGGCCAGGAACAGGACCGCTCGCTGTTCCGGATGATCAAGAACACCCACCAGCAGACCCCGCAGCACACGCTCAGCGCGTACAGCGACAACGCTGCGGTGATCGAAGGCCATCCGGCCTCGCGCTACCGTCCCGATCCGGCCAGTGGCGAATACCGCCGCGAGCCGCAGGTACCCAGCGCCTTCCAGATCAAGGTGGAAACGCACAACCATCCGACCGCGATCGCGCCGTTCCCCGGTGCCTCGACCGGTGCCGGTGGCGAGATCCGCGACGAGGGCGCGACCGGCCGTGGCGGCAAGCCGAAGGCGGGCCTGACCGGCTTCTCGGTCTCGCACCTGCGCATCCCCGAGCTGCCGCAGCCGTGGGAAGCGCCGCGCGCGCTGAACCCGCGCATGGCGCCGGCGCTGGAAATCATGACCGAGGGCCCGCTCGGCGGCGCCGCGTTCAACAACGAGTTCGGCCGCCCCAACCTGCTCGGCTACTTCCGTAGCTTCGAATTGCCCGAAGGCGCCGATCTGGTGCGCGCGTACGACAAGCCGATCATGCTGGCCGGTGGCCTCGGCGCGATCGACCGCGTCCAGGTCGACAAGATCCCGCTGCAGGCCGGTGATGCGGTCATCGTGCTCGGCGGGCCGGCGATGCTGATCGGCCTGGGCGGCGGTGCCGCCAGTTCGGTGGCCTCCGGTGAAAGCGCCGAGGACCTGGACTTCGCCAGCGTGCAGCGCGACAACCCGGAAATGGAGCGTCGCTGCCAGGAGGTCATCGACCGCTGCGTGGCGATGGGCGCCAACAACCCGATCAAGTTCTTCCACGACGTCGGCGCCGGTGGCCTGTCCAACGCCATCCCCGAACTGCTGCACGACTCGAACGTCGGCGGTGTCATCGACCTGGGCAAGGTGCCCACCGATGATCCGTCGCTGTCGCCGATGCAGCTGTGGTGCAACGAGTCGCAGGAACGCTACGTGCTGGGCGTGGCCCAGGAACGCCTGGCCGAGTTCGCCGCGCTGTGCGCCCGCGAACGCTGCCCCTTCGCGGCCGTCGGCGTGGCCACCGCTGAAGAGCATCTGGTGGTGGCCTACGGCGCCGTGCCGGGCCACACCCCGGCCGATGCACCGATCGACCTGCCGATGGACGTGCTGTTCGGCAAGCCGCCGAAGATGCATCGCGACACCGCGCATCCGCCGGCACCGCGCTGGCCGGCGCTGAAGACCGGCGGCCTGGACCTGCATGAGGCCGGCCTGCGCGTGCTGGCGCACCCGACCGTGGCCTCGAAGAACTTCCTGGTCACCATCGGTGACCGCAGCGTCGGCGGCCTGACCGCGCGCGAACAGATGGTCGGCCCGTGGCAGCTGCCGGTGGCCGATGTGGCGATCACCCTGGCCGACTTCGACGGCGTGGCCGGTGAGGCGATGTCGATCGGCGAGCGCACCCCGCTGGCCCTGCTCGATGCGGCGGCTTCGGCACGCATGGCGGTGGGCGAAGCGCTGACCAACCTGTGCGCGGCCCCGGTCGATGCGCTGGATGAGATCAAGCTGTCGGCGAACTGGATGGCCGCGGCCGGCCACCCGGGCGAAGACGCGCTGCTGTACGACGCGGTGAAGGCGGTGGGCATGGAACTGTGCCCGCAGCTGGACATCAGCATCCCGGTGGGCAAGGACTCGCTGTCGATGCAGGCGCAGTGGCACGACCAGGGCGAAGCGCACAAGAGCGTGTCGCCGGTGTCGCTGGTGATCTCGGCGTTCGCGCCGGTGGCCGATGTGCGCCAGCAGCTGACCCCGCTGCTCGACCGCGACGTGGAAAGCGAGCTGTGGCTGATTGGCCTGGGGGCCGGCAAGCAGCGCCTGGGCGGTTCGATCCTGGCCCAGGTGCATGCCGACCATGGCGACCTGCCGGCCTTCGCCGGTGCCGCCCCTGACCTGGACGACCCGCAGCGCCTGCGTGGTTTCTTCGAGCTGATCCGCGATGCGCGCCAGGCCGGCCTGCTGCTGGCCTACCACGACCGCAGCGACGGTGGTGCCTTCGCCGCGCTGTGCGAAATGGCCTTCACCTCGCGGATGGGCCTGGACATCACCCTCGATGCGTGGGGCGATGATCCGTTCCGCAGCCTGTTCAACGAGGAACTGGGTGCGGTGGTGCAGATCGCCCGCGAAGACCGCGCCGCGTTCGCTGACCTGGTCGAGCGCCATGCACTGACCGAATGCGCACAGCGCATCGCCAAACCGACCACCGCACCGGTGGTGCGTGTGTCGCTGGGCGGTGGCAACCTGGCCGAATGGCGCTGGGAAGCGCTGTTCGACGCCTGGTGGTCGGTCACTCACGCGATGCAGAAGCGCCGCGACAATCCGGCCAATGCCGATGCCGAGCGCGAGGTGGCACGTGCCTTCAACGCACCGGGCCTGAAGCCGAAGCTCAGCTTTGATCTCAACGAAGATGTCGCAGCACCGTTCATCAGCACCGGTGCGCGTCCGCGCGTGGCGGTGCTGCGCGAGCAGGGCGTCAACGGCCAGATTGAAATGGCCAACGCCTTCGAACGTGCCGGCTTCCGTGCCTTCGACGTGCACATGAGCGACCTGATCGAAGGCCGCGTGGCGCTGCAGGAGTTCACCGGCCTGGTCGCCTGTGGTGGCTTCAGCTATGGCGATGTACTCGGTGCGGGCCGTGGCTGGGCCACCTCGATCCTGGAGCGCAGTGCGCTGCGTGATGCCTTCGCCGCGTTCTTCGCGCGCGAAGACAGCTTCGCGCTGGGCGTGTGCAACGGCTGCCAGATGATGAGCCAGCTCAAGGGCATCATTCCGGGTGCCGAGCACTGGCCGCAGTTCCGCCGCAATGCCAGCGAGCAGTTCGAAGCCCGTACCGCGCTGCTGGAAGTGGTGGAGTCGCCGTCGATCCTGCTGCGTGGCATGGCCGGCTCGCGCCTGCCGGTGGCGGTGGCGCATGGTGAAGGCCAGGCAGTGTTCGACACGGCCGTCGACCAGGCCGCGGCCCGCGTCTCGCTGCGCTACATCGATGGCCATGGCAACGTTGCCAGCCAGTATCCGCTGAATCCGAACGGTTCGCCGGACGGCATCACCGGCCTCACCAGCAGCGACGGTCGCGTCACCATCATGATGCCGCACCCGGAGCGCACCCCGCGCGCGCTCAACCTGAGCTGGGCGCCCGCCGAATGGCAGGGGGATTCGCCGTGGATGCGCATGTTCCGCAACGCACGGGTGTGGTGCGGCTGATCGCATCATTCCGCGCAGGGCGCAATGCCATCGCGTATGGAAAAACCCGCTGCATTGCCAGCGGGTTTTTCTTTGCGCGTGTGAAACTCCAGTCGCGCCCGCTAGTTACATCGATTTTCATGCGCCAGCCGTTCGTCACGTCTGCATAACGAAATCCTTTTATAAACCCGTGAAATAGTGAACTGCTTCACGGCAATAGGATTTGTCGTGTCAAAGTCTTGACGTTCTCCAAAGTTGCCGTTAACACTTGAAGCCCGTTTCAGAATCATTCATTTCGCAGTAACCGCTTGGCGCACGCGCTCGGGTTTCTGTCGCTGCGCGCCGTTCGGCAATACCCGCAGTAAATCACGCGAATAGACGCCCCCAGGGGGGACGTTGGGCCGCACGGCCCGGCGGTGGCGTTGCTTTGCCCAAAACCAGTCCAATCAGGAGCCGTACCGATGAATCGGATTTATCGCAAGGTCTGGAACAAAGCATTGGGTCAGTTGGTCGTGGCCTCGGAACTGGCCTCTTCCGACAGCAGCGGTGGTGTGGTCGACCAGCGCCGCGACACGACGCAGGCAACGCCAGCCGCGCTGGCCGTGGCACTGGGGCTGGTATTGGGATTGGGCATGAGCAGTGCCGCCGTTGCGCAGTCGGTGCAGATCGGCGGCAGCGCTACCTGCGTGGCGTTCAGTGGCAAGCTGCTGGAAAAGTGCCTGGTTGAAGGCACGGCCAGCGCCAAGGGCAGCAACGCGGTGGCGATCGGCGGCAACAGCAGCGCGAGCGCGGCCAACAGCGTGGCGCTGGGCGCCGGTTCCAAGGCCGCGCGCGCCAACACCGTGTCCGTCGGCGATGCCGGCAAGGAACGGCAGATCACCAATGTGGCCGCCGGCACCCAGGCCACCGATGCGGTGAACAAGGCGCAGCTGGATGCGCAGGCGCGCGCCACGCAGGCGGCGCTGGCGGACGTGGCCGCCGATGGCGAGCGCTACTTCAAGGCCGATGGCGCCGGTGATGACAGCGACGCAGCGAAGATCGACGGGCAGGGCGCGGTGGCCGCCGGTGCCGGTGCACAGGCGTTGGCCAACGCCACGACTGCCATCGGCACCCAGGCCATTGCCGCCGGCCTGGGCGCCAGCGCATTCGGCCAGGGCGCCCTGGCCATCGGCGACGCCAGCGTGGTGGTCGGGCAGAGCGCGGCCGCGTTCGGCCTCGGTGACACCGCCGTGGGCGCCAGCGCCTATGCCGCCAGCGAGAACGGCGCGGCTACCGCACTGGGTGCCTTGTCCGAAGCAAGCGCCGACGGCGCCACTGCCGTCGGTGGCGGTGCCGTGGCGATGGGCCCGGGCAGTACCGCTCTGGGCCGTGGCGCCACTGCCGCCAATGAAGCATCGATCGCGGTGGGTGCGTTCAGCACCGCCGTGGGTGAGTACAGCACCGCGCTGGGCTCCAATTCGGCGGCGGTCGCCACCGGCAGCGTGGCGCTGGGTGCCGGCTCGCTGGCCGACCGCGTCGATACGGTGTCCGTCGGTGCGGCCGAGTACGGCCTGACCCGCCAGCTCACCAGCGTCGCGGCCGGTACCGAAGACACCGATGCGGTCAATGTCGGCCAGTTGAAGGACGTGGCCGCCGTCGCCGATGCCACCGCCAGGCACTTCCAGGCCACGGGCAGCCGCAACAGCGATGCGGGCGCGCTGGCCGAAGGCGACGAGGCACTGGCGGCCGGCGAGGCGGCCAACGCGATCGGCAACGGCGCCACCGCTGTGGGCGCGGGCGCCAATGCCGTCGCACAGAACGCGACTGCGGTGGGCAACAACGCACTGGCCTCAGGTCAGAACAGCGCCGCGTTCGGCAACAACGCGCAGGCGAACGGCCCGGGCAGCGTCGCTGTCGGTGGTGCTGCGGTGGATGCCGATGGCAATCCGCTGATCACCAGTGGTGGCGTGCCGGTCGAAACCGGCGCCACCAGCGCCGGTGTCGGTGGCACCGCAGTCGGCGCCAGTGCCGAAGCCAGCGGCTTTGCGTCGTCGTCCTACGGCGTCGGTGCCTATGCCGCCGGTGCCCAGGCCTCCGCGTTCGGTGCGGTCGCCAATGCCATCGGTGATTACTCCACTGCGTTGGGTACGCAGAGCAACGCCACCGGCACCAGCAGCGTGGCCATCGGTGGCCCGGCCGACCTGATTCCGGGCCTGGGTTTCTTCGTGCAGACCCAGGCCAGCGGCGAAGCGGCGACGGCCGTCGGCGCCGGTGCCATCGCAAGCGGTGACCGCGCGGTGGCCAACGGCAGCCTGACCGAAGCCTCCGGCGCGGAATCCACCGCCGTCGGCTACTTCGCTTACGCCCCGGGTGAGAATGCCAGCGCACTCGGCGCGCAGACCTGGGCCAGCGGCGCACAGAGCACGGCCGTCGGGTACTACGCCACCGCGCGTGGCGCCAACAGCGTCGCGCTTGGCGCGAATTCCGAAGCGGTGCGCGCCAACAGCGTGGCCGTGGGCAGTGCCGGCAACGAACGGCAGATCACCAGCGTGGCCGCGGGCAGCGAAGCCACCGACGCAGTGAACAAGGCGCAGCTGGACGCCGTGGCCAGTACCGCGGACAACACCGCGCGCTTCTTCCAGGCCCAGCCGGAAGCGGGCAGTGATGCCGGTGCGCTCGCCGAGGGCGAAGGCGCGGTGGCGGCCGGTTCGTCGAGCAATGCGATCGGCGCCGGCGCGGTTGCACATGGCGCCGCCGCTTCGGCCATTGGTGACGACGCCGTGGCGGTGGGTCGCAACAGCAACGCCACCGGCAACGGCGGTGTTGCCATCGGTGGCCTCGGCCAGGCCTACGACGAGTACAACCAGCCGATCATCGGTGCCGACGGCACGGCGCAGCAGGTGGGCACCACCGCCGTCGCCAACGCCACCGCAGTGGGCAGCGGCGCACAGGCCACCGGTGCCGCCAGCAGCGCGTTCGGCAATGCGGCCAAGGCCAGCGGGGACAACAGCTTCGCTGCTGGCGGCACGTCGCGTGCAACCGGCGGCTACGCGGTTGCGGTTGGCGACAGTGCCTTCGCCAGCAGTGACGACAGCACCGCCGTCGGTGGCTACAGCTGGGCCACGGCCAGTGGCGCCAGTGCCTTCGGTTCCGGTGCGTGGGCCACGGCCACCAATGCCTCTGCGTTCGGCAATGCGGCGTGGGCCAGTGGCAGCGGCGCAACGTCCATCGGTTACAACAGCTGGGCCAACGGTGCCAGCGCCACGGCGGTCGGCCGGGGCGCCTTCGGCTATGGCGACAACAGTGTGGCGCTGGGCTTCCAGGCGCTCGGCAACAGCGTCAACAGCATCGCCATCGGCACCAACACGGTCGCCGGTGGTGAAAGCGCGATCGCGCTCGGCGCCGGCAGCAACGCCAGTGCCAGCAACGCCGTCGCGCTGGGCGCCGGCTCGGTTGCCAACCGCGCCCGCAGCGTTTCGGTCGGCAGCGCCGGCAACGAGCGCCAGCTGACCAACGTCGCTGCCGGTACCCAGGCCACCGACGCGGTGAACAAGGCACAGCTCGACGCGGTTGCGACCACCGCCACCACCACCAGCCGCTTCTTCCAGGCCAGCGGCAACGGCGACGAGGTGGCCGGTGCCCTGGTGGACGGTGACAACGCGCTGGCGGCCGGTGATGCGGCCAATGCCATCGGCAACGGTGCCACCGCGCTCGGCAGCGGTGCCAACGCGCTGGCCAACAACGCGCAGGCACTGGGCTTCAACGCCCTGGCCAGTGCCGCGAACGCCAGTGCCGTCGGCGCCAACGCGCAGGCGACCGGCGAGTACGCCACCGCACAGGGTGCGGAGAGCGAGGCCAGCGGCGAGCAGAGTGCGGCGTTCGGCGCCGCCAGCATCGCCAGCGGCGCCGGCAGCACCGCCAATGGCGTGCTGTCCGAAGCTTCCGGCGAGGAAGCCGTGGCGGTGGGCTACTTCAGCAACGCCAGTGGCAGCGGCGCCACTGCGGTCGGCAGCGAAAGCGTCGCCAGCGGCACTGCGTCGGCTGCGTTCGGCATCGGCGCCGAAGCGACCGGCGGCTACAGCACCGCCATCGGTGGCTACGCGCAGGCCTCGGCGTTCAACGCCACTGCCTTCGGCAACTTCGCCAATGCCTCCGGTTCCAACAGCGTGGCGCTGGGCGGCGACGCCGAAGCCTCGGGTGCCTACAGCACGGCCACCGGCCAGGGCAGCCTGGCGACCGGCACCAACAGCGTCGCCGTCGGCGGATCGCTGTTCGGCGTGCTGGCCACCGAAGCATCGGGCAACTACTCCACCGCTGTGGGTGGCGGCGCCTGGTCGGCTGGCATCAACAGCACCGCGCTGGGCAACGCCGCCGAATCGCGCGCGGCCAACAGCGTGGCGCTGGGCGCCGACTCGATCGCCGACCGTGACAACACCGTGTCGGTCGGCGGTGGTGGCAATACCCGCCAGATCACCAACGTGGCCGCTGGCACGCAGGGCACCGATGCGGTCAACAAGAACCAGCTTGATGCCGTCGCCGCCGCAGCGGAAAAGACCAGCAGGCAATTCCAGGCCAGTGGCAACGCCGACGGTGAAACCGGCGCACTGGTCGAGGGCGACAACGCGCTGGCGGCCGGTGATGCGGCCAACGCGATCGGCAACGGTGCCACCGCGCTCGGTAGCGGTGCCAATGCACTGGCGGCCAACGCCACCGCCGTCGGCGTCGACGCGCTGGCCACCGGCAACAACGCTGCGGCGCTGGGCAGCACCGCACAGGCCACCGGCGAGGACAGCCTCGCGCTCGGCACCGGCGCCAGCGCCAGCGAGCTGGGGGCCAGTGCCGTGGGCGCGCGGGCCCAGGCCAGCGGTGCGTACAGCACCGCAACCGGCACCGAATCCAATGCCAGCGGCACGCAGGCACTGGCCAGTGGTTTCCGCAGTGCCGCCTCCGCCGATGGCACCACCGCCGTCGGTGGCTATGCCGAAGCCAGCGGTCGCCTCGGCACCGCGCTGGGCTACGGTTCGGCCGCCAGTGGCGCCAACACCACGGCGGTCGGCTTCGGTGCCGCGGCGGCCGGTAGTGGTGCCGTTGCGGTCGGCCAGTCCAGCGAAGCCAGTGGCGCCGAGAGCGTGGCCATCGGTGGCAGCACCTTCTTCGGCCTGATCCCGTCGCGCGCCAGCGGCACCGGCGCGGCGGCCTTCGGTGCCGGCGCCTGGGCGACCGAAGATTACGCCACCGCGATCGGCTGGAATTCGTGGGCGGATGCGGCAGATGCCACGGCACTGGGCGCCAGTGCCACCGCCAGTGGGTTGAACAGCGTGGCGCTGGGCGCCGGCTCCAAGGCCGAGCGCGACAATACTGTGGCCGTGGGCACCGCCGGCGGCGAGCGCCAGGTGACGCACGTGGCGGCGGGCACCGAGGCCACCGACGCGGTGAACAAGGGCCAGCTGGACGCGGTTGCCAGCGTTGCCGACAGGACCGGCCGGCAGTTCCAGGCCAGCGGCAACGCCGATGGCGAAGCCGGAGCACGGGTGGAGGGCGACGATGCGCTCGCCGCTGGCAACGCGGCCAATGCGATTGGCAACGGCGCCACCGCAGTGGGCAGCGGCGCAACGGTGGTCGCGGCCAATGCCACCGCGGTCGGCGTCGACGCGCTGGCCACGGCCGAGCAGGGTGTGGCGATCGGCAGCGGTGCCAGCAGCACCGCAGGCGGTGCCGTCGCGCTGGGTGCACAGAGCAGCAGCGGCGGCGCCGCCAGCATTGCGATCGGCGCGCAGTCGCAGTCGCAGGGCATCGGGGCAACCGCTGTCGGCGGCATGGCCGAGGCCGCCGGCCTGGCGGCCACCGCAGTGGGCTACGGCGCGATCGCCGATGGTCGCGAAACCACGGCGGTCGGCAACTTCGCACAGGCCAGTGGCTGGCGCGCCACGGCGTTTGGTGCAGGCGCCAGCGCCGGTTTCTTCGGCACCGCGATCGGCAGTGCCGCGCAGGCCGCCGACGTGTCCACGGCGGTGGGCCAGGGCACCATCGCGGAGATCGCCGGCGCCGGCTTCGGCGTGCAGGCCAAGGCGGGCGAGTACGGCACCGCTCTGGGCAACAACGCCGCGACCGGATTGAACGGCGTGGCGGTCGGCTTCAATGCACTGGCCGGACAGGATGCCGCCAGCGTCAGCGCTGGCCGGTTCACCACCGCCATCGGCAGCGAGGCGTGGGCCACCGAAGACGGCGCCACCGTGGTCGGCTACAACAGCTACGCGCAGGCCAGCAACGCGACGGTGCTCGGCAGCAACACCTGGACCACCAAGGACGCCGGCAACAGCGTCGCGTTGGGTGCGGGCTCGCTGGCCGACCGCGCCAACACGGTGTCGGTGGGTGCCGCGCAGGAGTGGGTCGATGCTGCCGGCGTGACCCACAGCGCGATCAACCGCCAGCTGACCAATGTCGCGGCCGGTACGCAGGCCACCGATGCGGTGAACAAGGGCCAGCTGGATGCAGTGGCCGCCACCGCCGATGCGGTCGGCCAACGCTTCAAGGCCAATGGTTCGGGTACCGCCAGTGCCACCGGCACCGATGCCGTGGCCATCGGCGGTAACGCCAACGCCAGTGGCAGCCGCAGCAATGCGCTGGGCAGCGGCGCCACAGCCATCGGCAACGCGGCACTGGCACTGGGCGCCAACAGCGGCGCCAGCGGCAACAACTCGGTGGCATTGGGTGCCGGTTCGCGTGCGCTGGAGGCCAATGTGGTCTCGGTCGGCGGTGGCAACGGCACCGCCGGTCCGGCCACGCGGCGCATCGTCAACGTGGCCGACGGCCGCATCGCGGCCGGCAGTACCGATGCGGTCACCGGTTCCCAGCTCAATGTCACCAACCAGCGCGTCGGCGCCGTGGAAACCCGGGTCGGTGATTTCGACGCGCGCATCGCCACGGTCGAGACCACGGCGGCCAGTGCGGTCGGCTATGACGATGCCAGCCGTGAGCGCCTGACCCTGTCCGGCATCCAGGGCACCACCATCGACAATGTCGGCGCCGGCAGCATTGCCGCCGGCAGCCGCCAGGCGATCAATGGCGGGCAGTTGTTCCAGTCGCTCAGTGACGCCGCCAGCTTCCTCGGCGGTGGCGCCAGCGTCGGCATGCAAGGCGTGTTCGTGGCACCGAACTATGTGATCCAGGGCGCTACCTACAGCAACGTCGGCGATGCGCTGGGTGCGTTGGACCGCAAGGTGAGCGAGATCGACCGCCGCACCGCCGGTGGCACCCGCGCCGGCACGGCCAGCCTGCGCGCAATGAGTGCGTCGCTGGATGACGGTTCGGCCAACCTGGGGGATGCCGCCGCGGCAGCCGATGCCGCACCGGCCGCGTCGACCGCTGGCAGCGCGCGCGTGCAGGGCACGCCGACCGTGGCCGCAGCGGGCGCCGGGATTCCGGTCGGAACCCCGGCGACCGGCGCCAACGCGGTGGCCATGGGCGAGGGGGCCGTCGCCAGCGGCGCGTCGTCCACGGCCATTGGCCAGGGGGCGAACGCCACGGCCGCAAATGCCGTGGCGCTGGGCCAGGGCTCGGTCGCCGACCGTGCCAACACCGTCTCGGTCGGCAGCGAAGGCAACGAACGCCAGGTCACCAACGTCGCCGCCGGCACCACCGCCACCGACGCCGTCAACAAGGGCCAGCTGGATCGTGGCGTGGCCACGGCGAACAGCTACACCGACAGTCGCGTGCAGGCCGTCGCCGACAGCTTCGATGTGTTCAAGGGCGAAATCGATGGACGCCTGCGCCACATGGACCGCCGCATCGACCGCCAGGGCGCGATGAGCGCGGCGATGCTCAACATGGCCACCAGTGCCGCCGGCATCCGCACCCAGAACCGGGTCGGCGTCGGCATCGGTTTCCAGGGCGGCGAATCGGCGTTGTCACTGGGTTACCAGCGCGCGATCAGCGATCGCGCCACGGTCACCTTCGGCGGCGCCTTCAGCAGCGATGACAGCTCGGTCGGCGTGGGCGCCGGCTTCGGCTGGTAAGCCCGTCCATCGCGCCGGCGGCCACCCACGCCGGCGCATCACCTGCAACGAGGGCCTGGGGGGAGGTCACGGCAATCCCGGCTGGGCCGGCCGGGAGTCGTCAAGGAATGATGGCCGCAGTGTTGGTTCGATCCATGACCCAGAAGAGGAATTCGACGTGATCAAGAAGCAGAACCTTCGCATCAATGTGCTTGCCGCCGCCGTGCTGTCGATGACCGCGGTGGGTGCCGTCCACGCCGCCGGGTTGCCGACCCGTGAACCGGTGCGCCAGGCCAGCACCGCCGAGCCGGGCGCCGAGCGCATCATCGTCAAGTACCGTGCCGGCACCGCTGCGGCGGGCGACCGTTCGGCCAAGCTGTCCACCGTGCAGTCCGCGCTGACCCGCGCCAGCCTGTCCGGTGGCACCGCCCGCGCCAGCACGCTTGGCCCGCAGGTCGTGCGCAGGCTCGGCGTCGGTGCCGACCTGATCCGCCTGCAGGGGCGCCTGGCGCCTGCGGAACTGCAGCGCGTGCTGAAGGAACTGAAGGCCGACCCGGCCGTGCAGTACGCCGAAGCCGACGTGAAGCTGCGCCGCACCGAGCTGCGTGCCGGTGACGTGCAGCCGGCGCTGGCACCGAACGATCCGTACTACCAGCAGTACCAGTGGCACCTGCACAACGCCACCGGTGGCATCAACGCACCGTCCGCGTGGGATGTATCGCAGGGCGAGGGCGTGGTGGTGGCCGTGCTCGACACTGGCATCCTGCCGCAGCACCCGGACCTGGTCGGCAACCTGCTGGAAGGCTACGACTTCATCAGCGATGCCGAGACGTCGCGTCGTGCCACCAACGATCGCGTGCCGGGCGCGCAGGACTATGGCGACTGGGTCGAGAACGACAACGAGTGCTACACCGGCTCCGTCGCCGAGGACAGTTCCTGGCACGGTACCCATGTGGCCGGTACCGTGGCCGAGCAGACCAACAACGGCGTCGGCATGGCCGGCGTCGCGCACAAGGCCAAGGTGCTGCCGGTCCGCGTGCTCGGCAAGTGCGGTGGCTACCTCTCCGATATCGCCGACGCCATCACCTGGGCGTCCGGCGGCACCGTGGCGGGCGTGCCCGCCAATGCCAACCCGGCCGAGATCATCAACATGAGCCTCGGCGGCAGCGGCAGCTGTGACGGGACCTACCAGGACGCGATCAACGGCGCGATCTCGCGCGGCACCACCGTGGTGGTGGCCGCCGGCAACGAGACCGACAACGCATCCAAGTACCGTCCGGCCAGCTGCGATGGCGTGGTGACCGTCGGCGCCACCCGTATCACCGGCGGCATCACCTACTACTCCAACTACGGCACGCGCGTGGACCTGTCCGGCCCCGGCGGCGGTGGCAGCGTGGACGGCAACCCGGGCGGCTACATCTGGCAGTCCGGTTCGGATGCGGCCACGACCCCGCAGTCGGGCAGCTACAGCTACATGGGCATGGGCGGCACGTCGATGGCGTCGCCGCACGTGGCAGCGGTCGCTGCGCTGGTGCAGAGCGCGCTGATCGCCAAGGGCAAGGATCCGCTGGCCCCGGCGGCGATGCGCACGCTGCTGAAGGAGACCGCGCGTCCCTTCCCGGTCAGCATCCCGGCTGCCACCCCGATCGGTACCGGCATCGTTGATGCCAAGGCGGCGCTGGCCAAGGCGCTGGAAGAGCCGTGCACCGAGAACTGCGGGCCGGTGGCGACGCCGCTGACCAACAAGGCCGCCGTGGGGGGCCTGAACGGTGCGGCCGGCAGCAGCCGCCTGTACAGCTTCGAGGCGGCCGCCGGCGAGCAGCTCAGCGTGATCACCTATGGCGGTACCGGCAACGTCTCGGTCTACATCGCCCAGGGACGCGAACCGAGTGCCAGCGACAACGACGCCAAGTCGACCCGCCCTGGCACGTCCGAAACGGTGCGGGTGAACAAGCCGGTCGCGGGCACCTACTACATCAAGGTGGTGGGCGAAGCGGCATACAACGGCGTGAGCATTCTCGCCACGCAGTAAGCACCCGTTGTCGTAGTTGAACGGCCGACGCCCGTCACCCTGTGTGACGGGCTTCGTCTTTTTACGAAAGGTGGCCGCGGGGCAGCGGAAATCACGGCTTAACTGCTAAAGTCGGGCCGATTGACAGGAGAGTCATGTGAACGCGCTCGCTGCACCCGTTACCGACGACGCCGAAGGCCGCATTCTCGATGCGCTGCTGGCACGCGGCCGGCTCAAGGAAGGCGACCTGGCGCGCGCGCGGCCGCTGCATGCCGAGGCCGGCGGCAGCCTGCTGGGCCTGCTGGTGCGGCTGGGCCTGGTGTCTGAACGCGACCAGGCGCTGGCCAGCGCCGAAGTGCTGGGCCTGCCGCTGCTGGAGGGCAAGCAGGTGCCTGAAGCGCCGCCGCAGGCGCTGGCCGAGGGGCTGCCGCTGTCGCTGCGTTTCCTCAAGCAGTTCCACGTGTGCCCGCTGGAACTGGATGAACACGGGGTGCGGCTGTGGCTGGCCGATGCCCATGACGCCTATCCGCAGCAGGCCGTGCAGCTGGCGCTGGGGATCCCGGTGACGCCGGTGCTGGGCATGCGCGCGGAGATCGATGATCTGGTCGAGCGCTGGTTTGGCCAGGGGCGCAGCGCGATGGGGGCGATCGTGGAAACCGCCGATGGCGAGGGCGGTGCCGTCGACGATATCGAGCACCTGCGCGATCTTGCGTCGGAAGCGCCGGTGATCCGCCTGGTCAACCTGGTGATCCAGCGTGCGGTGGAGCTGCGCGCCTCGGACATCCATGTCGAACCGTTCGAGAGCCGGCTGAAGGTCCGCTACCGCGTCGATGGCGTGCTGGTGGAGGGCGAAAGCCCGCCGGCCAACCTCACTGCCGCGGTGATCAGCCGCATCAAGATCATGGCCCGGCTCAACATCGCCGAACGGCGCCTGCCGCAGGACGGCCGCATCATGCTGCGCGTGCAGGGCAAGGAACTGGACCTGCGCGTGAGCACCGTGCCGACCGCGCACGGCGAAAGCGTGGTGATGCGACTGCTCGACCGCGAGACAGTGGTGTTCGATTTCCATCGGCTGGGTTTCACCGACGCCTTCCTGCCGCAGTTCCGCAAAGTGCTGGAACAGCCGCATGGCATCCTGCTGGTGACCGGCCCGACCGGTTCGGGCAAGACCACCACGCTGTACACCGCGCTGAGCCAGCTCAACACCGCCGACGTCAAGATCATCACGGTCGAAGACCCGGTCGAGTACCAGATCGAGGGCATCAACCAGATCCAGGCCAAGCCGCAGATCGGCCTGGACTTCGCCAATGCGCTGCGCAGCATCGTCCGCCAGGATCCGGACATCATCATGATCGGTGAAATGCGTGACCTGGAAACCGCGCGCATTGCAATCCAGTCGGCACTGACCGGCCACCTGGTGCTGTCCACCTTGCACACCAACAATGCGGCCGGCGGTATCACCCGGCTGCTCGACATGGGCGTGGAAGACTACCTGCTCACCTCCACCATCAACGGCATCCTGGCCCAGCGCCTGGTACGCCGGCTGGAGCCGACCCACGCCGAGCGCTACGCAGCCTCGCCGGAGGAGATCGAACGGTTCGAACTGCGCCGCCTGCAGCCGCAAGGGCCGATCCATCTGTACCGCCCCAAGCCGTCTGCGCTGGCGCCGACCGGCTATCTGGGGCGTACCACCATCATGGAATTCCTGGTGATGAACGATGCGCTGCGGCGTGCGGTGATGCGTCGCGATGGCATGGGCGAGATCGAACGCATCGCCCGCGAGGCCGGCATGCGCACGATGTACGAGGATGGCCTGTCCAAGGCGCTGAGCGGGCAGACCACCATCGAGGAAGTGCTGCGCGTGACCGAGGAAAGCTGATGCGCGCAGGACGCCGGGGCTGACATGCCGAACTATCGCTACAAGGCGCTCAACCCGCATGGCGAGGTCTTCGACGGGCAGATGGAAGCGGCCAGCGAGGCCGAGCTGATCGCGCGCCTGCAGGACCAGGGCCACCTGCCGATGGAGACGCAGCTGGCCGACGCCGGCGCGATCGGCGGCAGCAGCTGGCGCAACCTGCTGCAGCAGCGCCCGCTGCAGGGTGCTGCATTGCTGCAGTTCACCCAGCAGTTGGCGACCCTGCTCGGTGCCGGCCAGCCGCTGGATCGCGCGCTGTCGATCCTGCTGGGCTTGCCCGAGGACGAACGGTCACGCCGCGCGATCACCGACATCCGCGACGTGGTGCGCGGCGGTGCGCCCCTGTCCACCGCGCTGGAACGCCAGCATGGGCTGTTCTCGCGCCTGTACGTGAACATGGTGCGTGCCGGCGAGGCCGGTGGCAGCCTGCATGAAACCCTGCAGCGCCTGGCCGACTACCTCGAGCGCAGCCGTGCGCTGCAGGGCAAGGTCATCAACGCACTGGTCTATCCGGCGATCCTGCTGGTGGTGGTCGGTGGCGCGCTGTTGTTCCTGCTCGGCTACGTGGTGCCGCAGTTCGCGCAGATGTACGAAAGCCTGGACGTGGCGCTGCCGTGGTTCACCAACGCGGTACTGCAGCTGGGCCTGTTCGTGCGTGATTGGTGGGTGCTGCTGCTGGTGGTGCCCGGCGTGCTGGTGCTGTTCTTCGAGCGCAAGGCGCGGCAACCGGCGTTCCGTCTGGCGCTGGATGGCTGGCTGCTGCAGCGGCGTGGCATCGGCCGACTCATCGGCGAGCTGGAAACCGCCCGGCTGGCGCGCACGCTGGGCACACTGCTGCGCAATGGCGTGCCGCTGCTGGGGGCACTGGGCATCGCGCGCAACGTGCTGGGCAACCGTGCGCTGGCCGCCGACGTCGAAACCGCCGCCGATGAAGTGAAGAACGGTGCCGGCCTGTCGCTGGCGCTGTCGCGCGGCAAGCGGTTCCCGCGCCTGGCGCTGCAGATGATCCAGGTCGGCGAGGAATCCGGCGCGCTCGATACCATGCTGCTGAAAGCCGCCGATACCTTCGAACAGGACAGCGCCCGGCGCATCGACCGCATGCTGGCGGCGATGGTGCCGGCGATCACCCTGGTGCTGGCCTCGGTGGTCGGTGCGGTGATCGTGGCCGTGCTGGTGCCGCTGTACGACCTGACCAATGCCATCGGTTGACGATGGCACGCTCCGCAACCCTGACACTCCGCAACTGAAAGGACCGTCCATGATTGCCAGTCGCCGACCGATCCGCCTTTCCTTCGCCGCCGCGCGCAACCAGTCGGGCATGAGCCTGCTGGAGATCATCATCGTCATCGTGCTGATCGGCGCGGTGCTGACCCTGGTCGCCAGCCGCGTGCTGGGCGGTGCCGACCGTGGCAAGGCCAACATCGCCAAGGCGCAGGTGCAGACCGTCGCCTCCAAGATCGACAACTACCAGATCGACACCGGCAAGCTGCCGGGCACGCTCAATGACCTGGTGACCGCGCCGGCCGGCGTCGGCGGCTGGCTCGGCCCGTACGCCAAGCCGGCCGACCTGAATGATCCGTGGGGCCACGCGCTGGAATACCGCGCACCCGGCGAAGGCCAGCCGTACGAGCTGGTCAGCCTGGGCAAGGATGGCAAGGCCGGTGGCAGCAGCGTCGACGCAGATATCCGCTATCAGCCGTAACCGCGCATGACGCCTTTCCTGCCGCGCCGGGTGCCGCACCCGCGCCTGCCCGGCAGGCGCGCGGCGGGCCTGTCGCTGCTGGAGATGCTGCTGGTGATCGCGCTGATCGCGGCGATCGGCCTGATCACCGCTGCCGGCCTGTCACGAGGGTTCGCCGGCATGCAGCTGCGCGGCGCCGGGAAGGACATCGCCAACCAGCTGCGCATGGTGCGCGCGCAGGCGATTTCCCGTGGTGAGCCGCAGCGCTTCGTGATCGAGCCGGCGCGGCGGCGCTGGGAGGGAGCCAACCAGCGCCAGGGCGAGGTGCCGGCACAACTGCAGGTGCAGTTCGAAGGCGCCGCGCAGCTGGCCACTGCACCGGGGCAGGGCGTGATCGAGTTCCATCCCGATGGCGGCTCCAGCGGTGGCCGCATCCGGTTGCAGCGCGACGGCGCCGAGTGGCGCATCGACGTCGGCTGGCTCACCGGCGAGGTCCGCTCCGGGCCCTGGCGGGCGCCATGAAGCGGCGCGCGCGTGGCTTCACCCTGCTGGAAGTGATCATCGCCTTCGCCCTGCTGGGCCTGGCGCTGACCCTGCTGTTGGGCAGCCTGTCCGGTGGCGCGAAACAGGTGCGTGACGCCGAACTGCGCACGCGCGCGGTGCTGCATGCACAGTCACTGCTGGCCCAGGCCGGCGTCGACTCGCCGTTGCAGGTGGGCAGCCAGCAGGGTGACTGGGAACAGGGGCGCTATCACTGGGAGCTGCAGGTCCAGCCGTGGGTCGAACCACGCGCCGGCAACGTCGTGCAGGCCACGTCACCGGGGACCCCATGGCTGGCCGAGCTGCAGCTGCAGGTGCGCTGGGGCGACAGCGAGCGCGAACAACTGCACTGGCGCAGCCTGCGCCTGTTGCCGCCCGACCTGGAGAACGCGCGATGAAGCAGCGCGCCGCGGGCTTCACCCTGGTCGAAGTGATGCTGGCGACGGTGCTGCTGGCTGGCGGCCTGGCATTGGCCTTTGCCAGCGTGCGCTCGGCGATGGCGGTCAGCCAGCGCGGCGAGCAGATCGCCGCCGAGAGCGAACGCATGCGCGCGGTCGAGTCGTTGCTGCGCAGGCAGCTGGCGGGTGCACTGCGCACCCCGCTGGAGGCCCCGGACCCCACCCGCGAACCGGTCTTCTTCCAGGGCGAAGAGCAGCGCATGTTGTTCGCCGCCGACCTGCCGGGCTACCTCGGCCGTGGCGGACCCTACCTGCACGCGCTGCAGGTGGACGGACGCGGTGGCCAACAGCGCCTGTTGCTGGACCTGGTGCTGCTGCAGCAAGGCGAGCGCATCGCCGAGAATCCGCCGCGCCCGCCGGAGGTGCTGGTGGAGAACCTGAAGTCGGTGCAGCTGCGCTACCGCGGCATCGATGCCAGCACCGGGCAGGTCACCGACTGGCTGCCGCGCTGGGACGACACCCGCCGCCTGCCGATGCTGGTGGAAATCCAGATCGAGCCGAACCGCGGCGCGCCGTGGCCGCCGCTGGTGGTGGCGCTGCGTGCCGGTGGCAGTGGAGGCGCACGATGAGCCGGCAGGGCGGGGCGGCACTGGTGCTGGTGCTGTGGCTGATCGCGTTGATGACGGCGCTGGTCGGTGCATTCGCGCTGAGCGCACGGGTCGAGCACCTGCAGCAGCGCGTGCTGGATGACGATGCACGCGGGCAGGAACGTGCGCGCGCCGGCCTTGAATATGCCCTGCTGCGGCTGTCGGCCGATCCGCAACGCGCGCCCTGGCGTGCCGATGGCCGTACCTACCGCTGGCAGTTCGACGACGCCAGCATCGAGATCAAGGTGCTGGACGAGAACGGCAAGATCAACCTGAATCTGGCCGATGCGGCGCTGCTGACCGCCTTCCTCAAGGCGCTGGGCGAAGACGATGCACAGGCCCGGCAGCTGGCCGGGGCGATCATCGACTGGCGCGACGAGGACAGCCTGCTGCAGCCGGGAGGGGGCGCCGAAGCGCAGGACTACGCCGCAGCCGGATTGCCCTACGGTCCCCGCAACAAGCGCTTCGAGACCCTGGGCGAGCTGCAGCGGGTACTGGGCATGCGCGGCCCGCTGTACCGGGCGATGCTGCCGCACCTGACCCTGTACAGCCGCCAGGCACGCCCGGATCCGCAGTTCGCCAGCGCACCGGTGCTGACCGCGCTGGGCCTGGATGCGGACAGTGTGATGGCGCAGCGCGCACAGCAGGAGCGTGATGCAGATTCCGCTGGCGGTACGACAACGCTTGCCAGCAGCAGCGGCACCTATAGTATCGAGTCCGGTGCCATCGACAGCAGTGGACGCAGGTCGGTGGTGCAGGCAGTGGTACGCAGTGGCTCGGGCGGGGTTCCCGGGCGGACTTACACAGTGCTTCGCTGGGAGCAGGGAATGACAGCAAGATGACGGCGTGGCAGGACAGTCTGCGGCAGGTGCAGGGCCGGATCGGCCCGGGCGCGGGCCGTTTCCTGCGCTGGTGGCGTCAGTCGCTGCTGGCCTGGGTGCCGGTGCGCTGGCAATGGGCGCTGGGCTGGGGTCAGGCACGCCTGCTGTTGCAGCAGCAGGGGGGCGAGCTGCAGGTCTGGCGCGAGGCCGGTGAGCGCCGCGAAGCGGTGGCGCGCCTGCCGTGGCCGCTGTCGCCGGCGGACCTGGACCGCGTGCTGGAGCCCCGCCTGCGTACTCTGCCGCGGGTGTGGCTGCTGCCGGCGACGGACGTCCTGCGGCGTACCCTGCGCCTGCCCGCCGCTGCGGCCGATCGCCTGCGCGCGGTGGTCGGTTTCGAGATCGACCGGCAGACGCCGTTCGAAGCGTCCCAGGTCAGCTATGACGTGCGTGAACTGGGCGCGGCCGGCGAAGGCCAGTTGCAGGTCGAACTGGTGGCATGGCCGTTGCGGCAGCTGGACGCATGGCGCAGTGGGGTGGGCCCGTGGGCCGACGCACTGGCCGGTGTCGATGCCATCGATGTGCAGGGCAACGTGCTGCAGGTGAACCTGCTGCCGCCCGCGCAGCGCCAGGTGCGTCCGGACCCGATGCGGCGCTGGAACCTGCTGCTGGCGGTGGCGGCAGCGGTGATGCTGGTGCTGGCAGCAGTGCAGCTGCTGGACAACCGCCGGGCTGCCGCCGACGCGCTGCGTGAGCAGGTCGAGCGCAGCGCGCGCAGTGCGCGTGGCGTGGCCAGCGAACGCGCGCAGCTGCAGGCGCTGATCGATGGTGCCGCGTTCCTGGAGAAACAGCGCAGCCAGCGCGCCGGTACCGTGGAAATCTGGAATGAACTGACCCGGCGCCTGCCGGAAGGCACCTATCTGGAAAAGCTGGCGATCGAGAACAACAACCTGCAGCTGATCGGCCTGAGCCGCGAGGCATCGCAGCTGGTGCAGCTGCTGCAGGATGCACCGCAGTGGCGCAAGGTCAACCTGACCGGGGTGCTGCAGGCCGATGGCGCCGCCAGTGGCCGTGACCGCTTCACCATGACCGCCGAGCTGCAGCCCTTGCCGGCCGCGGCACCGAGCCCGGAGGCGGCCGATGCCGATGCCAAGCGCACGCCGTGACCGCTGGCTGGCGCTGGCACTGCTGCTGGCCGTGCTCGGCGTGGCGTATCTGTTGCTGGTGCACCCATGGTTCACACAGCCGCTGCGTGCGATCGATGCCGATGTCGCCGCGCTGCGCGAGCGCGAGGCGCGCGTGCAGGCGCAGCTGCAGCAGCGGCCGCAGATCGAACAGCGCCTGCGTGCCACCCGCGAGGCATTGCAGCAGCGGCCGGGCTTCCTGCGCGAAGCCACGGCCGAAGCCGCTGCCGCCGCGCTGGGTGCCCGCCTGCAGGATGCCGTGGCGATGGCCAGCCCGGGCAACCGCAGCTGCACCATCAGTAACCGCACGCCGCTGGCCGACAACCGCCGCGATGCCGAGTTCGTGCGTGTCGCGATGCAGGTGCGGCTGCGCTGCGGCGTAGCCGAACTGGCCACCGTGCTGCACAGCCTTGAAACCGGCAGCCCACGCCTGTTCGTCGACAACCTCAACCTGATCGCGCAGCGTTTCCAGCAATCGCCGAATGAATCGGGGCTGGGCCTGGACGTGTCGTTCGAGCTGGCCGGCTACCTGCTACCGGGCGCCGCCGCCGACGGCGCGGCGACAACGCCTGCCGCAGCGCCCGCAGTGCTGCCTTCATCGGCCGAGGCGACCCCTGCGCCGCCGCCGGCCGCCCCGTCCGAAGGGCAGGAGGTGGCCGATGAAACGTGAACAGATCAGCCTGCGCACCGGCTTCCTGCTGGCATTGGCCGGTTGGGCCGCCGCCGTCTGGCTGGCCACCGGCTTCGGGCTGGGCAGCCATCTGCCCGGTGCCGGCGGTGATGCCGACGCCGCGCCTGCGCTGCCGTCATTGCCGCCGCTGGCGGCCGAGCGCATGGCCAGCGCCGACAGCTACAGCGCGATCGGCGAGCGCCCGCTGTTCGCCGAAGACCGCAGGCCGCGCCCGTACCTGCTGGGTGGCAGCGAACCTGCGGCCAGTGCCGCGCTGCGCCTGACCGGCGTGCTGTTGACCGGCGACTTCGGCATGGCCACCTTCACCACCGAGCAGAACCGCTCGCTGCGGCTGCGCCTCAACGGCGACGCCGTGGACGGCTGGCAGCTGGTGGCGCTGCAGCCGCGGCAGGCGACCGTGATCGGCCCCGGTGGCAACCAGGTCCTTGAACTGGCGGTATTCAACGGCCAGGGCGGAGAGCCGCCGACCGTGCTGCGGGGTGCCAATGGCGCGGTGCCGCCAGCGCCGGGCAGCGGGGCACCGCCACCGGTGCAGCCCCCCGCAGCGCCGGTCGCTGCACCGGGGGTCAGTGCACAGCGCGGTACCGGCAACGCCGCTGCCGCCGCCGCGCCGGCCGCACCCACGAACACGCCACCGGCCAACACCAACGGGCCCAGCGAAGCGCAGATGCAGGCCATCCGCGAACGCATCCAGGCCCGCCGTCGCCAGCTGCAGCAACAGCAGCAACAACCGTCGCCGCCCCCGGGCGATGGCACCAACCGATAGAGTGAATGCATGAACCTGCGTTTTCTTCCCTGGTCCTTTGCCCTCGCGCTGCTGGTCGGCTGCAGTACGGTGTCCGCGCCGCACGTGCAGCGCAACGGCAACCTGTCGCCCAGCGCCGGCGCCGGCCAGGCGGCCGATGGCGTCGCCGATGCCGCCCGCGAGAGCCAGGGCGCGCCGCAGGCGGTGATCCGCCGTGGCACCGGCACGATGATCAACCGTGAGGCCGCGCGCGCGCCGGCGCCGGCGCTGCATGGCGCCAGCACCGGCGAGGCCACCTTCAACTTCGAAGGCGAATCGCTGCATGCGGTGGTCAAGGCCATCCTCGGCGACATGCTGGGCCAGAACTACGTGATCGCACCGGGCGTGCAGGGCACGGTCACCCTGGCCACGCCCAAGCCGGTCTCGCCGGCGCAGGCGCTGAACCTGCTGGAGATGGTGCTGGGCTGGAACAACGCGCGCATGGTCTACAGCGGCGGGCGCTACAACATCGTCGCCGCCGACCAGGCCCTGGCCGGCACGGTGGCACCGAGCACCGCGCCGGCCGCCAGCGCGCGCGGCTTCGAGGTCCGCGTGGTCCCGCTGCAGTTCATTTCCGCCACCGAGATGAAGAAGGTGCTGGAGCCGTATGCGCGCCCCAACGCCATCGTCAACGTCGACAGCGGGCGCAACGTGATCACCCTCGGCGGTACCCGCGCCGAGCTGGAAAATTACCTGCGCACCGTCGAGATCTTCGATGTCGACTGGCTGTCGGGCATGTCGGTGGGCGTGTTCCCGATCCAGTCGGGCAAGGCCGAGCAGGTCGCTGCCGACCTGGAGAAAGTGTTCGGCGAGGAGAGCAAGACGCCCAGCGCCGGCATGTTCCGCTTCCTGCCGCTGGAGAACGCCAACGCCGTGCTGGTGATCACCCCGCAGGTGCGCTACCTGGACCAGATCCAGCAGTGGCTGGACCGCATCGACACCGCCGGCGGCAGTGCCCGCCTGTTCTCCTACGAACTGCGTTACATCAAGGCGCGCGACCTGGCCGAGCGCCTCAGCGAGGCCTTTGCCAGCAGTGGCAACCGGGGCGGTTCCAGCCCGGCCTCGCTCGCGCCGGGGGCGATCCCGTCGCAGCTGGGCAGTGACGGCGATCGTGGCATGGATACCACAAGCAGCACCCTGGGCTCGACGCTGGGCGGTACCAGTGGCAGCGGCGGCAGCGGCAATGGCAGCCTGAACCTGCCGCAGCGCCAGCCCGGCAACGTCAGCGTCAGCCTGGAAGTGGAAGGCGACCGCGTCGGCGTATCGGCGGTGGAAGAAACCAACACCCTGCTGGTGCGGTCCAGCCCGCAGGCCTGGCGCTCGATCCGCGAGGTGATCGAGAAGCTGGACGTGATGCCGCTGCAGGTGCACATCGAGGCGCAGGTGGCCGAAGTCGCGCTGACCGGCGACCTGAAGTACGGCGTGAACTGGTTCTTCGACAATGCCGTGGCCGGTCGCGCGCTCACCGGAGCCCTGGCGGGCCTGACCCTGCCGCCGGCTGCAGGTGGCTCGTGGAACACCTTCGCCGGCGGCGTCACCGGCAACGACGGCGTCGGCTGGGCCTTCACCGGCCACAACGCGGCCGCGGTGGTCAGTGCGCTGGACAAGGTGACCGACCTGCGCCTGCTGCAGACGCCGTCGGTGTTCGTGCGCAACAACGCCGAGGCCACGCTCAACGTGGGCGACAAGGTGCCGATCAACACCACCACGGTGAACACCGGCGTGGGCACCAGCACCTACAGCTCGGTGCAGTACATCGACACCGGTGTGATCCTCAAGGTGCGCCCGCGCGTGACCCGCGACGGCACCGTGTTCCTGGACATCGTGCAGGAAGTCAGCAGCGCCTCGGACGTGCCCGACAGCTGCAACCCCACCGAGCGCAACTGCAACCCGCGCATCTCGACCAAGAAGCTGTCCACCGAAGCAGCGGTGCAGAGTGGCGACACCATCATGCTGGCGGGCCTGATCACCGACTCGGCCACCGATGGCAGCAGCGGCATTCCGGGCCTGAGCAGGATTCCGGTGGTCGGTGCGCTGTTCGGGCAGAAGACGCGCACCAGCCGTCGTTCGGAGGTGATCGTGCTGCTGACGCCGACCATCGTCCGCAACAACCAGGAGTCGCGCAACCTGACCGACGAGTACAGCAAGCGCTTCCGTGCGATGGAGCCGCTGAACGCGCCGCGCGCGAAGAAATAAGGAGGTTACGGCCGGGCGGCGGGTGCAACCCGGCCGATACCCGCCCGGTGCTACGCTGTGGCCACCGACAACCACGGAGGCGGGATGGGGGCGATCGTGTTGTTGCCGCTGTGCGTGGACGATGCCGCGCTCGACCGCTGCTTGGCCGCGCTGGATGCCGGCACGGCGCCGGGCACCGCGGTCTGGCTGGCCGATGACGCGCAGACCGGGCCGCGTGCGCAGGCTGTGGTCGAACACTGGTTGGCACATACGCCGTTGCAGGCCGAATACACCCGGCGCGCGCGGCCACTGGGCGAAGTTGCCCATCTGGACGAAATGCTGCGCGCCTGCGATGGCCTGGACGTGGCCGTGCTCGCACCGGACAGCGTGCCCGCGCCGGGATGGCTGCAGCAGCTGCAGGACGCCTTCGCCCGCGATGCCTCCATTGCCACCGCGACGCCCTGGTGCAACGCCGGCGAGACTGCGGCCTGGCCACGGCTGGGCGAGATCAATCCCGAACCCCATGACCCCGCGGTGCTCGCGCAGACCTGCGCCGCGCTGCCGACGCTGCATCCGGAACTGCCTTCTGCAGTCACCCATGCGGTGCTGGTGCGCGGCAACGCGCGCCGTCGTGCCGGTGGCCTGGACGTGGAGAGCTATGCGGGCTGGAATGCCGCGCTGGTCGATCTCAGCCTGCGCATGGCTGGCCTGGGGTGGCGCAATGTGTTGTGCGAGACCGCCTTCGTCACCCGGGCAGGGGAGGCGGTCAGCCGCGACGGTGATCTGGAAGCGCTGGCGGCGCGCTGGCCGGCCTGGGTGCCGCGCCTGGCCGACTTCCTGATGCATGATCCGCTGCACGGGCTGCGTGCCGACCTGCAGCAGCGCATGCGGCAGGCGATAATGCCGCGGGAACAGGGCGACCTGTTCGTTCCGTCCGCGTAGGAGTTCCCCGTTTGAATGCAGCCATTGCCGCCATCGTCGTCACCTACCAGAGTGGCAGCACCATCGATGCCTGCCTCTCGCGGCTGCGCCAGGCAGAGGAGGTGGCCGAGATCCGGGTGATCGACAATGGTTCGCTGGACGGCACCCTGGACATCGTGCAGCGCCATGCCAGCCACGATGCGCGCGTACGCTTCGTCGGCAACCCGGACAATCCCGGCTTCGCCGCCGCCAACAACCAGGGCGTGGCCGACTCGCACAGCCCGTGGCTGGCCTTCATCAACCCGGACCTGATGGTCGAGCCGGGCACGCTGGCCGAGCTGCGCCGCCGGGCCGAAGCGCTGGGTGACTGCCTGCTGGGCGTCGAACAGGTGGACGAGCAGGGTCATGCCGACGAGGCGGTGCGTCGCCGCGATCCGGATTTCCTGATGATGCTGCGCTCGCCCGGCAAGGGCTCGAAGCTGGCGGTGGCGCGCGACCCGCACCAGGCACTGCAGCGGGTGCCGGCACTGTCCGGCGCGCTGTTGATGATGCCGCGCGCGCTGTTCGACCGTATCGGCGGCTGGGACGCGGGCTACCGGCTGCATGCCGAGGACCTGGACCTGTGCCGGCGCGCGCGCCAGGCCGGTGCGGTGGTGGCCGTCGCCAATGATCTGCAGGTTACCCATGTGCGCGGTGTCTCCAGCCGCTCGCGGCCGTTCTTCGTGGAGTGGCACAAGCACAGGGGGCTGTGGCGCTATTTCCAGAAGTTCGAAGCCGGGCAGCGTTCGCTGCCGGTGCGGGCTGCGGTGTGGGCCGCGATCTGGGCACACGCGCTGATGCTGGTGCCGCGCCTGCTGCGCAGGTCGCTGTAGCACCGGGCCCACGCGCGGCTCAGGCAACGCTCCAGCCGAGCGTGGCTCGGCCCTACGGAAGGCGGGCGCGCCCACGGTTCACTCCGCCGGGCGCATAATCCGCCCCATGCCTATCATCCAGTCCCTGCTCGACACCGATCTGTACAAGTTCACCATGATGCAGGCGGTGCTCCACCAGCACCCCGGCGCCCAGGTGCAGTACCGGTTCAAGTGCCGCACCCCCGGCATCGACCTGGCCCGTTACATCGACCAGATCGACGAAGAAATCGACCACCTGTGCAGCCTGCGTTTCAGCGACGCGGAACTGGACTACATGCGCGGCCTGCGCTTCGTGAAGCCGGACTTCGCCGATTTCCTCGGCCTGTTCCATCTGGACCGCAAGTACATCCAGCTGCGCGCGTCGACGGCCGTGCCTGGCGAGATCGAGCTGGACATCACCGGCCCGTGGCTGCACACCATCCTGTTCGAAGTGCCGCTGCTGGCGATCATCAACGAAGTGTGGTTCCGCAACACCACCACGGCCGACTTCGCCGAAGGTGAGCGCCGCCTGCAGGCCAAGGCCGCGCTGCTGCGCGATACCCCCGGCTTCGAGCAGTGCCGCATTGCCGACTATGGCAGCCGCCGCCGCTACTCGCGTGACTGGCATGCCCGCCTGCTGCCGCTGCTGCGCGACGCCCTCGGCCCGCAGCTGGTCGGCACCAGCAACGTGCACTTCGCCCGCCTGTACGGCATGACCCCGCACGGCACCATGGCGCACGAGTACCTGCAGGCATTCCAGGCACTGGGCCCGCGCCTGCGGGATTCGCAGGTGGCGGCGCTGGAATCGTGGGCGCGCGAATACCGTGGCGACCTCGGCATCGCGCTGTCCGACGTGGTGGGCCTGGACGCGTTCCTGCGCGATTTCGACATGTATTTCTGCAAGCTGTTCGACGGCGTGCGCCACGACTCCGGCGATCCGTTCGACTGGGGCGACCGCATGCTGGCGCACTTCCAGCAGCGCCGGGTTGATCCGCGCAGCAAGGTGCTGGTGTTCAGCGACGGGCTGGACATTGCCAAGGTGATGCGCCTGTACGATTACTTCCGCGGGCGCTGCCAGGTCGCGTTCGGCGTCGGCACGCACCTGACCAATGATCTGGGGCCGACGCCGCTCAACATCGTCATCAAGATGGTCCGCTGCAATGGCCAGCCGGTGGCCAAGCTCAGCGATTCGCCGGGCAAGAGCATGTGCGACGACCCGGGTTACCTGGCCTACCTGCGCCAGGTCTTCGAGCTGCCTCAGCCGGCGTAACGCCGCCGGCCCTCAACGGCGCTTACAGGTAGTCGACCACCACCAGGTAGGCGCCCTGCAGCGGCTGCTGCTTGGCGGCCTGCACGCTGTAACGTTCGGAGAAGGCGATATCGCCGGCGCGCATCGCGCTGGCCGACACCGACAGCTTCTGGCCCTGGCGCTTGCCATCGCGCAGCGTCGCGGCCTGGCCATCGGCCAGCGCCGTCACGGCCACCGTCGAGCCCTTGGCCGATGGCGGGCACGCGGCCAGGCTCAGCTCACCCTGGGACAGGTTCGTCGTGCAGCCCGGCTCGGCGATGCGGCCGCTGAAACGGATGCTGCCACTGCTGGCCTGGGCCAGCGCACTGACGGACATCAGGGCCACGCACAGCAGAATGGAGTTCCTCATGACACGTTCTCTGGTTCGGTGTGTCCTAGTTAGCGACAGGTTCGATCAGCCTTTAATAGGACGATTCCGAATCTGCTAGGGCCATCACCAAGAAAGAGTGATGCGCATCAAACAAAGCGATTTCCGCCTGAAAAAAGCCTGTTTTCGCGCATGCCGAACGCGTCAGCCATTGCGTCATTTACGGTCGCTTGTGCCCCGCCCATGGCTGCGTCAATTCTCCCGCGCGCCCAGGGACGCGATTTCGCCTATCACGTCACATTTGGAGCGTCAATAAATCGTCGTTCAGAAAAATAGTGAGACTTTCATCACAGTTGCGCATATACTTGCGTCACGGATTCAGGGAGAGGTACGTCCGAGTCCGGCCACAGGTGAGACGCAAGGATGGGTCTTGTTAGCCCGGCAGTGCTCCTTGCTTCCTCCTCTACTTCTCATCTCTTCAGTAGGGTTAGGTAAAAGCGAATGCACAAGATCAACCTCATTGCCGCTCTGATGCTGGCCGCCGCTCCGCTGGCCGCCAACGCCGCCGACGGCACCATCACCTTCAATGGCAAGGTGACCGACAAGACCTGCACCATCTCGACCCCGGGCGGCAAGGACTTCGCCGTGACCCTGCCGACCGTGTCCAAGAACACCCTGGCCACCGCCGGTGCCGTTGCGGGCCGTACCCCGTTCGCCATCAACCTGACCAAGTGCAGCGCCGGCAACGTCGCCACCTACTTCGAGCCGGGTTCGACCGTTGACTTCAACAGCGGCCGTCTGGTCAACCAGGCGTCGGCCAACGCCGCCACCAACGTGCAGCTGCAGCTGCTGGGCTCGAACAACCAGTTCCTGCCGATCAAGGCTGCTGGCGCTGGCCTGGCCCAGACCAACTCGCAGTGGGTCACCGTCGGCACCGACGGCTCGGCCGACCTGAACTACTACGCTGAGTACTACGCCACTGCCGCCGCCACCCCGGGCGACGTCACCAGCAGCGTCAAGTACACGATCATCTACAACTGATCGCAGTCGTGCCCGCACTGGCCGGCGTTCGCGCCGGCCGGTGTTCCGCGGCCCCTGGCCACACCCCTCGAGCGTAGTACTTCCGATGAAAGCACTCTTTCCCCGGGCGCTGCTGCTGGCAGCGTTCACGCTGCCCTTCTGCCAGAACGCACTGGCCGGCGTGGTGGTCAATGGCACGCGGGTGATCTACCCGGCGCAGGCGCGCGAAGTCACCGTGCAGGTGGACAACGTGGGCGACTCGCCCGCACTGGTCCAGGCCTGGATCGACAGTGGCGACGCCAACCAGACCGCCGACACCAGTGATGCCCCGTTCGTGCTGACGCCGCCGATCGCGCGCGTCGAACCGGGCCGCAGCCAGGCGCTGCGCCTGATCTTCTCCGGCGCGCAGCTGCCGACCGATCGCGAGACCGTGTTCTGGCTCAACGTGCTGGACGTACCGCCGTCGCCGGACAACGCCGACAGCGGCGACCAGAATTACCTGCAGGTCGCGTTCCGTTCGCGACTGAAGCTTTTCTACCGTCCGCAGGGGCTGAAGGGCGTCGCCAACGACGCACCGGCAGCGCTGCGCTGGACCCGCGCCGGCGACCGCCTGCGGGTGGACAACCCGAGCCCCTTCCACGTCACCCTGGCCGAAGTCCATGCCGTGACCGGCAGCAGTGAAAAGGCGGTCGAGGACAAGGGCGCGATGGTCGCGCCGAAGCAGAGCCTGGAGTTCGCCGCACCGGCGGGCACGCAGCAGGTGCGCTTCATCACCATCAATGATTACGGCGGCCGGGTCGAGCACACCGTCCGCCTCGACAGCACCGGGGGCTGAACGCGCCGCGCCGGCCATGGGCCTGCGCATCCCGCCACCGCCGCCGTGCGGCGAATTGAAGGAATGTCAGTGTGATCGGAAACAGATTGACATTGTCGATCCATCAGGCGCTTTGCCTGTTGGTTGTTGGCGCGGCCTGCCCAGGATGGGCGTTGGCGGCACCGGCCAATCTCGGCGAACAGGCGCTGATGGCGCAGAGCGGTGCGGCCACTGCGCGTGCACCGGAATCGGCCCAGTTCAATTCCAGCTTCCTGTCCGGCCAGGCCAAGCAGGTCGACCTGGCCGCCTTCAGCAACGGCAACCCGATGGTGGCCGGCAATTACCGCGTCGATGTCTACGTCAACGGCGCCTGGCAGGGCCGCCGCGACCTTCAGTTCAAGGCCGATGCACAGGGGCGCGTGGACGCGTGCCTGCCGCTGCCGATGCTGGAAGAAATGGGCGTGGACAGCGAGGCCGTGCTGCTGCAGCAGGACCCGACGCTGCCGACCGACACCACCAGCTGCGTGCCGGTGCAGCAGCGCATGGCCAACGCCTACGGTGTCTATGACAGCGGCAACCTGCGCTACGACCTCAGCATTCCGCAGGTGTTCCTGCGCCGTGAGGCGCGCGGCTACGTCAACCCGGCGCTGTGGGACCGCGGCATCAATGCCGGCTTCGTCGGCTACAGCTTCAATGCCATCGACAGCAACAGCCGCGTCGAAGGTGGCCAGCGCAACCGCAGTGCCTATCTCGGCCTCAATGCCGGCCTGAACCTGGGCGGCTGGCAGTTCCGCCACGATTCCAACCTGACCTGGTCCGAGGGTGACGGCCGCCATTGGCAGAGCATCGCCACCTACGCACAGCGCGGCATCCCGCAGGTGCGCGGCATGCTCACCATCGGTGAGGCCTACACCACGGGCGAGCTGTTCGACTCGATCGGCTACCGCGGTGCCAGCCTGGCCAGCGACGACCGCATGCTGCCCGATTCGCTGCGCGGCTACGCGCCGGTGGTGCGCGGCATCGCCGAGACCAATGCGCGCATCGAAGTGCGCCAGAACCAGCAGCTGATCTACTCCTCCACCGTCTCGCCGGGCAGCTTCGTCATCGACGACCTGTACCCGACCGGCTACGGCGGCGACCTGGAAGTGAGCGTGATCGAGGCCGATGGCCGCCGCCGCGAATTCAAGGTGCCGTTCGGCTCGGTGCCGCAGATGCTGCGTGAGGGCGTGTCGCGCTACTCGCTGACCGCCGGCCAGGTGCGCAACAAGCTGCTGGCCGACGAGCCGTGGCTGGTGCAGGGCACCTACCAGCGCGGCATCGGCAACCAGCTGACCCTGTACGGCGGCAGCGCGCTGAGCGATGGCTACCTGTCGCTGCTGTACGGTGTCGGCCTGTCGACCCGGGTCGGCGCGTTCGCTGCCGACGTCACCCATGCGCGTACCTCGTTCGACCACTACGGCAGCCACACCGGCGCCAGCGTGCGGCTGAGCTACAGCAACATGATCGGCGAGACCGGCACCAACCTGACCCTGGCCGCCTACCGGTACTCGACCGAAGGCTTCTACAGCCTGCAGGACGCCCTGTATGGCCGTGATTCGGACGCGCGCGGCATCGATCCGACCACCCGTGGCCGCCAGCGCAGCCAGTTCCAGGTCACCCTGAACCAGCCGCTCGGCCGCCGTGGTGGTGCGCTGTACGTGACCGGTTCGGTGCGTGACTTCTACGACCGTTCCGGCACCTCCAAGCAGTACCAGGTGGGCTACAACAACGCCTGGCGTTCGGTGAACTACGGCTTCTCGGCGCTGCGCACCGAAGAGGGCGTGCTCGGCCGTTCCGATACCCAGTACCTGCTGTCGATGAGCGTGCCGCTGGGCCGGGGTACCCACCCGGTGTCGTTCAGCGCCGATCTGGGCATGCGCGATCGTGGTGGCTACGACAACAGCCGCGTCGGCATCACCGGTTCGGCCGGCGTCGACAACAACTTCAGCTACGGCGTGGCCCTGTCCGATTCCCGCGAGGGTGGCACCACCGCGGTCGGCAATGCCGAGTACCGCAGCCGCTACTCCGCGTTGAACGCCACCTACAGCCACTCGCGTGATTTCCGCCAGGCGTCGGTCGGTGCCAACGGCAGCGTGGTCGTGCATCCGGGTGGCTTCACCTTCACCCCGCAGCGGGGCGACACCATGGTGCTGGTCGAAGCACCGGGCGCGCGCGATGCGATCGTCAGCAATGCCCCGGGCCTGCGCGTCGATGGCCGCGGCTATGCGGTGGTGCCGTACGTGTCGCCGTACCGCCTCAACACCGTCACCCTCGACCCGCAGGGCATGGCCCACGACGTCGAACTGGAAAGCACCAGCCAGTCGATCGCACCGTTTGCCGGCGCCATCAGCTACCTGCGCTTCGATACCCGCAAGGGCAACGCGCTGCTGATCCAGGTACGCAACCCGGATGGCCGCAGCATGCCGTTCGGTGCGCAGGTCAAGGACGAGCAGGGCCAGCCGGTGGGCATGGTCAGCCAGGGCGGTCGCCTGTACGTGCGCAGTGAAAAGAACCAGGGCCGCCTGCTGGTGGAGTGGGGCGCCGGTGCCGAGCAGCGCTGCACCATCGATTACCAGGTTCCGGCGGGCGCCGATGCGTCCAAGACCGGCTTCATCCCGCTGGAGGCAGCATGCCGATGATCTCTTCCCGTGGCCGCACGCTGCTGGCCGCCTTGACCGTGATGGGGGGCGTGCTGCTGGCGCAGCAGGCCAGTGCATCGTGCCGCATCCAGAACAGCTGGTTCGTGGCCCAGGACGTAACCATGGACATGGGGCAGATCGTGATCCTGCCCAGCACGCCGGTCGGCGGCGTGATCAAGGAGATCAGCGAGCCGATCAACCAGCAGAACAGCGTGGCGCGCTGCGACTGGTCCGGCGGGCGTTCGATCGGTGAGTACGTCAATGCCGCGCAGAAGCGTCCGGTGGCCGGGTTCTCGAACGTCTATGAAACCGATGTGGCGGGCGTGGGCATCCGCCTGTACCGCGACTCCGGCGCGATCCAGACCTACTATCCGCACACCATCAACTTCGCCAGCAACAGCACCATCTCGCTGGTGGGAGGCACGTTCCGCATCCAGCTGATCAAGACAGCGGCACAGACCGGCTCGGGCGTGATCGCACCGAACGGTCGCTTCACCACGTATTACTTCGACGGTGATGGCGCCGGTCGCCCGGTGCTGACCTCCACCTTCAAGGGCTCGGGCACCACCGTGGTCAGCCCGACCTGCGAAGTGCAGGCCGGCAGCCGCAACATCGCCGTCGACTTCGGCAGCGTGCCCAACACCACCTTCACCGGTGTCGGTTCCAGGGCCGTCGACCGCGATTTCGAGATCCGGCTGAACTGCCAGGGCAGCAATGTCGCCGCCTACCAGAGCAAGATCGGCATCCGCCTCGATGCCGACCAGGACAGCTCGAACATGCCGGGCGTGCTGAAGCTCAGCGCGGCTGCCAACAGCGCGACCCGCATCGGCATCCAGATGGTCCAGCGCGATGGCACCACCGAGCGCGAAGTGCGCTTCGGCCAGACCATCAACGTCGGCACCACGGCGCCGGGGACCAGCGTCATGGCGCTGCCGCTGCGCGCGCGCTACGTGCAGACCCAGGCTGGCACGGTCGGTGCTGGTGTCGCAAACGGCCAGGCCACGTTCACCATCCAGTACGAGTAAGGCCGCCCCGGCGGCTGCCCTTGCTGCGTTCCACCGCAACGTCGCCCGGCTCACGGGCGGCGTTGACTGCGTCTTGATCTTCCAACGATGAAGATCAGTGCCACGACGCACGTACCATCAATCGAATGTGATGTACGTCGCGATTTTGGAGTTTCCTCATGAGGTGACCGTCTCCTGCCTGCGGGCATTGGACGGTAACGCCGAAAGGATCCAGACGTGGCTACAGCTCCTGGCATTCTCCAGCACCGTCCTTCCGGAGCACCCCGGTGAAGGTCCTGTCGGTGTTCGGCACCCGACCGGAAGCAATCAAGATGGGGCCGCTGGTGCGCGCCCTGGCCCAGGCCGCGGACATCGAATCGGTGGTCTGCATCACCGGCCAGCACCGCGCGATGCTCGACCAGGTGATGTCGCTGTTCGAGATCACCGCCGACCATGACCTCGACGTCATGGTGCCCAACCAGACCCTCAATGGCCTGTGCGCCCGGCTGCTCGAGCGGCTCGATGCGCTCTACACGCAGGTCCGCCCCGACTACGTGCTGGTGCACGGCGATACCACCACGGCGATGACCGCCGCCCTGGCCGCGTTCCACCACCGCATCCCGATCGGCCATGTCGAGGCCGGCCTGCGCACCGGCGACATCCACCGGCCCTGGCCGGAGGAGATGAACCGGCGGGTGATCGATGTGGTCGCCCAGCAGCTGTATGCGCCCACCCCGGGCTCGCGTGCCAACCTGGCCCGTGAACACCTGGGTGGGCAGGTCCTGGTCACCGGCAACACCGTCATCGATGCCCTGCAGCAGACCGTGCAGCGCCTGGATGCTGATCCGGCACTGCGTGCCCGGGCCGACGAACCCTTCCACATGCTCGACCCCGGGCGCCGCCTGCTGCTGGTCACCGGCCATCGCCGCGAGAGCTTCGGCCAGGGCTTCGAGGACATCTGCCGTGCGCTGGCCGAACTGGCCCGGCGGCCGGACCTGCAGGTGCTGTACCCGGTGCACCTCAATCCGAACGTGCAGGGACCGGTCAATGCCCACCTCGGCACGCTCGACAACGTGCACCTGGTGCCGCCGCAGGATTACCTGCGCTTCGTGCGCCTGATGCAGCGCGCCGACGTCATCCTCACCGACTCCGGTGGCGTGCAGGAGGAAGCGCCGGCCCTGGCCAAGCCGGTGCTGGTGATGCGCGACGTCACCGAGCGCCCCGAGGCGGTCGAGGCCGGTGTGGTGACGCTGGTCGGCACCACGCCCTCGCGCATCGTCGCGGGCGTCAATGCGGCACTGGCCCAGCCACCGCAGCCGACCCGCTTCGACCCCGATGCCAGTCCCTACGGTGATGGCCGCGCCAGCGCGCGCATCGTCGCCGCGCTGCGCGGCATGCCCCTTCCCGAGTTCACGCCCGGTCTCCGCAGTGGCGGTGCCGCCCAGCCCCTTCCGCATGAAGTGACGCCATGACCCCGACCGGCCGCTCCCCCCTGTTTGCCTCCGCCGCTGCGTTCGTCCTGTCGGGCGTGGTCGGTACTGCCCATGCCGCTGACACCGTCGCCGGCCAGTTCACCGAATGGAGCAGCGACAGCACGGTGAACCGGCAGATGACCCTGCGCGAACTCGGTTTCCGCCAGCCACTGGTGCTGAGCGGGCAGGAAAGCCAGCGCGAGGTCTACCTGCCGGTGCCGGCCGGAGTCGCCACCCGTGACGCGCAGCTGCAGCTGGATGGGCGCTATGTACGCGGCCACGCCGGGCGCACCTCGGGGTTGTGGTCGGTCGATGGCGACCCGATCGCGGCGCGTTCGATCACCGATGCGCAGGGCGATGCCAGCCAGTTGCTGGCCATCGACGGCGAACCCCGCCAGAGCGGCTTCGTGCGCGTCGGCATCGGCTGGTGGTCGATCGTGTCCGATTACCAGTGCGCCGACCAGAGCGCGCCGGCCAACGTGCTGCGGCTGTCGCCGGACTCGCGTTTCAGCTACCGCTTCGACGGCCGCGCCGTGGATACCGTGGCCAAGGCCTGGGGGGCGCTGCCACCGCGGGTGCGCCTGCTGGTGGATGGCAAGGCGCTGCAGGCACCGGCCTACGATGCGGCCTGGCGCATCGGTACCGCGTTGCAGGCCGGCGGCAAGCAGGTGCAGGTGGTGGCCCTGCCCACGATCGGTGACAGCGTCGACCTGGCCGGTATCAGCATCCCGGCCAGCCTGCAGGGCGTGCCGGCCTACGCCGCGCTGGCCACGGGTGAGCGCGCGCATGCGATCAGGGATCTGGCCGAAGTAGGCGCGCTGCTGACATTGCGCGACAGCGGGCCGTTGGCTGCCGATGTGATGATCGGCAGCGATGCACTGCGCGCCGGCGTGCGCGCGGCGCTGGATGCGCTGGGCGCGCAGGTCGGCGCAGCCGGTGCGGATGCAGGCAGCGCGTTCGCCGCGTGGCGCGCGGGTGGCATGGCGGGCCTGGAAAAGCCCGCAGCCACTGCCTCGGTCGGCGTGGTGGCCGTTGCCGGGCGTCCGACGCTGGTGGTCGATCCGGCGGCGGCGGGCAAGGTCGCCGGGCTGCTCGCCGAGCAGTGGCGCAGCTATGCACTGGGCCGCAGCCTGCAGGTCAGCGCAGCGGGCACGCCCAAACTGGACGGCGACCAGGTGCTGCTGAGCCGGCTCGGCAACATCGCCGGCACCATGGATGTGGTGACCCGCGCCGACCGCAGCGCCAGCTTCGACCTCGGCGCACTGTCGGCCGATGGCCGCCTGCCCGAGCAGGTGGTGATCGATGTCTCGGCGGCCCCCAACGCGGCCGGGCAGGGCGCGGTCGCCACGATCTACCTCAACGATTACCTGCTGGGCGGCAAGGTGCTGTCGGCCAACGGCCAGCCGCAACGCCTGGTGGCCAAGGTGCCGGCCTACGCGCTGTCGGCACGCAACGAGATCCGCGTCAGCTTCCTGCGCCAGCCGGCGCGTCCCTACTGCCACGATCCGGCCACGGGCTATCCGGTCTCGATCCTGCCCAGCAGCCATCTGACCCTGGCCAAGCGATCGCTGGGCAATGATTTCGTCGGTGCCAGCAGCCAGCTGTCGCGCGGTAACCAGGTGTTCGTGCCCGGCGCGTGGCTGCAGGACGCGCCGGCCTCGCTGGGCAAGGTCATCGCCGTGGCCAGTGCAGTGGGCGCCTCGCCGGAAGCGTCGGAACTGAAGGTGGTCGACGCCGGTGCCGCCGTCAGCCCGGGTGCGCCGTGGCTGGCCTTCGCCGTGGCGCCGGCCGGGGTTGATGTGGCCGGCCTGAAGGACGGCCACCTGCGGGTCGGTGGCACGTCGCAGCCGTTGCTGGATGTCAGCGGCCTGGATCGCGCCGCCGTGGTGCAGGTGGGCACCTCCGGCGGCCAGCTGGGCGTGCTGTACAGCGACCTGGGCGCACAGGCACCGTCGTTCGGCGCACCGTTCCGGCTGCTGAAGGGCGACCTGGCCGTGCTCGACGGCAGTGACGCCGTGCGCGAATTCGACCGCCAGGATCCCTATGGCACGCGTGTCGCGCAGGACGGCAACCCGCAATCGAAGTGGGAACGGCACATGGTCTGGTTGCTGCTGCTGGTCGGCGTGATCGTGTTCGCGCTGCTGGCCGCCCGCGTCACCCAGGTGCGCCGCCGCAAGTCCGCCAACGCAGGGCACTGATCCACCGTGGACGGTCTGTTCTGGAACATCCAGCTGGCCAACTACTACGCCGCCCTGGAAACCACGGCGGCGGCGGTGGCCGTGCTGATCCTGATCTCCAGCCTCGATGACCTGTTCATCGACGTCTGGTACTGGGTGCGCGAGAGCTGGCGGGCATTGACCATCAAGCGCCGCGACGCATATCGGCCGCTGACCCAGGACGACCTGCTGCAGCGCCCGCAGCAGCCGCTGGCGATCATGGTGCCGGCGTGGATGGAGTACGACGTCATCGCGCAGATGGTGGAGAACATGATCAACGTGCTCGATTACCGCGAGTACGTCGTGTTCGTCGGCACCTATCCCAACGACCAGCAGACCATCGATGAGGTCGAGCGCATGCGTCGCCGCTACAAGCGCCTGCGCCGCGTGGAAGTACCGCACGACGGGCCGACCAGCAAGGCCGACTGCCTGAACTGGCTGATCCTGGCGATCTTCGATTACGAGAAGCGCCACGACATCGAGTTCGCCGGGGTGATCCTGCACGACAGCGAGGACGTGCTGCACCCGATGGAGCTGCGGTTCTACAACTACCTGCTGCCACGCAAGGACATGATCCAGTTGCCGGTGACCTCGCTGGACCGCGAGTGGTACGAACTGGTGGCCGGGGTCTACATGGACGAGTTCGCCGAATGGCACGCCAAGGACCTGGTGGTGCGCGAGAGCGTTTCGGGCATGGTGCCGTCGGCCGGCGTCGGTACCTGCTTCTCGCGGCGCGCGTTGCTGGCCCTGAGTGCGCAGACCGACAACCAGCCCTTCAACACCGACAGCCTCACCGAGGATTACGACGTGGGTGCGCGGCTGGCAGCCATGGGCATGCAGTCGATCTTCGCCCGCTTCCCGGTGCAGTTCCGCGTGCGCCGCCCCTCATGGTTCGGCTGGGGGCCGGTGCGCGAGCGCACCCAGCAGATGGCCCTGTGCGTGCGCGAATACTTCCCCGACAATTTCCGCGCCTCCTACCGGCAGAAGGCGCGCTGGGTGCTGGGCATCGGCCTGCAGAGCTGGGAGTCGCTGGGCTGGCGAGGCTCGCTGGCCACCAAGTACCTGCTGGCGCGCGACCGCAAGGGCATCATCACCTCGTTTGTCAGCATCATTGCCTACCTCATCTTCCTGCAGCTGCTGCTGTTCTGGCTGTTGAAGATGACCGGGGTCTGGACGATGCAGTTTCCCAGCGTGTTCCAGGCCGGCACCTGGCAGATGACGGTGGCGCTGCTGACCACCGCAGCGCTGGCCACCCGCGTCGTGCAGCGCTTCTACTTCGTCAACCGGCTGTACGGCTGGGAGCATGCCCTGATGTCGATCCCGCGGATGGTGGTCGGCAACATGATCAACTTCATGGCCACCGCCCGCGCGTGGAAGGTGTTCCTGGCCTACCTGCTGTTCGGCAAGCGCATGGTCTGGGACAAGACCATGCACGACTTCCCGGATGCGGCGCAGCTGGTGCAGACGCGCAAGCAGCTCGGCGAACTGTTGACCACCTGGCAGGCGGTGGAGCCGGAGCGCCTGCAGCAGGCACTGGAGCAGCAGCAGGACGGCCGGCAGCAGCCGCTGGGGCGCATCCTGCTCACCCAGGGGTGGCTGGATGATGAGACCCTGGCCGAGGCGATTGCCTTCCAGGGCGACCTGCCACGTGCGGTGATCGACGTGGATTACCTGCGGGCCGGCCCGTTCCCGGTCAGCGCCGACGCCTGCGTGCAATGGCGCATGCTGCCATTGCCGCCGCGGCAGCCGGGGACCCTGCGTCTGGCCGTGGCCAGCCCGCTGCCCGAGGAGGCACTGGCGCTGCTCAAGCAGGAAACCCGCAGCGACCACATCGAACAGAGCATCGCCCGCGAGAGCGAGATCAACGCAGGGCTGCGCCTGATCGGCAGTGACCGGGACTGGCAGCTGGACAACGTGCCGCTGCTCGGGGACCTGCTGGTGGAGATGCGCCTGATCGACCACGCGCGCTTCGAGATCGCACTGGATGCCTACAAGCCGCAGCGCGATGGCCGCATCGGCGATTACCTGGTCAAGCAGGGCGTCACCACCGAGGACGCCGTCGCCCAGGCCATGCAGGAGCAGCGCCGGCGTGCGGCCGTGCTGCAGTCGCCGCCTCCCGGAGCCTTGCCGGCATGAAGACCACGCTGCTGTCCACCGTCATTGCCGTGGCACTGGCCACCGCCGCCACGCCGGTACTGGCACAGGCCGATGCGGCCCTGCCGCTGTCCGGCGCTGCATACCGCGTCGCCGAGCAGGCCTTCGCCGCTTACGAGCGCGGCGACTATCAAGCGGCTTACCAGCAGTCCACCGAAGCGATCCGGCTGCGCCCGGACGTGGTGCGGCTGCGCCTGCTGCAGATCTACGCGCTGCAGAAACTGGGCCGGCCGGCGGAGGCGCAGCAGCAGGCGCGCCGTGCACTGGATGCGGGGTTGAAGGATCCGGCCTTGCCGGCGTTGGCCGCTGCCACCGCTGCACGCAGCACGCCCCCGGATGCCAGGGGCACGCGCGCATCCTCCCCACCGCGTGCGGCCGGCAGCGGCGCAGACCGCGCCAGGCAGCAGGCCTACACGCTGGCCACCGAGGCCTATGCCGCCTATGACGCCGGGCGCATGGGGGAAGCGGCCAGCAAGGCCGAGCAGGCCTTCCGCCAGCAGCCGAAGCAGGGCGCCTGGGCGATGCTGTGGGTGGCGGCGCTGGAAGCGCAGCAACAGGCCGAACTGGCCGACGCGGCCATCGGCACGGCGCTGCAGCTGGGCGCACCGAACGTCGAGGAACTGCGCGCCCGGCGCGTGGCGCTGGCCCGCCAGCGCGCGCTGCTGCAGGCCCAGCAGGCGTATCGGTCGCTGTCCACGCAGGATGATGCCGCGGCCGTTGCGCAGGCACGTGCTGCCGTCGAACTGGCGCCGGATGTTGCTTCGTACCGGTGGCTGTTGATCACCGCGCAGCTGCAGCAGGGGCAGCTGGCCGACGCCGAGCGCAGCGCCGACCAGGCACTGCAGGCCGACGGCGGGGATCTCAATGCCCGGGTGATGCGCGGTTATCTGCGCCAGCGCCAGGGCAAGACCCTGCTGGCCAATGAAGACTTCGACGCCGCGCTCGCCGCGCCGGGGTCAACCATGCAGCAGCGCAACGTGCGCCTGCTGGCCGTGGATGCGGCCCTGGCCGCTGGGGACCGCACACGTGCGGCTGCACTGCTGGCGCCACTGCAGGCGGCGTCGCCCACGGATGCGGGCGACGCACGCGCGCAGCAGCTTCTGCAGCAGGGCATCGAACAGCGCGCCAAGGCGATCCGGTCCAGTCGTGCACCTGCGGGTTTGAGTGCGCAGGCGTATCCGGCGCCGTTCCAGCACTGCCCGCCTGCTGACACCGGTGATGCCTGCACGCTGATGCCGGTCGACCTGCAGGGCGACGGTGGTGCCGCACAGCGCGCGTATGCGGCCTACGCGCGGCAGGACTACGCCGAGGCCATCGGCGAGGCGCGGCAGGCCGTGCAGCTCGCACCGGAGGACGCGAGCCTGCAGGGGCTGCTGACCACCACGCTGGCGGCAGGCAACCGCAGCCAGCAGGACGAAGCACGGCTGCGCCTGGACGCGGCACTGGCGCAACGCCCTGATGATGCCGGGCTGCTGATGCAGCGCGGCTACCTCAACCAGAAGGCCCACGAACCGGCGCGCGCACTGGCCGACTTCCGTGCCGCCGAGGCCACCGGCAGGGCACCGAAGAGCGTGGTGCTTGACCAGGCCTACGCCAGCGCGGCCAGCGGCGATCACCCGCAGGCGGTGACGCTGCTGCGGACGGCCATTGATCGTGCCGATGCCGGCGAGCTGCCGCTGGATGAGCGCCAGCGCTACAACGTGCGCAGTGCCATCGCCAGTTACTCGCGCGAGTGGGGCGTGATCGCCTCGGCGGGTTTCCGCGGTGCGCGCCAGGCGGCGACCAATGTCGGCGGCGCCGCGATCAGCACGCCGGGCGATTCGGTGTTCAGCACGCTCGAGGCGTTCTGGCGACCGCCGGCCTTCAACGATGCCCATGGCACGCTGGAACTCTACGCGCGCCTGCTCAACACGCTGTACGACCAGGGCGGCACCTATGAATCGATCCGCGCGGTGGACCCGTGCACCGGCGAATCGACGCCCGATGCACGCGCACGCGCCGAACGGCTCAGCCGCTCGCGTTCCACCACCGGCTGGCCGTCCACCATCGCCTCGTTCGGCCTGCGCTACGCCTTCGGCCAGACCGGCCTGAGCGCCGGCATCGAGCGTCGCCAGTTCCTCGGCAGTGCCACCCGTTCGGGTGATGTCTATCCGGCATCGGCGGCCGTGCAGTGCCGCCTGCAGCTGGCCCGGAACCCGCCACTGGAAGCCAGCACGCTGGCCCGCTACCGCCTGGCCAGCGGTTCTGGCGGCTGGATGTCCTACCTGACCTACGGCTATTACCACGGCACCGACCTGCGCACCGACGTCAACCAGTGGTGGATGGTCAGCGGCTACGCGCAGGGCGGTTACACCTGGGACGACAACAGCGCGCATTTCACCCTCGATGCACTGGATGCCAACGGCACGCCGGTGCGGCGGATCGGCGATGCCCACGGGCGGTTGCATCGCGAGCAGTGGTTCGCGGCCGCTGAACTGCGCGCCGGCCGCAGCTTCCGCTTTGGTGCCGGGCAGACCCACTGGGTGGTCACGCCGTATGTGGTGGTGGGGGCGGACTGGCTGGACCAGCGCTCGCGGGTGCGCGACATCCGTTACCCGCTGTTCCCGGCGCAGTCGTTCGCGCTCAACGATACGCAGCGCAGCTGGTCACTCGGCGCAGGACCGGGCGTGGGCGTGCGCTACTGGTTCCGCGAGGACCACTACAACACCCCGCGTTCCTACCTCGACCTGACCGTGCAGTACCGCTTCGCGATCGGCGGCGGAGATACGCAGCGCGCCAAGGGCCTGTTCGCCACCGCCATCCTGTACTACTGAGCCAGCCCCCAGCGTCGCCGCAGCGCCGCCGCCTGCGGCGTGTCCTGGGTCAGCCAGGGCTCCAGCGCATAGACCAGCACGTGCTGTGCGCCACTGCCGCGTGCCCACGCCAGCTGCCGCTGGATGCGTGCGGCATCTGCGGTTTCGCCCTTGAACCCGCTACCGTCGGCCGGGCCGCCGGGCAGTTCGCGGAACAGTTCGACGATCGCATCGAAACCGATGTCCTGTGCCTGGAAATGGTCGAGCAGGGGTTGCAGCTGCTGCACGTTGCCGGCGCCGGCCACACCCACCCCGTCCTGCACCATCGGCCGCAGCGTGGCCTGGGCCAGTACCGCCTGCCATAGCGTGACCAGGTTGCCATCGGACTGCAGGCGGCTGAAGTAGCAGGAGATCGCACAGTCACCGCCGCGCGCGCTGGCGGCCTGCACCAGCCCGCGCAGCCACTGCGCCAACCATTGCTGGCGGGCCGGACTGGCCCAGTGGAACTGCTCCAGTTCGTAGGGCAGGTACCACCCGCCGAAGGCCGGCTGCTGCGCCCACGGCGCCTGTGCCAACCAGCTGCGCGCGTGCGCCAGGCTGTCGGCCAGGAACGCCTGCAGCGTGGCGTCGTCGGCGCCGATGGCCTGCCACCATCGTTGCTGGAAGGGCAGGCCGACGCGGATGCGGAGGTCATTCTCGCGGGCCGCAGTGAACAGCTGCAGCAGGCTGCCGTCGGGCAGTGACCAGTCGCCATCGCTGCCACCGACGATGCCGGTCCATTGCAGCACCAGCTGCCGGCACCCCAGCGCATGGGCCAGCTTCAACGAGCGTTGCCAGTCGGCCAGGCCCCATTGCAGATGGCTGCGCCACGGTTGCAGGAAGGTGCCATCGACGCGCACCGGCAGCGAGCAGCCGGGCAGGGTGGCGAGCGTACCGGCCAGCGGCGCCAGCAACGCCGCGCGCAGCAGCCGGCGGCGCAATGGCGAAGACGGATCCGTGGGAAGGCCAGGCCGAAGCATGCCCGCATCATCCCAGAGCACCGTGGCTGGAAGGTGAACCCCGCACCAGATAGTACCGGCCGCTGGCCACCGCGTGCTCTGGTAGTGCCGGCCGCTGGCCGGCATCGCCCCCGGGTGGCAGGTGAATCACCACCCGGTAGTGCCGGCCGCTGGCCGGCATCGCCCCCGGGTAGCAGGTGAGTCACCACCCGGTAGTGCCGGCCGCTGGCCGGCATCGCCTCCGGGTGGCAGGTGAATCACCACCCGGTAGTGCCGGCCGCTGGCCGGCATCGCGCCCCGGGTGGCAGGTGAATCACCACCTGGTAGTGCCGGCCGCTGGCCGGCATCGCGCCCCGATTATTCCAACGCGTAGCGCAGCGCGAACAGCACCGCCACCAGCCACACCGCCGGATGCACCTCGCGCCAGCGCCCGGTGCCGGCCTTCAGCGCGGCATACGCAATGAAGCCGAACGCCAGGCCGTTGGCAATCGAATAGGTGAACGGCATCGCCAGCGCACACAGGGCGGCCGGCACCGATTCGGTCAGGTCGCTCCAGTCCACGTCCACCAGTTCGCGCAGCATCAGGCCGGCCACGAACAGCAGCGCCGGTGCGGTGGCATAGCCGGGCACCATCGCCGCCAGCGGCGAGAACAGAAGTGCGGCCAGGAACAGCGCCGACACCACCAGTGCGGTCAGGCCGGTGCGGCCGCCCACCTGCACGCCCGAGGCGCTTTCAGCGAACGCGGTGGTGCTGCTGGTGCCCAGCAGTGAACCGGCCACGATCGCCGTGCTGTCGGCCAGCAGCGCGCGGCCGAAACGCTTCTGCGCGCCCGGCAGCTTCAGCAGTCCGGCGCGACCGACCACGCCATACAGGGTGCCGGTGGCATCGAACACTTCCACCAGCACGAACACCAGCACCACCTGCAGCAACACGGCGATCGGCGCGCCACCGTTGTGGTGCAGCAGGCCCGGCAGGTCCAGCTGCAGGAAGGTCGGCGCCAGGCTCGGCGGCAGCGAGACCAGGCCCTGGTACTGCACGTCGCCCAATGCCCAGCCCGCGCCGGTCACCGCCAGGATGCCGATCAGGATCGCGCCACGGATACGGCGCGCTTCCAGCACGGCAATCAGCAGGAAGCCGGCCAGCGCCAGCAGCGGCGGCGCCGTGTTCAACGGGCCCAGCGCCACCAGCGTGTCTTCATTGCCGACGATCACGCCGGATTTCTGCAGCGCGATGATCGCCAGGAACAGGCCGATGCCGGCCACGATCGCCGAACGCAGCGAGGCCGGGATGCCCGACACCAGCCACGCCCGCACACCGGTCAGCGACAGCACCAGGAACACCAGGCCGGAGATGAACACCGCAGCCAGTGCCTGCTGCCACGGCAGGCCAGCGGCACCGACCACGGTGAAGGCGAAGAACGCGTTCAGGCCCATGCCCGGTGCCATGCCCACCGGGAAGTTGGCCGCCAGCGCCATCACTGCCGAACCCAGCGCAGCGGCCAGGCAGGTGGCCACGAACACCGCACCTGCATCCATGCCGGTGGTGCCGAGGATTTCCGGGTTGACGAAGACGATGTAGGACATCGTCAGGAAGGTGGTGACACCGGCCAGCAGCTCGGTGCGCACGGTGGTGCCGTGCTGCTGCAGCTGGAACAGGCGTTCGAACAGGGACATGGGGCGTCTCGCAACAATAAGGTGTCACGACCAACGGTCGTGACCTACCCGAATGCAGAACGGCCGCGCAGAGCGCGGCCGTTCTTCCTTTCTTACTTCAGCGCCTTGAAGCGCAGGCGCTTCGGCGCGGCATCGTCGCCCATGCGGCGCTTCTTGTCTTCCTCGTACTCGCGGTAGTTGCCCTGGAAGAACTCCACGTGCGAGTCGCCTTCGAACGCGATGATGTGCGTGGCGATGCGGTCCAGGAACCAGCGGTCGTGCGAGATCACGAAGGTGTTGCCCGGGAACTCCAGCAGCGCGTCTTCCAGCGCACGCAGCGTTTCGATGTCCAGGTCGTTGGACGGTTCGTCGAGCAGCAGCACGTTGCCGCCCTGCAGCAGGGTCTTGGCCATGTGCAGGCGGCCACGCTCACCACCGGACAGCGAGCCGACCATCTTCTGCTGGTCCTGGCCCTTGAAGTTGAAGCGGCCGATGTAGGCGCGCGACTGGATCTCGATGCCGTTGATGTTGAGGATGTCCAGGCCACCGGCGATTTCCTGGAAGACGTTGTGGTTGCCTTCCAGCTTGTCGCGGCTCTGGTCCACGTAGGACAGCTGCACGGTCGGGCCGATCACGATCTCGCCCGAATCCGGCTTCTCCTGGCCGGTGATCATCTTGAACAGCGTCGACTTGCCGGCGCCGTTCGGGCCGATGATGCCGACGATCGCGCCCGGCGGAATCAGCATCGACAGGTTGTCGATCAGCAGGCGGTCGCCGAACTTCTTGGAGACGTTCTTGAACTCCATCACCATGTTGCCCAGGCGCTCGCCCGGCGGGATGAAGATTTCGTTGGTCTCGTTGCGCTTCTGGTAATCCTGCGACTGCAGCTCTTCCAGGCGGGCCAGACGGGCCTTGCCCTTGGAGCGGCCGCCCTTGGCGTTCTGGCGCGACCACTCCAGTTCCTTCTGGATCGCCTTCTGGCGGGCCTTTTCCTGGTTCTCTTCCTGCTTCAGGCGCTCATCCTTCTGCACCAGCCATTCGGTGTAGTTGCCCTTCCACGGAATGCCGCGGCCGCGGTCCAGTTCCAGGATCCACTCGGCGGCGTTGTCCAGGAAGTAGCGATCGTGGGTGACGGCCACCACGGTGCCGGTATAGCGCGCCAGGAACTGTTCCAGCCATTCCACCGACTCGGCGTCGAGGTGGTTGGTCGGTTCGTCGAGCAGCAGCATGTCCGGCTTCTGCAGCAGCAGGCGGCACAGTGCGACGCGGCGCTTTTCACCGCCGGACAGGTTGGCGATCTTGGCATCCCACGGCGGCAGGCGCAGCGCATCGGCGGCCACGTCCAGCTGGTTTTCCAGGGTGTGCGCGTCGCCGGCGGCCAGGATCGCCTCCAGGCGCTCCTGTTCCTTGGCCAGCGCGTCGAAGTCGGCGCCTTCCTCGGCATAGGCGGCATACACCGCTTCCAGCGCGGCCTGGGCCTGCAGCACTTCGCCCACGCCTTCCTCGACCGACTCGCGCACGGTCTTGTTCGGGTCCAGTTCCGGTTCCTGCGCCAGGTAACCGACCTTGATGCCGGGCTGCGGACGGGCTTCACCCTCGAAATCGGTGTCCACGCCGGCCATGATCTTCAGCACGGTGGACTTGCCGGCGCCGTTCAGGCCCAGCAGGCCGATCTTCGCGCCCGGGAAGAAGGACAGGGAAATGTCCTTGATGATCTGCCGCTTGGGCGGGACCACCTTGGACACGCGGTTCATGGTGTAGATGTATTGCGAGGACATGCGGTCTCCGTAGGCGCGGCCCTGCGCCCGACCCGTCACGGGAACATCCCGTTGCGGCAGCGGGCACAGACTGGAATGGAATACCGCCAATTATAGCCGGAACCGGTTCCGGCCCGCGCCCGGCCGGAGCCGCGCAGGCTGGCCGTGGCCTGAATACTCCGTCACAGTCCTGCAGCGGGAAGCGTTTCCAGCCGGAAACGGTTCAGATCGGTTGCGCAATATGGGCTCACCACCCACCCAAGCAGAGGTCTGACATGCGCATCAATCGAGTAATGGCCGGAGCCGTGGCCTCTGTGCTGGCGCTCGGCGCGGTGGCCCCCGCCTTCGCTGACAACGACCACCGTGACCGCCGCGAATGGCGGGAGGATCGCCGCGAGTGGCGCCAGGACCGCCGTGACTGGGAGCGCGACCGCCGTGAGGCCCGGCGCGACTGGGAACGCGACCGCCGCGACTGGCACCGCGACCACGACCGCTACTACCGCCCGGGACCGCCGCCGCCACGCGTGGTCTACCGCCCGGCCTATGGCCCGGGCTACGGCTGGAAGGTCGGACACCGCTACCGTGATTACTACCGCGGCCCGATCTACGTGGTGAACGACTACCCGCGCTACCACCTGCGCCGCCCGCCTTACGGCCACCAGTGGATCCGCGATGACCGCGGCAACATGCTGCTGGTGGCCATCGCCAGCGGGATCATCGCCGACTACATCGTCAGCAGCCGCTGAGGCACGAGGTAGGGTCGGATCCCACGCGTTGGGAAAGGGCCCTGATCCTCTTGCAGTGGAAAAAGAAAGGGCGCCCGAGGGCGCCCTTCTTCATTCAGCCGCCACCATCGCGGTCAGAACGCGACTGACCAGTCCAGCTGCGCGCCGACATCGCGCTGGCCATCACCGCGGCGGGTCTGCACCTGCAGCGCCACGCGGCTGCGGTCGGTCGGGCTCACTGCCACACCGAACTGGGCCAGGGCGCTGTGGCGGGCCAGCGGTGCACCGCTGATCGCAAAGCCCTGGGTACCTTCGACGAAGCGCGCATCGACCTGCGGCAGGCGATCACCGCCAGCCACCTGCCATCCCACGCGCGCGGTCAGCGCCGCACGGTCACGCTGGCCAGCGCTGATATCCCAGTCCGCGCGCAACGCGGCCAGGCCGGTGCGGTAGCGTGCGCTGCCACCGTTCCACTGCAGCGCGCTGTGACCACCGCGCTCCTGGCTACCGTCGCTTTCCACGCGTACCTGCGCCACTTCGAGTTCCGGTGTCAGCTGCAGGCGCTGGCCGCCGAAGGTCCAACCGGCACGCAGGAACGCGGTGGTGCCGGTGGCATCCTCGCGGGCCGACAGGTGTTCATCCAGGCGGGTGCCAACCTGTGCGGTGCGGGTGCTGTCGGTGCGGTAATCGGCACGGCTGACACCTGCACGCAGGCTCAGGCCCTGCCAGCGGTACTGGCCGTACACGCCGTACTCGGTGCTGTCGGTTTCGGCGCGCCCTTCGCGGCGGGCCAGGCGGCTGACCAGGTGCTGCGAACCCGCGGCCACGCCCACTTCCAGCGTTTCACCCAGGCGCCAGCCGGCGCCAGCCATCACGCCATGTTGCGATGAACGCAGGCCAGCGTTGTCGGCACTGGCATCGGTACGGCGCTGGCCACCGCTGCCGCCGACCCACGCGTGCACGCCCGGGGCGATCTCTGCAGCCATCGTGGCACCGTCCAGGTGGCGGTCGATGCCCTCGTGCAGGAATCGGTTCTGCAGCAGCGCGCCACGATGCGCGGCATGGATTTCACCGGACAGGCTGTCGAAGGCCGGCACGACGTCGGCCACCGCCAGGCGCACCACCGCGTCATACACGGCGTTGCCATTGCCCAGCGCTTCCACCGCGCCGGCCACGGCCTTCTGGTTGGGATTTACCACCACATCGGGGAAGGCCAGTTCGATATCCGGCATGGCGATATCGTTGCGGGCCAGGGTCAGGTAGACGTTGCTGGCGTCGTAGTCCAGCGTGGGTGTCAGGAAGGCCAGCGTGCTGCTTACGCCGGAGAAGGTGCCCTGCACGCCCTGCGCCGCGCTCAGGATGGTGTAGCGGGTACGCGGCTGCCAGTCACCCTCGCTGGCGATGGCCACCGTATTGCCGCCCTGCAGGGTAGCGCCGCCGCCCACCTGCACGCGGTCGCCGGCGCCATCGGCGCCAAGGTCCACCAGATAGCGCGAGCCATTTTCCAGCAGCAGGTTGCCGGTCATCGACAGCGTGCCGTAGGTCGTGGCCGCCCCCGGTGCCAGCGTGGCGCCGCTACGGAGGATCACACTGCCCAGCTGGCCGTCGCCGCTCAGTTCGGTGCCGGTGGCCAGCTCGGTCAGGCCGCCGAGGCGGCCACGCACGTCCAAGGCGCCGGCGCGCACGCGGGTGGTGCCGGTGAAGCCGCTGCTGTCGCCCGACAGGCTCAGCAGGCCCGCATCCAGCTTGACCACATCGCCGGCGCCGGACAGCACGTTGGCGAACAGGGTCTGGCCATTGCGCTGCAACTGCAGTGTCGCACCCGACGCCACATCCACCGCGCCACGGATCGCGCCATTGCCGGCCAGCACCAGGGTGCCCTGCTCGATGCGGGTGCCGCCGCCGTAGGTGTTGTTGGCAAACGTGGTCAATGTACCGCTGCCGGTCTTGCGCAGTGCGCCGGTACCGGTCAGGCGGCCGCTGAACATCGCATCGACCTGGTCGGTATCCAGCGTAGCGGTGCCATCCAGCGCCATTTCAACAGCGGTGGTGAAGGCCTTGCGGGTCAGGTGCAGCGTGCCATCGGCAATGAGCACGTTGGCGGTGCCGGCGCCCTGGTAGATCTGGCCACCGGCCAGGGTCAGCGTGCCCTGCGCGCCGATGGCCAGTGAACCCCGGCTGCCGTTGGCGCCGCCCAGGCCCAGCACGTCATTGACCGTCAGAGCGCCACCGTCATGGATGGACACGCTGCCGGTGCCCAGATTGCCGATGGTCAGGCGGCCCACGCTGGCCGAGCTGCCGGCGCCGGCCACGCGGAAAGTGCCATCGCCCAGCGCATTCTCACCCACGCCCACGTCGCCCGCGGTCAGGGCGGCGCCGTCAAGGACATCCAGTTCGGCCACCGCGTTCTGGCCCACGGCGATGAAGCCGGCCGTGGCGGTGGTGCCCGCGCCGGTCAGTACCAGCACGCCATCGGGCACGCCTGCGGTGTGCCGTTGCTGGCCCAGCTGCGTGCTGCCCTGCACGGTCAGCGTGGCGCCGTCGGCCACGGTCATCCTGCCAGTGCCGGACACGCCGATCAGCAGGTCGCTGGTGTTCAACCAGCTGGCACCCTTGCCTGTCACCGTGGCTTCGCCACGGGCCACGCTGCTGTAGCTGCCCAGGCGCGCGACACCGGTCTCGAAGGTGCCACCGGCACGCACGTTCACGGTGCCGGTGCCTTGCGCACCCACATGGATCTGGTTGGTGGCGAAGCGCGAATCCTTGTCGGACACGGTCAGGACGCCGCTGCTGCCCAGTTCCGAGGCAACCCACGTGCCCTGGGCATTGATCACCTGGCCGCCATCGAGCACGTCCAGGTAGCCCCTGCCTTCATGGCCGACACCGATGCTGTTGTTGCCGATCCACCGCGAACCGGCGCCGGTCACCGTGACCTTGCCGGTCGAGCCGGGCAGCGTGGCGATGAAGATGGCGGTGCTTTCCAGCACGCCGCCATTCTGGATGGACAGCTCGCCGCTGCCGGCGTGGCCGATGTCCACGCGCCAAGAGTCGGCGCGGATGCCGTCGACGACAACCGGTGTCATGCTGTCGATGTAGGCATGGTTTTCAACGGACAGGTTCGGATCGCCATTGCTCCATGCGCCCGGTGCGTACCAGCGGCCATCGAGCAGGTTCGGGTCGCGCACGGTGACCGTGGCTGCGGCCGCCGTCATCGGGCCGCCCATGGCCAGGCCGATCGCCAGGACCAGCAGGTGCGTGGAAAGGGCGCGGCGGGGTGCTGCGGGCGTGCGACGTGGTGCCAGCATCATTGCCGGCGAAACTTGGTGCGAATGGATCACGCGGATTTTCCCCTGTATGGACAGGGCGTATCGGCCGCGGAGTGCAGGACTTTAAGCTTTGTGAAAGCTGGTAATTAGGTTTTGCAAGGAAGGAGGTCACACTTCCGGCGGAAATTGCCGATTGGACGAAGCCTGTGCAAGGCGCTGCGGAGGGCACGCGCAGGCACGCCAGCACATCATGCCACAGCGCGTTGCCCAAGCCCCTTCCGCTGCGGTCGCCCGGGCCCGCCAGCCCGCTTACAATCGCAGGCCCTGCTGTTCCCTCCCTGCCTGGAGTAACCGATGTTCCCGCGTGACGTCCGCATCGAAACCTACGATCCCGAACTGGCCAAGGCCATCGCCGCCGAAACCCAGCGCCAGGAAGACCATGTCGAGCTGATCGCCAGCGAGAACTACACCAGCCCGGCGGTGATGGAAGCGCAGGGCAGCCAGCTGACCAACAAGTACGCCGAAGGCTACCCGGGCAAGCGCTACTACGGTGGCTGCGAATACGTGGACATCGCCGAGCAGCTGGCGATCGACCGCCTGAAGCAGCTGTTCGGCGCCGACTACGCCAACGTGCAGCCGCACAGCGGCTCGCAGGCCAACCAGGCCGTGTACTTCGCCCTGCTGCAGCCGGGCGACACCATCCTCGGCATGAGCCTGGCCCACGGCGGCCACCTCACCCACGGTGCCAAGGTCAATGCGTCGGGCAAGCTGTTCAACGCCGTGCAGTACGGCGTCAACGATCAGGGCCTGATCGACTACGACGAAGTCGAGCGCCTGGCCCTGGAACACAAGCCGAAGATGGTCGTGGCCGGCTTCTCGGCCTACTCGCAGGTGATCGACTGGGCGCGCTTCCGTGCCATCGCCGACAAGGTCGGTGCCTACCTGTTCGTCGACATGGCCCATGTCGCCGGCCTGGTCGCCGCTGGCGTCTACCCGAGCCCGCTGGACCACGCCCACGTGGTCACCTCCACCACCCACAAGACCCTGCGCGGCCCGCGCGGCGGCATCATCATCGCCAAGGGCGCCGACGAAGACCTGGTCAAGAAGCTGCAGTCGATCGTGTTCCCGGGCATCCAGGGCGGTCCGCTGATGCACGTCATCGCCGGCAAGGCCGTGGCCTTCAAGGAAGCGCTGGAGCCGGGCTTCAAGGCCTACCAGCAGCAGGTGGTGAAGAACGCCCAGGCGATGGCCAACACGCTGATCGCGCGCGGCTACAAGATCGTTTCCGGTGGCACCCAGAACCACCTGATGCTGGTCGACATGATCGGCAAGGACGTGTCCGGCAAGGACGCGGAAGCCGCGCTGGGCAAGGCCCACATCACCGTCAACAAGAACTCGGTGCCGAACGACCCGCGTTCGCCGTTCGTGACCTCGGGCCTGCGCCTGGGCACCCCGGCGGTGACCACCCGCGGCTACGTCGAACAGGACTGTGTGGACCTGGCCAACTGGATCGCCGACGTGCTCGATGCGCCGAACGATGACGCCGTCATCGCCCGCGTGCGCGACGCCGTCAGCGCGCAGTGCCGCAAGTACCCGGTCTACGGCTGATCGGGGCAGGGATCAGAGCCCTTTCCTGGCGGAAAGGGATCCGACCCCACCACGACGCAGGGGTCGGATCCCTTCCCGCACGGAAGGGCTCTGACCCCGTCATCAGGAACCCCGCGCATGGATGAGCGCCGCCTCAAGTACCTGTACACCGCGCTGGCGGTGCTGTTCGGCCTGCCCAGCCTGTTCTTCGGCGGTGCCGGCGCCTGCATCGCCGTGGTCATGGGCGTGATCGGGCTCGTCTCGCTGGACGCGGACAAACTGGGGTTTGCCGCCGGCATGTTCGCGTGGGGATCGTGCGCGATCGCCGGCCTCGTGGCCTGGGTCGCACTCAGCATCGTCTGGCTGCGCGATGGCGCACGCGGGCTGCACAGGGCATCACGCCGCTGGTGGCTGCTGCTGGGCCTGGGCGTGCTGGCAGGCCTGCCCTTGCTGGCGATGGCGCTGTACTACTTCGCCGAGCTGGGTTCGTCCGTGCTCAGCGGGCTGTTCGCCGGGCCGTCCCTGCTGGTGCCCACCGGTATGTTGATCCTCCTGCGGCTGCGTGCTGACGCGGTGGGCGAGCCATCCGGCCCGGCACGGTCAAAGGAGTAGGCCCGCGTGGATGAGCGCCGCGCCCGGTATCTGTATGCCGTCCTGGCGGTGATCTTCGGCCTGCCCAGCCTGGTGGCGGGTGGTGCCGCGGCGACGATGCTGCTGCTGACGGGGCTGGGCCAGTTCGGTCATGGCACGCTGGCCGCGGTGACCCTGATGCCGCTGTGGGGCCTGGCCGGTATTGCCGGCTGCCTGGCCTGGTTGTGGCTCAGCGCCGGGTATCTGCTGCAGGGACGTGCCGGGCTGCAGGTGCATCGCCTCTGGTGGTGGATGCTGCTGGCCGGCAGTCTTGCCGCCGTGCCCCTGCTGGGGCTGGCGCTGTGGTGGAGCATCACCGTGCACACCGAAGGCATCGCCCTGTTGCTGCTGGGCCCGTCGATGCTGGTACCGGCCGCGAGGCTGGTGTGGATCAAACACCGCGGCCGGGCACAGCCCATCGAAGGAAACGGAACGCATGGATGAGCGTCATCACAAACGCTGGATGGCCTTTGCCGGCCTGCTGGTGGGCCTGCCCGCCGTGGCGGCAGGCGGCACGGGGGCCGTGCTGGGGCTGATGGTCGTCTGGGAGGGCAAGTACCTGACGGGCGACGAGTACACGTTGTTGCTGCTGTGGTCGTCGGCCGGCCTCATCGGCCTGCTGTCGTGGTTGTGGCTGAGCGGCCTGTTCCTGTGGCGCGGTGTTGCCGGCCTGCGCCAATCACCGGCTGTGGCCTGGGTCGGCCTGGCGCTGGGCAGCCTGGCCGCGTTGGGCGTGGTCGTCGCCACGCTGTACTTCACTATCAGCAATGGCGAGATCTCGACCTTGGGCCTTCTCGGGTTTGGTCCGCCGCTGCTGGTGATGGCCGGGCACCTGGCCTGGCTGCGCTGGGCACGCGCCGCATCGCCGCCACCCGCACCCGGTTGAGCGGCGCGTCGCGGCCTCGCCGGACTGGCGGGCTGAATTGCAGGCGCTTCCGTGCAGGCAGCATTTGCTGCTGCGCCCCTTCTCAGGTACCTTTGCGACGCTGCCATGACCGTGGCAATAGGTACTTCCCTGAGCCAGGCGTTTCATGCATTGCCCCTTCTGCCAACATGCCGATACCCGGGTCATCGACTCGCGCGTCTCCGAAGACGGCGCGACGATCCGTCGTCGGCGGGAATGCGAAGCCTGCGGCGAGCGCTTCAGCACCCTGGAAACGGTCGAACTGAAGCTGCCGGCCATCGTCAAGAGTGACGGCACCCGCGAGGCCTTCGACCAGCGCAAGGTCCGCGCGGGGTTCGACCGCGCGCTGCAGAAGCGCGCGGTGCCCGAAGACAAGATCGAAGCGGCGGTACGGGCGGTGGTGCACCAGCTGCGCATCAGCGGCGAGCGCGAAGTGCCCTCGATCAAGGTCGGGGAGTTCGTCATGAACGAACTGCGCAAGCTCGACCACGTGGGCTACGTGCGCTTCGCTTCGGTGTACCGCAGCTTCGAGGACGTGGCCGATTTCCGCGAGGAGATCGAGAAGCTCGAGCGCGATCTGCCGTCCAGTACCGAACAGCTGCAGCTGCTGGGCGATGTGATCGCCCTGACCAAGAAGAAGAAGGGCTGACCGCCTCTGCCTGGGTGAGCGCCCGCCTTGGTGGGCACTGATGGCGTGCATCGCCGCCGGCAGCGTTACCATGGCCGCATGACCACCCCGTTCTCCGTCCTCGATCACCTGCACATGGCCAACGCGCTGCGCCTGGCCGAGCGCGCTGCCTATACCACCCGCCCCAACCCGATGGTCGGCTGTGTGATCGCCCATGGCGAACGCGTGGTGGGGCAGGGCTGGCACCAGCGCGCCGGTGGCCCGCATGCGGAAGTGTTCGCCCTGCGCGAGGCCGGCAGCGAGGCGCGCGGTGCCACCGCGTACGTCACCCTGGAGCCCTGTGCCCACTACGGGCGCACACCGCCGTGTGCACTGGCACTGATCGAAGCGGGCGTGTCGCGCGTGGTGGCGGCGATGCGCGATCCGTTCCCCAAGGTGGATGGCGGTGGCTTCGATCTGCTGCGCAACGCCGGCATCGAGGTTGCCGAAGGGCTGATGGCAGCGCAGGCGCGCGAACTCAACAAGGGCTTCCTGTCACGCGTGGAGCGCAACCGCCCGTGGCTGCGGGTGAAGCTGGCCGCCAGCCTGGATGGTCGTACCGCGATGGCCGATGGCAGTTCCAAGTGGATCACCGCTCCGGCCGCGCGCGAAGACGTGCAGCACTGGCGGGCACGCGCAGGTGCGATCCTGACCGGCGCCGACACGGTGCTCGCGGATGACCCGATGCTGACCGTGCGCCTGGCCGATACCGAGGTGATGCCACCGCTGCGGGTGGTGCTCGATTCGCGCCTGCGTTCGCTCGAATGCAGCCGCGTGCGCGAGGGCGGGGCACCGACGCTGTACCTGCACGCTGCGGCGGTGAGCGCACCGGACGCGGCCGATGCCGAATTCGCCAGCGTGCCCAGCGTTGATGGACGGTTGGATCTGGGCGCGGTGCTGGCGCTGCTGGCCGAGCGCGGCATCAACGAAGTGCACACCGAAGCCGGCGCCACGCTGGCCGGTGCGCTGCTGCGCGGCGGCTGGGTCGATGAGCTTCTGCTTTATCAGGCCCCCACGCTGCTGGGCGACAACGGACGCCCGCTGCTGGCTGGCCTCGGCATCGAGGCGATGGACCAGCAGCGTCGCCTGCGCGTGGTCGACCAGCGGCAGGTGGGCGAGGACATCCGGCTGCTGCTGCGCCCGTGAGGGACTAACGCAGAGCAGGCGCTATGCCCTCGGCGTCAGGTCGCTTCGTCGTCCTCTTCGCCAACGGGGCATTGGCCTTTCCATTGCTGCTTCCACAGCACATGCAGGTCGCGGCAGTACGCGCCCAATGCCTCGCCCGGCAGCTGCCTGGCCTTCAATCGCAGCTGGTGCCGGGTGAAACCGTCGTCGTACTGATCCGGCAGTACCAGCACGGCGCACTGGTCGTGGTACATCAGGAAGTCGCGGCAGTGATCATCCTCACTCATCCACGCATCCAGGTGCCTGTCGCTCAGCTGCGTTGACTCGAAGGCGACCGAGGGTTGGACGACGATGATCTTCGTGGCTTTGAACCTGGACGCCTCGGCCTGCCAGCACGCCATCAGCGCCAGCACCATGATCGCGGTCGACGTCATACGGTGTTTCATGCGGTTGCCCCCGGTGGAAGAGGGCAACAGCATTGACCATGCAGGTCGCGCAGGGCCATGCAACGGTTCTGAAAATGCAGTTGCCCTTGCCGTCGGCAACGCTGAGCAGCGCCTAGGCTCGGTGTTACATCGCGCTCAGGCGCATTCGTCGGTCCACATCATCTCGGCGATCGGGCGCAGTGCATTGCATTCCTGCGTCATGTCTTCGGCCGACTTCACCTTGGCCTTGGCCTTCAGTTCCTCGGCCATCGCGTCCACGCCACTGATCTGGTCCGGCGCGATCTTCGCCACGCAGGCGCGATGCTGCTGCAGCAGCAGGTCGCAGCCCGGTACGCCGGTGACCTTCGGCGCGGTGGCCGCCTGCGCGTCCTGCATCCAGTCTTCGAACGGTGCCAGTGCGCCGGCCACGGTGCCCACCAGATCATCGAAATTGCCGCTGTACCAGTAGCCGTTGTCCTTGGCCGGGTACAGGGTGAAGGTGCCGCTGACCGGCACGCGCGCGCCGCTCTGCAGCGCCTGCGTGTAGGCGTCGGTGAACTGCTTGCGCGCGGCCGGGCTGGCATCGGCTGCAAGGCTGGCGGCGAACAACGGGCGCACGTTGCCCAGGTCGGGCACTTGGCAGCTGAAGGCGATGCGCGCCAGCTTCTGGCCTTCGACGTATTCGTTGTCTTCGATCACGCTCTTGGTCGCGCGGCACTTCGAATCACGCAGGGCCTTGGCATACAGCGCTTCGGTGGCGGCTGCGTCGGCCTTGGCACCGGCGCTGGCAAGCACCACCTGCCACGGTTCGGCCAGCGCCTTGGCCAGTGCGCCAGGGTTCGGGGTTACCGCATCCTGGCCTTCAAAGGCGGGTTTCAGCGCATCGTTGAGCGTGCGGGTCGCAGCGGCATCGTCTTCCAGCAGCACGCGCGCGTACAGGTCGAAGGCCTGTTCGGGCGTCAGCGTGGCCGGGGCGGCGGCGGCCAGCAGCGGGGCAGCCAGCAGGGCGCTGGCCAGCAGGGTACGCAAGGGGGTCTTCATGACAGTGTTTCCGGTTCCAGATGCGCGCAAGCCTAGCGCATCTGTTCGCGGGCGTGATGACGCCCGGTCGCCACGGGCCGGCACGCGCGGGCCAAAAAAAACGGGCCCCTCGCGGGGCCCGTTCGATCGCACGACGAGGAGCGATCGTTGGATCAGAAGCTGGCGCGCACGCCAACCGAGTACTGGGTGACGTCGCGATAGCCGGCGATCTCGCCCACCAGACCCCAGGTCTTGGTGAAGTTGATCTGGCCGCCGACGGTGCCGACCCAGGTGCCCTTGTAGTTGTTACCGCCATCCATGTAGCCGGCCTTGGCCCAGGCTTCGGTCATGCGCGACGGCTTGCCGCGGATACCCAGGGTGACGCGGCCCAGGTTGGTGTGGTCCTTGCCGTGGTAACGCACGCCGTCGTAGCGCAGGGTCGATTCAGCGTTCTGGCGCACCCAGGCGGCATCGGCAGTGAAGTCCAGGCGGTCGGTCCACGGCATGTGGTAGCCGATACCCAGCTCCGGCTGGTTCAGTTCCAGCTTCAGCGAATCTTCGCCGTAGTGGCGGGTCTTGCTGGTGCGCGACCAGCCACCGAACACGTAGACCTGCTCGGCCAGCGCGACCGAACCACGCAGGTAGCCGCCGTCGACCTTCGGGTCGTCCAGCACGTTGTCGTCAACCTGGACCTGGGTCCAGCCGCCTTCGACGTAGGTGTAGCTCAGGGCTTCGGCCGAGGCCGAGAACGGGGCAGCGGCCAGCAGGGCAGCCACGATCAGGATCTTGCGCATGGGAATTCCTGTGAATTTCAGTCCATTGGCGGGCCTGCCATCGCAGCTGCCCGTGGCGACCTCATGTCGTCCGCTGCGGATTTTAATGAAAGTTTTACAAAATGCGAGAGACCGTCGTCACAGGCTGGCCAGACGTGGCCGGGGTCGGATCCGTTTCCCCTTGGGAAAACGGCTCTGACCCCTCCGCGATTCCGAGAGGCCCAGGGTCAGAGCCCTTTGCTGCGGAAAGGGATCCGACCCCGGGCATCCCACCCCGTTCAGCCCGGGCTGGTACACTAGCCGCGCCGGTTCGCCGGTACACAAACGTCTTCAGGGCGGGGTGCAATTCCCCACCGGCGGTAGGTGCGCAAGCACGAGCCCGCGAGCGCCCCGGCCCACGGCCGGGGGTCAGCAGATCCGGTCCGATGCCGGAGCCGACGGTATAGTCCGGATGAAAGAAGACGGTGCCACAGGGCCTTCGCGGCCCTGCGCCCGCCTGTTTGCCTTGCGGCGTTTTTCGCTCACTTTTCGCGGAGAACGTTACTTGTTTACTGGAATCATCGAAGGCGTCGGCCGTCTGGCCGCACGCGAATCCATCGGCGGCGATGTCCGCTTCACCTTCCATGTCGGGAATCTGCCGTTCGACCACGTGCAGATGGGCGAGAGCATTGCCATCAACGGCGTCTGCCTCACCGTCATCGCATTCGACGCCAACAGCTTCCAGGCCGATGCCTCCACCGAGACCCTGGGCCTGACCACGCTGGGCCAACTGGGCGAAGGGGCGGTCATCAACCTGGAGCGCGCCATGCGCCCGACCGACCGCCTGGGCGGCCATCTGGTCAGCGGCCACGTCGACGGCCTCGGCCAGGTGCTGTCCATCCACGACGACGCGCGGGCCCAGCGCTGGCGTTTCGCCGCGCCGGCCTCGCTGCGCCGCTACATCGCCAAGAAGGGCTCGATCTGCGTGGACGGGGTCAGCCTCACCGTCAACGAAGTGGACGACGAAGGTTTTGAAGTCGCCCTGATCCCGCACACCGTGGCCAACACCGCCTTCTCCGCCACCGGCGTGGGCAGCGCGGTCAATCTGGAAATCGATCTGGTGGCCCGTTACGTCGAACGCCTGTTGGGCGAAGGAGCACGCGCATGAACTTCGCCCCGATTCCGGAAATCCTGGAAGACATCCGCCAGGGCCGCATGGTGGTCATCGTCGATGACGAAGACCGCGAGAACGAAGGCGACCTGATCATGGCCGCCGAGTTGGTCAAGCCGTCGGACATCAACTTCATGGTCACCCACGGCCGTGGCCTGGTGTGCCTGCCGCTGACCCGCACCCGCGCCGCCGACCTCGGCCTGGCGCCGATGGTGCAGGCCAACACCGCGCAGTTCCAGACCAACTTCACGGTCAGCATCGAGGCCGCCGAGGGCGTTACCACCGGCATCTCGGCCCACGACCGCGCCCACACCATCCGCACCGCGGTGAAGCCCAATGCCAAGCCGTCGGATCTGCACCAGCCGGGCCACATCTTCCCGCTGATCGCCCAGCCGGGCGGCGTGCTCACCCGCGCCGGCCATACCGAAGCCGGCGTCGACCTGGCCATGCTGGCCGGGCTGGAGCCGGCCGGCGTGCTGGTGGAGATCCTGAACCCGGATGGCAGCATGGCGCGCCGCCCGGAGCTGGAAGTGTTCGCCCGCGAGCACGGCCTGAAGATGGGCTCCATCGCTGATCTGATCGCCTACCGCCTGGCTACGGAAAAGACCGTTGAACGCGTGGACGAGCGCGAGATCGACACCGAATTCGGCCCGTTCAAGCTGGTGACCTACCGCGACCGCATCGCCCACGACCTGCATTTCGCGCTGGTGCGCGGCACGCCGGATGCGGAAACACCGACCCTGGTGCGCGTGCAGGTGGAAAACCCGCTGGCCGACCTGCTGCACTGGCGCCGCGACGATTTCGGCGTGGCCGCCACCGATGCCCTGCGTGCGATCGATGCCGAGGGCACCGGCGTGATGGTGGTGCTGTCGGCCCCGCGCGATGGCGAAGCCCTGCTGGCCCGCCTGCGCCAGCAGCCGGCGCCGGTGGTGCCGGGCAAGGACAAGGACGTGGGCCAGTGGCGCCGCAACGGTGCCGGCGCGCAGATCCTGTCCGACCTGGGCCTGGGCAAGCTGCGCGTGCTGGGCACCCCGCGCCGCCAGGTTGGCCTGGCCGGTTACGGCCTGGAAGTGGTGGAGACGGTCACCCTGTAATGGGGTTGCCGGCCAGCGGCCGGCACTACCGGTGGGTGCCGGCCGTTGGTCGGCAGCCCCTGCGGGCCCCGCCAGCCACGGCCGGGGCCCATCCACGCTAGAATTACCCCCTTATCGAGTTCCCCAAGCCGCATATGAGCCACTACGAAGGCGATCTTCGCACTCCCGAGTCGGCGCGCTTCGCCATCCTGGCCAGCCGCTGGAATGCCCGCATCACCGACACGCTGGTCGCTGGCGCCCGCCAGAGCCTGGCTGGCAACGGCATCACCGAAGCCAACATCGACGTGATCCGCGTGCCGGGTGCGTGGGAACTGCCGCTGGTGGCCGCACGCCTGGCCGCCGCCCATGAACACGCCGCCATCCTCACCCTGGGCTGCGTGATCCGTGGCGACACCCGCCACTACGAACACGTGGCCGACCGCTGCGCCGAAGGCCTGATGCGCGTGCAGCTGGATTTCGGCGTGCCGGTGCTGAACGGCGTGCTGGCGGTGGAACGCGTGGAAGACGCCGAGGCCCGCGCAGGCGGCAGCCACGGCAACAAAGGCGAGGAAGTCGCACTCGCCGCACTGGAAATGGTCAATCTGCTGGAGCAACTGCCATGAACAAGAACACCCAGGGCAAGCCCTCCGGTAAACCCGTCCGCCGCGATGGCGTCGATCCGGTGCTGCGCTCGCGCGCCCGCCGTCGTGCCGTGCAGGCCATCTACGCCTGGCAGATCTCCGGCGGCAACGCCCAGTCGCTGATCGCCCAGTTTGCCCACGAGCAGGCCCGCGAAATTGCCGACCTGGCGTACTTCGAGGCGCTGGTGCACGGCGTGCTCGACAACCGTCGCGACATCGACGAAGCGCTCGGCCCGTACCTGGACCGTGGCATCGAGGAAGTGGACGCGATCGAACGCGCAGTGCTGCGCCTGGCCGCCTACGAGCTGCGCTACCGCCTGGACGTGCCGTACCGCGTGGTGATCAACGAAGCCATCGAATCGGCCAAGCGTTTCGGTTCCGAACACGGCCACACCTACGTCAACGGCGTGCTGGATCGTGCCGCCGTGGAATGGCGCAAGGTCGAATCGGGTCACTGACCCGCCTGTGGTAGTGCCGGCCGCTGGCCGGCAGCTGCAGGGATCCTGAGGTTGCCGGCCAGCGGCCGGCACTACCGCCCACCGCGCGATGCGCGGCACGAACAACAGCGGGAACGCCCCATGTCCCTGGCCGAATTCGCCCTCATCGACCGCATCCGCGCCCGTACCCTCGAGCGCGACGACATCCTGCTCGGCATCGGTGACGACGCCGCGCTGCTGCAGCCGCGTGCCAACGAACAGTTGGTGGTCACCGCCGATACGCTCAACAGCGGCGTGCACTTCCCGGTGGAAACCCCGGCCTTCGACATCGGCTGGAAGACCCTGGCGGTCAACCTGTCGGACCTGGCCGCGATGGGTGCACGCCCGGCGTGGTGCACGCTGGCACTGTCGCTGCCGGAAGCCTCTGAAGACTGGATCGAGGCTTTTGCCGATGGCTTCTTCGCCCTGGCCGACCAGCACGATATCGCGCTGATCGGTGGCGACACCACGCGCGGTCCGCTGTCGCTGTCGGTCACTGCGATGGGCCAGGTCGGGCGCGGCCAGGCCCTGCGTCGCGACCGCGCACAGGTGGGTGATGACATCTGGGTCAGTGGCACGCTGGGCGATGCCGCCGGCGCGCTGCGCCTGTGGCAACAAGGTGCGTTGAGCATCGCCACCGCCACGCTGCTGGCCGACTACGAAAGCCTGCGCCTGCGCCTGCTGCGGCCGACGCCGCGCGTGACCCTGGGCCTGCGCCTGCGGGCCTTCGCGCACGCGGCGGTGGATGTGTCTGACGGCCTGCTGGCCGACCTCGGTCATATCGCCACGCGCAGCAACGTGGCCGCGCATGTGGATGCCGACTCGCTGCCGATCTCGCACGCGCTGCGTGAACTGCTCGGCCGCGACGCTGCACGCGACTGCGCACTGCGCGGGGGCGACGACTACGAGCTGTGTTTCACCGCGGCTGCCGACCAGCGCGATGCGCTGCACTACCTGGCCGAATCGCTGGACGTGCCGCTCACCCGCATCGGCCGCATCGCCGAAGGGCAGGGCGTGCACGTGGACGGCGAAGCCGCCGACGGCGGTTACCAGCACTTCGCGTAGCCGCAGCGGTACTGCACTGGGGTGCCGAGCTTCGGGGTGGGGTCAGATCCCCTTGCGCCGCAAAGGGCTCTGACCCCGAGTGAAGCACCTCGGCATCGCTCGGGCAGGTGCCAACCTGGGTTGGCACGAAGGTGTCAGCCGCCCGTGGCAACACAGTGTCGACCAGGGTCGACACCTGCCAACGCGTGGCGATTACACGTGCGGAACGGGCGCACCGAAGCGGTTGTCGCCCGGGGTGCTCGGCAGCAGCATGAACACCAGCACCACCAGGCCCACAATCGGCACCAGCATCAGCAGGTACCACCAGCCGGAACGGTCGGTGTCATGCAGGCGGCGCACGGTCACTGCAATCATCGGCACGATGATCGCCAGCCACACCAACGCGCCCACGCCCGTCGATATCAGTACCAGCGTGCCTGAACCGGTGTAGCCAGCAATGAAGCCCAGCACATTCGACGGTATCAATGCGATCACGACGAACAACTGGAACCACCAGAACTCGCTGCGGCTGGCGCGCCCGCTGAACTGGGTGTAGCGGGTGAGCGGAGTCATCATCCTTTTCATGCTGTGCGTTTCTCTCTCTAGGTAGCGCCGAGCCATTGCCCGGCGTCAATCAGTGAATGACCTTTGCCTGGGCATCGCGCGTGGTGCCGTAGTCGTCCAGCCACTGGAATTCCAAGGTTCCCGGCACCGATGCACCCGACGGAAGTGGCAGGTCCAAGCGCTCACCCGGTGCCACCATGTCCACCTCGATCGTGCTGCCATCGGGCAGCGTCAGGCGGCTCAGCGTCACGTGGTAGAACCCGGGGTTGTACACCTGCAGGGCTTGCCCCTCGGCACGCCATTGCAGTGCTGCGGCAGTGTCACGCGCATGTCCGGGGAGGCCGGCAGGGCGATAGAACAGCTTCACCCGGGTGCGGATGGCGAACTGCAGCAGATTCTGGCCTTCCACGTTCTCGGGCTTGGGCGGTATGTCCAGTAGGTTGAAATACAACAGCGACTCGCGGTCGCTCGGCAGTGCCGCCCCGGCCATTGGCGCATACGTCAGCCGGAAGGCCTGTGCGCCGCCCGCCTCGATGCGGCGCGTGGTCGGTGTCAGCACGAATGGCAGCCTCTGGCTGCCGGCCTTGGCGCTGGCATCGCCATCGTCCAGCCACACCTGGGCAAGGGCGACTTTGTCGCCGCGGTTGTTGGTGTTTACCGTCACCGCGCCCTTGCTGCCGTCGTAGATCACGCGTGTGCCCTGCAGAGTCACTGCCGCTGCGGCGGGGAAAGCGTGGCCTGTACAGACGAGCATCAGCGCCAGCGCGCATGCGCGAATTTTCATGAGAGCGTCCTCTGGAAGAACCACCCGGCAGTGCACTGCCGGGTGGGCGCGCTTACTTGTAGGCGATGTCCATCTGCGCGGTTGCGTTGGCCGTGCCGGCCACCACATCGGCGGCAGCACCGGTCTTGGTGTACCAGACGCTGTGCTTCACAGTTTGCGGTGCAGTATCGGTGACAGTGACGAACTGCGTCGGTGCGCTGTTGATCTTCAGCAGCGTATCGGTGCTGTCATAGATCTTGTACGCCACGCCTTCGGCGTCACTGGCTGCCGTCAGTGCAAGACCACCATCTGCTGTTGATGAACCGCTGAACTTCACCGCCACATCGTGCGAACCAGCGGCGCCTGGGCAGGCCACGGCCACGTCCAGGTCGCGACGGCCGATACGGTCATTGCTCTTCAGATCTTCCAGATCCATCTTGCCCATTGCCACGGCAACGCCACCGTTGATGGTGGCAGTGCAGGTGGTCTCGACAATCTCGCCGGTAATGGTCAGGTCGGCCGCATTAACGGTCGGGGCAGCGGCCAGCAGGACGGCCAGGGCCATCGGGGTCTTCAGGCTCTTCATGGGTGTGCTCTTCAAAAAGTGATGGAATCGGGATCGCCACTGGCATCTGAGCGATGGGTGGACGCGGCAGGAGGGCGCGATGTCCGCCGGCAGGTTCTTTGCGGCCATGGGACAAGGCATGCCCGTTCTTCTGCCCGGCGCATGTTCGGCCTGATCACCGCCACGAGCCATACAACTTGTTGCAAACGCTTACATGCTTGGGAAACTGCAAGTAGTTGCATATTCGACTGCGTGATCGCGCCCTAGTCTGCATCCCCTCCCATCACTACCGGGGCTGCACTGCGGCCGCGTCGACGCCATGCGCCTGACTTCCTCCCCCTGTCAAAGCGGCGCGCAGCATTCCCTGCGCCACACCGCGCTGGCTATGGCCATCAGCACCACGCTGGTGCTTGTAGGCGGGCTGCCTGCGCACGCGCGCACCGGTGGCGAAGTGGAATTCAGCGAAGGCTTTGCGACCGGCTTCGGCAGCGACGACCTGGCGCGCTTCAGCGTGGGCAACCCGGTCGAACCCGGTCACTACAACGTCGATATCCATCTCAACGGCGAGTTCGTGCGCCGCGATGACATCGAACTTGTCGAATCCGATACGCCCTATGTGGCAACGCCCTGCGTGCCCGCGCAGCTGCTGCTTGCACTGGGCCTGAGCGATGCCGCGCGCGACGCCGTGGAGGCGTCCGGGAACCCGCAGTGCGTCGATCTGCAGGCAAGCATCAATGGCGCACGCGTCACCTACGACGACAGCCAGTTGCGCTTGGACATCTCGCTGCCGCAGGTGGCGCTGCAACGCCAGGCGCGCGGCTTCGTCGCACCGGAATTGCGCAACTACGGCATCACCGCCGCGTTCATTGGCTACACCGTCAACCACTACCGCAGCCTGGGCCAGCAGAACAGCTACGCCGGCATTACCAGTGGCGTGAACCTGGGCGCGTGGCGGCTGCGCCACCGCAGTTCCATCAGCCACAACGCGCAGGGTACGCACTTCAGCACGCTCAACAGTTACCTGCAGCGCGACCTGCCGCACTGGAACAGCCAGTTCACTCTGGGCCAGAGCAACACCGGTGGCGAGCTTTTCGACAGCGTCGGCTTCACCGGCGTGCGCGTGGCCACCGACGAGCGCATGCTGCCGGATTCGCTGCGTGGCTATGCCCCGGTAGTGCGCGGCGTGGCGCAGAGCAATGCGCGGGTCACCATCCGCCAGAACGGCGCGGTGCTGTACGAAACCACCGTAGCGCCCGGCCCGTTCGCCATTGATGATCTCTACCCCAACGCCGGCAGTGGCGATCTGGAAGTGGCCGTCACCGAGGCCGACGGCCGCGAGGAGCGCTTTACCGTCGCCTTCTCCGCCGTGCCGCAGGCGCTGCGCGAAGGCAGCCAGCGCTTCAGCATCACCGCCGGTGAGCTGCGCAACACGGGCCTGTACCAGCAGGCGCTGCGCTTCACCGAAGGCACCTATGCGCGTGGCGTCAGCAACCGCATGACCCTGCTGGGCGGCGTGCAGGTGGCCGAGCACTACCAGGCCGGTCTGGCAGGCGCGGCGTTCAACACGCCGTTCGGCGCCATCGGTGCCGACGTCACCTACGCGCGCGCGAACGTGCCCGGCGCGCCCGCACAATCGGGCCGCAGCTACCGCCTCAACTACCAGCGCAGCGTGGCGCGCACCGGCACCAACCTGGGCCTGGCTGCGTACCGCTACAGCACCGAAGGCTTCCTTACCCTCACCGACGTCTCGCAGCTGTCGTTCGACCGGCCGCAGGCCGCCGATGCGTTCGTCATGCGCACCCGCCAGCGTTTCCAGATGAACTTCTCGCAGCGCGTGGGCACGCGCGGCCAGCTGTACCTGGCCGGTGGCCATGTGACCTACTGGAATCGCGCGGGCAAGCACAACGACCTGCAGCTGGGCTTCCACAGCAGCTACCGCAGCGCCAACTACACGGTTTCCGCCACGCGTTACCGCATGGCCAGTGGAGCGCCCGATACGCGCCTTTCGTTCATGCTCAGCCTGCCACTGGGACGCGCCACCAACGCGCCGCGCGCCACCGCTACGTACAACGACAGCCGCTTGGGCAGCCAGCAAGAGCTGGGCATCCACGGCAATCTGGGCGAGGCCCGCGCGCTGTCCTACAGCCTGTCGGGCAATCGCGGCCAGGGTGGCAGCGGCTACAACGCCTATGCCAGCTACCAGGGAAGCCGTGCCGATGTGAGCGCGGGCTTCGGCCGCACCAACGGCAGCAGCAGTGTCAACGCGGGCGCCACCGGCGGCGTGGTGCTGCACCCTGGCGGTATCAACTTCGGCCCGGCGCTGGGCGACAGCTTCGCGCTGGTAGAGGCGCAGGGCGCACAGGGCGCCATGGTCGGCAGCGGCCGCAACGTCACTGTGGCGGGCAATGGCTACGCGGTGCTGCCCTATACCAGCCCGTACCGATGGAACCAGATTCATCTGGACACCGCCCACCTGCCGCTTGACGTCGACGTACAGGGTAGCTCGCAGCGTGTGGCACCCAGTGCCGGCAGCATCGTCAAAGTCCGCTTCCAGTCACGCAACGATCGCGTGTGGCTGATCGATGCCAGCCATGCCGACGGCACTCCGTTGGCTTACGGCGCGCAGATCAGGCATGCCGATGGGCACACCCTGGGCCAGGTGGGGCAAGGCGGTGTGCTGGCCCTGCGCGGACTGGAGCCGGCCGGCTTCGTGCACGTGCAGACCGAAGACGGCATGGCTTGCCGACTGCACTACGCCATGCCCGAGGTGCCGGACGGACACGGCCAGTACTGGGCGCAGGCACGCTGCGTGACCATTCCGTCGGCACTGCGGGTTGACGACGCCTCTTCTTCAACTTCTGGAGCTTCCCAATGAAATCCTCCTATCTCATCGCATCACTGCTCATGCTCGGTGTTGCCGCGCAGGCCCATGCCGATTCGGCCACCATCACCGTCACCGGCAAGGTGCTGCCTGGCACATGCACCATGGCCAATGTGCCGGTGACGCTGGCCGATATTGATGCCACCGATCTCAAGACCGGGCATGACAACGGGTTGAGGCCGGCGGTGCTGAACTTCACCGGCTGCGTGGGCGTGACCAGCGTTGATCTGACCTTTGAAGGCACCGCCGACGCCGCGCAGGACGGCCACTGGCTCAACCAGGCCACCGGTGGCGCCACCGGCGTGGCCGTTGCGCTGCTGGATGGCACCACCGGCAACGATTTCCTGCAGAAGGGCGCGAAGAAGACGGTCGCCGTCAATGGTGCCGCCACCGCCAAGCTGGACATGCGCGCCGGCTACTACCGCAAGGCCGGCACATCGCTGAAAGCGGGCGATGTCAGTACGCAGATCACTGTGACGGCGGATTACAAATGAAGCGCGCGAACGAGCCACGGGGCAGCACGATGCCTGTTGCACGGGTTGCGCTCTACGCTCTACTGCTCACCAATGCTGGCGGGGCGATGGCCTGCACCAGTTTGGGTCAGAGGGCGAGTCTCGATATTGACCAGGAGGTGCTCAATGACCCCGCGCCCGGAGTTGTGTTGACGGGGTGGATTGGTTTCATTCCGGGGAATGTCGCACAGATACTCGGATGCGCACAGGACGCGCTGCCGATGGAGATCAACCCGAGCTTCACCGGGCTGACCGCGGTCGGCACCGTGAACTACCAGGGCGAGACCTATGTGACCTATCAGTTCAGCCCGACGTCTCCTCTGCTGATCTTCAGGCACGCAGGGTACGCGGGAGGTGGCACCGGTGGCTCCGGGTTCCACTATACGCCGCTGACGATTGGTACACGGGTGAGTATCGAGGGACTTCGACGGGGCACCAACTTAGCGATCAACTCCACGTTCCATGTCGCGGTAGTCTCGCGCGGTGGTCCGATGCAGGCAGCCTCGGCGAGTCTCGGAACGGGCACCACGTGGCTGCGTGATTTCCCATCGCTCGTCATTCAGCACCCCATTCGCGTTACTCTCCAGCTCCGTAATCCAACCTGCGCGCTCAGCGATGCCGGTTTCAGCATGAACGATGTTTCCGCCGATGTACTGGACGCAGCGGGCAGTAGCAGCCCCGAGCAGACGTTCCAGGTGAAGCTGCAGTGCGAGGCCGCTGGCGCGCCGTTGAAACTGACGCTGACCGACGCCAATGCGCCTACGGCCACCGGCAGCCTGTTGAGGCCCACAGCCAATGCCACCGCGCAGGGCGTCCATGTGGAACTGCTGCGCAATGGCGTGCCGGTGGTGCTCGGGCAGCAGTGGAACCACGGCGTGTCTGGCGCGGGTGCGCAGAGCATCGATCTGCAAGCGCGTTATGCGCGGGTGGCCGGCACGTTCAGGATCGGGGTGGTGGAAGGGCAGGCAGTACTCACCGCCGACTATCGCTGATACTGTGGATCAGGCGCGGGATGGGATGACCGGCGACGCCGGACCAAGCCCAGCGATACCTGGATTACGCCGCCCGCAACTGCACATCCACATATTCGGCCAGCCCACGGCAGGCCAGCAACAGCCCTTCGCGCGCGCCGTCATCCATGTGCTGGTCGATATCCCCGTCCACGCGGACGCGTTCGGTGGCGTGCAGCAGTTCCAGCAGGAAACTGAGCCCTGCATTGGCGCGGTCGATGCGCGCCAAGGCCAGGCGCTGGCCCGGTGTGCGGTTGCTGCCGGGCCACGGCTGGCCATCGGCGGCATCGCCTTGGCGGATGTACTGCAGGCAGGCCTGCAGGGTGATGGCGCCAGGACTGTGACCGGTCTGCAGCGCAACGAAGGTGTCTTCCAGCGTGCGGGCCAGGTCATCGGGCAGGCGCGTGGCGGCCTCGCCCAGGGTGGCGAACAGGTGCGGGTAGGCGGAAGCGGTCATGGTGGCGTCCTTGTGCAAACGGCAAGGGGCCACCCTGCTTAACAGCGAGGGTGGCGGACGGTGCGTGGTTCCAATACCGGTGGTAGCTCTGCGAAACGCCGGCGGGCACGAGGCCCCCACGCACCGCCCGCCATAGGTGCGCGGACAGAATGCCTGCCGACGCCACCCAACAAGGAAAGGGTGACGCCGGCAGGCAAGCGTAAACAACAGAGTTACCTAACGGGATTGGAAGCCCGTGCCACCCGTTTCCGGTGGCGCTACATGATTTGCATGAAGCGCCAATGCTGCCAATGAGAATTGTTGGAAAGTTCGAAAGCGTTGCAACTTTGTCGCTGGCAGGTAGCGGATGGTGATTCTTGCCGAACGCGACATTCCCTGTAGCGTCGAGCCATGCTCGACTCTACAGCGGCATCGCGCAAGGAAGACGGTGCCGGAGTCATTCCGTGCGGTATGCATTTCCACTTCCGCCACGTATGCGACATGGCGCTACCCGTGATCACCACACATCATGCCGAGCGCAGGCAGATGCCGAGCTGAAGCTGGGCTGCGTTGGCGCGTGGGGCGGCGCAAGCGTGCAACGCGGCTACTGCCATCTGGTTGGTCGGCGGGCTTGTGCATGGCCTGGCAATGGGCGATGACCCCATAGAGTCCGAGCCATACCTGGCGTCGGTGAAGTCGGTCATTGCCGCAATCGAATGAATCTGGGCGTGTCTTTGCAATTTGTTGCATTCAAGTACGGGGTTGGGGCTGCCACATTGCCGTCCGCGACGGATACACCCGCGTTCCCAATCAGCCTAGACAGAGAATTGAATGTCCATCACACCCCCACGTCATTTGTTGGCCATCGCGTTGGCCAGTGTTCTATCGACCGCCGTACCTGCGATGGCCCAGCAGGTCATTGCCGATGGCGACAGCCCCGGCGAAGAACTGAAGCAGCCGCCTGAAGGAAGCTACGCGACCAGTGGTCCAGGCGAGTTTGTTTTCCATGCCCGCAATGGCGGTGCAATCATCCCTCTGGCGCCGACGCATCTTTCAACCTCCGGAGAGGATGCCGCTGCCGTACGTGTTGAGGGCGTCGGTAGTATCGTCACCCTGCGGCCAGATAGCAGCATCCTCACCACGGGTACGACCTCAGCAGGTGTGTCAGTCACCGCCGCGGACTTCTCGGCATATGGCACACGCATCGAGACACGTGGGGCGGCATCTGCGGGCGTCGAAATTGACGGCGTCTCCGGTGCGGATCTGATCGACAGCGCCGTACACACCACCGGTGCGGCGTCGCACGGTCTGGTGGGCGCGGGCGGGGGCTATCTGTTCCTCCGCGACAGTCATGTTCACGTGGAAGGTGAAGGCTCCTGGGCTGCGGTCCTGAGTGACGACAGCTGGTTGCAGATCCACGGTGGCTCGCTGGTCAGCCAGCAGCATGGTGGGGTGTGGATACGGGGTGCGCGCATTCCCGGCATGACCCTGGCCGATGGTGCAGTGCTGTACGGTGGCAACCGGGTTGCCCTGCAACTGGACGCTGCCGTGACCGGGCGCTTCGATGTGGCACTGGAGAACAATGCCGTGATGGTGGGTGACATTGTCATCAATCCTGACGACCTGGCGGCCGGCCTGGTGCCGCAGTCGGAGGTGCATGTGCAGCTCGGCAGCGGGACCGCATGGAACGGCACCTCGGATCTGGTTCAAGCGATCTCAATGGAGACGGGTAGCCGCTGGATGCTGACGGGCGACGCACGTGTCGGCGAGCTGTCGGCCATGGGGAGTGAGCTGGTGCTTTCCGATCCCTGGCAGATCGGCTTCAACACGCTGACGGTGGATGGCAATCTGCACAGCGAGGCTGCGACGTTCGTTTTCCGCGGCGCCCTTGAAGGTGATGACTCGGCAATGGACCGCCTGCACGTGCGCGGCGACAGCAGCGGCGATGCAACGGTGGTTGTGCAGAACATCGGCGGCCTGGGTGCGCAGACGCTGGAGGGCATCACACTGATCCAGGTGGACGGGGCGTCGTTGGCCAACTACGCGCTGGCCGGTCGCGCGGTGGCGGGTTCGTATGACTACTTCCTGCACAAGGGAGGCGTTGCCGGTGGCGAAGGCAACTGGTACCTGCGGTCGCAGTTGCCAACCGCCCCAGACCCGTGCGCGATCGACCCATCGCTGCCGGGATGCGTGCCGGTGGATCCGACGGATCCGACGGATCCAATCGATCCGATCGATCCGGTCCTGCCGCCGCCGGTGTTGCGCCCGGAAGCGGGCGCCTACCTGGCCAACCAGTCGGCTGCGATCAGCATGTTCTCCCATCGTCTGAACGACCGCATCGGTGCCGTCTCGCGGGATGAAGGCCGTGCC
>NZ_JAJNOF010000012.1:0-149662 GCF_027854495.1 Stenotrophomonas sp. PI_27
CGGGCGCAGGTGACCCCGCCTCAGAACGGCTTGGCCAGCACCAGCCACACGATGGGAATGAACGCCAGCAGCGGGATCTCGTTGATCCAGCGCAGCGCGCGCGACGACGGCAGCGCCCGGCCCTTGGCCACGCCCTTGAGCAGGCGACCGGTCCAGCCGAAATACACCAGCAGCAGCACCACCAGGCCCAGCTTGGCGTGCAGCCAACCGGCGCCGCCGGGAGCGACCATGGTCGGGAAATCGGGGATGACCTTGTAGCCCAGCCACAGCACCAGGCCGAGCAGGAACGCCAGCCCGAACATCGAGTGGCCGAAGCGGTACAGACGCAGGCCCATCAGCTGCAGGCGCTCGCTCACCGCTGGCTGGCCCGCGGTTTCAGCCAGGTTGACCAGGATGCGCGGCAGGTAGAACACCGTGGCCATCCACGCCACCACGAACACGATGTGGAAGGTCTTGACCCAGTAGTAGCTCTGCATGCGCTCGCTCCGGCGGCTGGCGTAGGTTGGCGGCCATTCTCGCATGCCGTGGCGAAGCCGCCGCAGCCACGCATGCCGCGACACATCGACGCATGGCGCGTCGCAACACCGTACGATAGGCGCCGTTTTCCCCCGATCGCGCACCGCCCCATGGACAAGACCTACGATGCCGCCTACTTCCAACGCTGGTACCGCCGTGCCGACATCGGCGGCAGCGCCCGCCTGGCGCGCAAGGTCGCATTGGCCGTGGCCAGCGCCGAGTACTACCTGGAGCGGCCGATCCGCAGCGTGCTGGACATCGGCTGCGGTGAAGGCGCCTGGCGCGCGCCGCTGCTGAAGCTGCGTCCGAAGGTCGAATACCTTGGCTTCGACAGCAGCGAGTACGCTGTGCGCCGCTACGGCAGGACCCGCAACCTGCACCTGGCGCGCTTCGGCGATTTCGCCTGGCTGCGGCCCTGCGCACCGGTCGACCTGCTGGTCTGCTCGGACGTGATGCATTACGTGCCCAACCGTGAACTGCGCGCCGGCCTGGCCGGCCTGGCCGAGCTGACCGGCGGGGTGGCCTTCCTGGAGACCTTCGCCGCCGAGGACGCGTTCGAAGGCGACCACGACGGCTTCCAGGCGCGCCCGGGGCGCTGGTACCGGCGTGAGCTGACCCGCCAGGGCCTGCAGCCGGTAGGGTCGCACTGCTGGCTCGGCCCCGCCCTGGCAGGCGATGCCGCCGCGCTGGAGCGGATGTGAATCCGGATTCATTATTTTCAGCCGACTTAACCTGCGGGACACCCGGATGGGATATGCTGCGCGGCAACATATGACCATACATATTCGGTCGTCATGCTCTATCAACTGCACGAACTGACCCGCAACCTGCTCGCCCCGTGGGTGCACCAGGCCCAGGCCAACGCCAAGTTCTTCGCCAACCCGGGCCACTGGTGGTCGCAGATGCCCGGTGCCGATCGCCTGGCGGCGGTCAATGAACTCTTCCATCGCATCGGCAAGGATTACGAGAAGCCCGAGTGGGGCATCAACGAAATCGAGGTCGAAGGCGAGCGCGTGCCGATCGTCGTGCACGAGGAAGTGAGCAAGCCGTTCTGCAAGCTGCTGCGCTTCAAGCGCCACAGCAATGAAGCCGACCAGCTGCACACCATGCTCAACCAGCCGTTCGTGCTGGTGGTGGCGCCGCTGTCGGGCCACCACGCCACGCTGCTGCGCGATACCGTGCGTACGCTGCTGCGCGACCACCGCGTGTACGTCACCGACTGGGTCGACGCGCGCATGGTGCCGTCCAGCGAAGGCGAGTTCGGGTTGGATGACTACATCGCCTACATCCAGGAGTTCATCCGCCACCTCGGCGTCGAACGCCTGCACGTGGTGAGCGTGTGCCAGCCGACCGTACCGGTGCTGGCCGCGGTTTCACTGATGGCCAGCCGTGGCGAACCGACGCCGCGCACGCTGGTGATGATGGGTGGCCCGATCGATGCGCGCTGCAGCCCGACCGCAGTGAACAACCTGGCCACGCAGAACCCGCTGTCGTGGTTCGAGAACAACGTCATCCACACCGTGCCGGCCAGCTATCCGGGTGCCGGTCGTCGCGTGTACCCGGGCTTCCTGCAGCACGCCGGCTTCCTGTCGATGAACCCGAGCCGCCACTTCAGCTCGCACTGGGATTTCTACACCGACCTGGTCAAGGGCGACCTGGAAGACGCCGACGCGCACCGTCGTTTCTACGACGAGTACAACGCGGTGCTGGACATGCCGGCCAAGTACTACCTGGACACCATCCGCGTGGTGTTCCAGGACTTCCTGCTGCCGCGTGGCGAGTGGGTGGTGAACGGCGAGAAGGTCGATCCGTCGGCGATCCGCGATACCGCGCTGCTGAGCATCGAAGGCGAGCTGGACGACATCGCCGGCCTTGGCCAGACCGAGGCGGCGCAGGCGCTGTGCACCGGCATCGCGGCCGATCGCCGCGAGCATTTCATCGTCGAAGGTGCGGGGCACTACGGCATCTTCAGTGGCCGTCGCTGGCGCGAAGTGGTGTACCCGAAGGTCCGCGACTTCTTCGCCGCGCATGCCGAAGCACCGGCAGCCAGGGCCACGAAGAAGAAAAGCAACGTCACCCCGTTGCGCCGGAAGGCGGGTTGATTCCCCGCAGGGGTCGGAGCCCGTTCCAACGGAAAGGGCTCTGACCCCAGCATGATGGGATCCCGGGTCAGAGCCCTGTTCTGCGAACAGGGCTCCGACCCTTGGCCTGTTACAACCGCACCAGCAGGTTCTTGGCGATCAGCCCGTGCAGCTTGCCGATGCCACGGGCCAGGTGCAGGGTCAGCACCAGCAGCAGCGCGCCGGCCGCGGCCAACGTGATCGCCACCAGCGGCGAGGCCGCCATCGGCAGTACATTCATGTCGTTGATGTACACGCCCGGGATGTCACCACTGAAGATCGCCGCGACCGGCGCCCAGATCAGGCTCAGCGACAGCGAGAGCAACGTCACCGCGATGGTGAAGTAGATGATGCCCAGCGGCAGCATCAGCACGAAGTACAGCAGGGTCAGCCAGGTGCGCCCGTCGGTGAACATGTCGCCGATGCGCTGCAGCCAGGTGCGGCTGCGGTCGGTGTAGCGCGGGCGGCGCGGCATGCGCTCGCCCAGCAACGCTTCCACCAGCCGACCTTCCAGCAGCGCCAGCCCGCGCACCGAGCCGAAGAACAGCACGGTCAGCGGAATGCCGACGATCAGGATCAGCAGGCCGAGCGACAGCGACAGGCCGGTCACCACCCAGGTGAAGAAGAAGATGCCCGTGGCCAGCGACAGCAGCATGTAGAAGAGCGCGCCATAGGTGTGCGGATCGGCCACCACGCCGAAGAAGCGCGCCAGCAGCGAACGCGGCACCGGTGCCGGCGGCGGTGCGGCCGGCTCGACGCCACTGGCTTCGGCCGCCGCACGCAGCACCGGCGCGGTGTCCGCACGCGGCGTGCGCAGCGCGCGATTGACCGTCACTTCGGTCTCGCGGTAGATCTCGGCCACTTCATCCGGGGCGCCATAGCTGCCGGCCACGTCGGCGATCACCTCGGCTTCGCTGCGGCCGGGCTGCGCCGCCAGCTCCGAGCGCAGGTATTCCTCGGCGTCATACAGCGCGTCCTGCACCATCGCCGGGTCGGCGCCTTCCAGCGCCGCGCGCAGCTGCGCCAGGTACTGCGGGATGGTCGTGGGCAGGGCGCGGCCTGCCAGGCTCGGGTCGTTCATTGCGGTACCCCCTCCAACACGGAATCGACGGAATCGCGGGTGGCCTGCCAGGCCTGGCGCCACTGCGCCAGCACTTCGCGGCCACGTTCATTGATGCGGTAGTAGCGGCGCGGCGGACCGCTGCTGGACGGCTCCACGTGGCTTTCCAGCAGGCCGGCGCCCTCCAGGTTGCGCAGCACCGGGTACAGCGCACTCTGCTTGCCGCTCAGCACGCCCTCGCCCACCCGCTCCAGCTCCTTGGCAATGAGGTAGCCGTACAGCGGCTCCCCGGCTCGGGCCAGCACCGCCAGCAGGGCCAGCGATACCGTTCCAGCGCTGAGCTCCTTCTGGAACTTCTTCAGGTGGACATCGTCCTCGGACATGACCGGCCCTCCACTACGTTGAAGTCCACAGTAGTGCGAAGTTCGGTATAGCGAATGTGTCGTTAGTCACTCTGCCGGTTGGCGCGACTGCGCGGCTCGCGCAGAATCGAAGCCTCGTTCATGTTCCGGGGTTCCCATGCCGCACCGCCGTTGCCTTGCCCTGACCGCCCTCGCCCTGTCCTGCCTGCTGCCCGCCCTCGCCAGCGCGGCCACGCCCTACCGCAGCCCGCAGCAGATCCTCGACGCCTCGGCGGCCAGCGACTGGCGCACCCCGGACCCGGCCAACCTGCTGTACATGGACCTCCCGGCCGGTCGGGTCATCATCGAGCTGGCACCGCAGTTCGCCCCGCGCCATGTCGCCAACATCCAGACCTTCGCCCACGAGCATTTCTGGGACGGCACCAGCATCTACCGTTCGCAGGACAACTTCGTGGTGCAGTTCGGCGATGCCGACGCCGATGACGCAGCCAAGGCCAAGCCGTTCGGCAGTGCCGCGCGCAAGCTGCCGGCCGAGTTCGAGCGCGCCAGCGCCGGCCTGAAGGTCAGCGTGCTGCCGGACCGTGATGGCTGGGCCGCGCAGACCGGTTTCGTCGACGGCTTCCCGGTCGGCCAGGACCCGCAGGCCGGCAAGGCCTGGCTGGCGCACTGCTACGGCATGCTGGGCGCGGGCCGCAGCAACGAAGAGGACAGCAGCATCGGCGCCGAACTGTACGTGGTGACCGGCCAGTCGCCGCGCCAGCTGGACCGCAACATCACCCTGGTCGGTCGCGTGCTGAAGGGCATGGAGCTGCTCAGCGCGACGCCGCGTGGGCCGGCGCCGATGGGCTTCTACACCGACCCGACGCTGCGCACGCCGATCGTATCGATCCGCCGCGCCAGCGACGTGCCAGTGGCCGAGCGCACGCCGATCCAGGTGCTGCGTACCGACTCGAAGACCTTCGCCGATACGGTCGAAGCACGGCGCAATCGCGTGGATGATTTCTACAAGCGTCCGGCCGGGCATATCGATCTGTGCAATATTCCGGTGCCGGTGAAGTAACGCCGTCGCGGGTTCTGCGCGCGGCGCGTGCTGAAGGTGCTTCACGGTTCATGGGCGTTACTTTTCTTTGTACGCAAAGAAAAGTAACCAAAAGAAGCGCGCCGCCGGTCGCGAGCCGCCGTGCTTCGCACGTCGGTCCCCTGCGCTTCTCGGTGAATCAGGGGACGGTGTGCACAAGGCAGCCGACTAGCAGTCGGCTCTACAGGACATCGGCACCTCTTCGCCCCTGGTTCCCCTGCGATGCTCGGCTCGCTCAAGGCGGACCCAGATCAAATGCCACAGCTGCACCCAGTAGATCCACGCCATGCGTGGATGCTCTTGCTGTTGATCTTGATCTTCCAGTCCGCCTTGAGCGAGCCGAGCACCGCAGGTCCGGCGAGGGCGAAGAGGCGCGGGTGTCTGAGCGCAGCGAGTTCCCGCGCCGTCCCTCGACGGGCCGAGGAGCGCAGGGCACCGATGCGCAACGCGCATCGGCTCGTGACCGGCGGAGCGTTTCTTTTGGTTACTTTTCTTTGCGCACAAAGAAAAGTAACGCCCATGAACGATGAAGCACCTTCAGCACGCGCAACGCGCAAAACGCCAACGCCTCAGCCCTTCTGACTCACCGCCACACTACCCAGAATCAACGCACCGGCAATCAGCATCTGCAGCGTCACCGGCTCACCCAGGAACAACCACGCAAACGCCGCGCCGAACAGCGGAATCAGGTAGGTCACCGTCGACGCACGCGACGGGCCGATGCGGCCGATCAGGCGGTAGAACATCAGGAACGCCAGGCCGGTACAGGCGACGCCCAGCGCGATCGCTGCGCCCCAGGCCTTCAGTGGAATCGCCGCCTGCGGCCAGTGGGTCACCGCCATCGGCAGCATCCACAGCGAGGCACACGACAGCGTTGCCGCAGCGGCCGCGGCCGACGGCAGGCCGGTCATATGCCGCTTCACCAGGTTCACGCCGAGGCCGTACAGCAGCGAGGCCGCCGCACCGGCCAGCACTGCAGTGCCGATGCTCAGGCCCGAGACCTTGGCCGTGGCCAGGACCACCACGCCGGCGAAGCCGACCAGCAGCGCGCCCGCACGGCGCATGCCGATCTTTTCACCGAAGAACAGGAACGCGATCAGCGCGGCGAACAGCACGGTCATCGCATTGCAGATCGCACCGATCGCGGCCGGTGCCTGCTCGGCCGCGTAGGCGAACAGCACGAACGGCAGCGCCGAGTTGATCAGGCCGATCGGTGCCAGCCACAGCCAGCGCCGTGGCGGGAACTGTGCGCGGGCGCGCCACAGGAACGGCAGCAGCACCAGCGCACCCAGCACCAGCCGAAGCTCGACCAGCGCGAACGGGCCGAACGAGGGCACCGCCACCCGCATGAACAGGAACGAGCAACCCCAGATGGCGCCCAGCAGGGTCAATTCCAGCGGCGTGCGCCAGTCGCGCTCGGCTGCCTGTGGGACCGCATTCATGTCCTGCCTCCGTCCATCGTCTGTTCCTGGTCAAGGCGTACAGGATCAGGCGCAGACGCCCGCCGCACAAGCGCGTAGTATCGCTGCCAGCCACAAATATGGTTTGAGGCTGGACATGCAGCTACGCCCTTCCCTGCTCCCCGCACTGGCCGTGTTCGCGGTCGCCGCGCGCCACCAGAACTTCGCCCAGGCCGCGCAGGAGCTGCACCTGACCGCCAGCTCGGTCAGCCATCACGTGCGCCGCCTGGAGGAGGTGCTGGAGACCCGGTTGTTCCTGCGCCACGCCCGCGGCGTGCGCCTGACCGCCGAGGGCCGGCAGCTGGCCGATGCCGCCAGCGCGGCATTCACTGACGTTGCGGCGGTGGCCCACCACCTGCATCCGGATGCCGACAGCGTGCCGCTGCGGATCACCACGCTGCGCTCGCTCTCCTACTGTTGGTTGCTGCCCCGGCTGCCGCGCTTCACCCAGGCCTATCCGCATATCCGCATCGAGCTGCACACCGGCAGCGGCCTGGATCGCTACGACGACAACGGACCGGAAGTCGGCATCCGCTACGGGCTGGGCCAATGGCCGGGCCTGCGTGCCCAGCACCTGATGGATGACTACCTGTTCCCGGTGGCCTCACCGGCGCTGGCCGGGGTCGAAACGCTGCTCGATCCGGCGCGCATCGCCGACCTGCCGCTGCTCACCGACCTGTCACCGCAGGGCTGGCGCGACTGGTTCCGCCACGCCGGCGTGCGCCCCCCGTCGCCGCTGCCACCGATGCACACCTTCGCCGACAGCACCGATGCGATGCGTGCGGCGGTATATGGCATGGGCGCGGTGCTGGCGCGCACCCATATCGCCCAGCCCTACCTGCAGCGTTACGAGGTGGTGCGCCTGCCCGGCCCCGCACTGAAGGCGCGCTACGCGTATCACGTGGTGCACGCCGAGGGACAGCCTCCCAGCCCCGCCGCACGCCTGTTCATCGACTGGTTGCTGGAACAGGCGCAGGACGAGCGCACGCCGGTTCCGGCGTTGCCGGAAAGCCTGCTCGGCCGCCCGGCCACGCTTGCCTGACTTCGCCCTCACCCGTTCTTTGCCCGATGCTGGCTAGGCTGCGTGCACCTCCACAACGTACCTACGCCATGGCCATGCTGCGACTGCGCATCACCGGAACCGAAGACGACGCCCGTGCCATCAGCGACCTGCTGCTTGGCCTGGACGGCATCGAACATGTCGAGGAAACCGACGACCTGATGCCACACATGGACGACGACGATTCCAGTTCGGCCGGGCTGTCCGACGACATCGGCCCCGGCATCCATGAGCTGGAAGTGGAAGTCGGCAATGAAAGCACCGCGCAGAAGGTACGCGACGCCGTGCAGGAGCTGGCGCTGGAGCTGGATGTGTTCGTCGAGTACGAGACCGACGAGGGCTGATGCCGGCCGGCGGCCGGCATCAGCCTTGACCTCGGACGTTGGGCGGCAGCGTGCGGCGGCGGCGACGCCACCACGCGCGGGCCCCCCAGGCCACGACCAGGGCCAGCACGCCCACCGGCAGCAGGGCCGCCACCGCGCGGATCAGGAACGCGACGCTGCTGCCGAGGATGCCGCCCGATTCGCTCAGCGCCTCGCCGATCTCGCTGCGGCTGCGCTGGCCAGAGGTGGTCTCGAAGTGCAGCGTCACCAGCTGGGTATCGATGCGACGACGCTGCTGCGCGGCGTCCTTGTTGGCCTGCTCGACGCCGGCCTCGATTTCCGACAGGCGCGTGGTGATCGCCATCAGGTCTTCGATCTTCAGGTCCTTGCGGTCCTGGTAGGACAGCAGACGGGCGTGTTCCTTCTCCAGCCGCGCCTTGGTCAGCGCCGTGTCCGCCACGGCCTGTGCCAGATCCTCGGCGCGGGTGGTGCGCGACTGCAGCGTTCCGCCCTCACCGGCCATCGCGATCAGCGGCTCGGCGCCCTTCGGCGCGATGCGCACCTTGACCTCACCGCTGGGTTGCTCGCCACTGCGCTGGTCGACCTGCAATACCGCGCAGTCGCCGAACTTCGCGCTCTGGCAGGCCTGGGCGATCTGCTGGATGCGCGGTGCGATCTTCGCCGCCTCCAGCTGCACCTGCACGTCATGTTCATAGGCGAGGAACGCACCTTCCGGCGACGCGACCGCCGCCTCGGCGGCCGGGGCGCCCGCATCGGCGGCCATGTCGCCCTGCTTGGCGCAGCCCGCCAATGCCAGCAGCACCACCGGCATCGCCAGGCTGCGCGTCCAGGCGCGCGCGCCCGTCACAGTGCGGCTCCGTTGTAAGAGGTGACCGAAAGACCGGCCAGATCCACCTGCGGTACGCAGCGCACGTTCACCGCCACCATCGGCGTGCCGGTACGCGGGTCGACCGCCTCGCTGTAGGGTGCGATGCCGCACGTGCGGCAGTGGTGATGGTCGATGTGGGCCTTGTTGAAATGGTAGGTGGCTACGTCCGCCGGATCGGTGACCAGCTCGAACGCCTCACGCGGGGCAAACCACAGCAGGCCGCCGCGGCGGCGGCACAGCGAGCAGTTGCAGTCGAGGACGTCGCTGATCGGCGCCTCGGCCTGTACGGTGAATGCGATCCTGCCGCAATGGCAGCTTCCCTGGTATTGCATGTCCTGCGCTCCGCTGGAGGGTCCTTGTCTGTGTCCATGGTAATCCTATGGCACGGGGACAAAGCAGCCCCAGGGCCCTATGCTCGGGGTTTGCCCCTGTACAGGAACGCCGATGCGCCCGCATCTTCTTGCCCTCGCCCTGGTCGCTGCGCTGGCCGGTTGCCAGCCAGCCGACGCCCCGACCACCGCTGCCGCCCCGGCCGCCGGCCAGCAGGCCGCTGACGCGGCGGTCGACGCCGCCTTCGCCGATCTGTCCAAGCGCGCGCTGGACACCTGGATGCAGCTGTCGCCGGTCAGCGCCACCCAGATCGGCGACCACCGCTACGACAGCGAACTGGACGACCTGAGCGCCGCCGGCCAGCAGAAGACCGTGGACGCCTACAAGGCGTTGCTGGGCGAGCTGGACAAGATCGATGTGGCCAAGCTGGGCCGCGAGAACCAGGTGGACGCGGCGATCCTGCGCAACCAGCTGCAGTCGGAAATCTGGAACGCCGAAGTGCTGCAGTCCGGCAAGTGGGACCCGCAGCTGTACAACGGCATCGCCGGCAGTGCGATCTATGGCCTGATGGCGCGTGAGTTCGCGCCGCTACCGGAACGCCTGAAGTCGGCCACCGCGCGCATGGAAAAGCTGCCGGCGATCTTCGCCCAGGCGCGCGAGAACCTGGATCCGGCCCGCGTGCCGAAGATCCACGCCGAGACCGTGGCCAAGCAGAACAAGGGCATCCTCAGCATCGTCGATACCTTCATCACCCCGCACATCGGCGAACTGCCGCAGGCCGACCAGCAGCGTCTGCAGGCGGCCATCGAGGGCCTGAAGAAGGCGGTGGACGAGCAGCAGACCTGGCTGGACAAGACGCTGGTACCCAATGCGAAGGGCGACTTCCGCATCGGTGCGGAAAAGTACGACCAGAAGCTGAAGTTCGCGCTGAACTCCTCGCTGTCGCGCCAGCAGATCGGTGAGCGTGCGCGCGCCGAACTGACGCGCGTTCGCCAGGACATGTACGGCATCGCGCAGACCGTGCTGAAGGACAAGCCGGGGGCGCCGGAGATGCCGGCCCAGCCGACCGACGAGCAGCAGCAGAAGGCAATCGAAGCCGCGTTGGAACTGGCCTACGCCGACAAGCCGGCACGCGACAAGGTGGTCGACGACGCCAAGGCCGCGCTGGCGCAGTCCACTGCATTCGTGCGCGAACACGACCTGATGACCCTGCCCGACGCGCCGGTGGACATCATCCTGATGCCGGAATTCCAGCGCGGCGTGGCCGTGGCCTACTGCGATTCGCCGGGCCCGCTGGACAAGAACCTGAAGACCTTCTACGCCGTGTCGCCGATTCCGGACGACTGGAACGAGAAGCAGGTCGACTCGTTCCTGCGTGAGTACAACTCGCGCATGATCCACCTGCTGAGCATCCACGAAGGCACTCCGGGCCACTACCTGGAAGGCTGGCACTCGGCCAAGTTCCCCTCCACCCTGCGTGCGGTGCTGCGTTCGGGCCTGTTCGCCGAGGGCTGGGCGGTCTACACCGAGCGCATGATGCAGGAGCAGGGTTACCTCAACAACGACCCGCTGTTCCACCTGGTGCAGCTGAAGTTCTACCTGCGCACGATCTCCAACGCGATCCTCGACCAGGGCGTGCACGTGGACAATTGGGATCGCGAGAAGGCGATGCACCTGATGACCCACGACGCGTTCCAGCAGGAAAGCGAAGCGGCCGGCAAGTGGGTGCGTGCGCAGCTGACCTCGGCGCAGCTGCCGACCTACTTCGTCGGCGCGCAGGAACACTTCGACACCCGCAAGGCGGTGCAGGAGAAGCTGGGCGACAAGTTCAACCTCAAGGCCTACCACGACCAGATGCTGTCCTACGGCGCACCGCCGGTGCGTTTCGCACGCCAGCTGATGCTGGACCAGCCGATCGAGTGATCGGGACGGGGTGAGATGAAGCGGAGCGGCCCGGGGAAACCCGGGCCGATCTGTTTGTGGGGGAACGCCAGGCCATCTCCGCATCACGTGCCGGCAACATGGCCAGGCGCATCGTTCGCCGGATTCCCCCCTTCCGCCGGTTTCCAATGTCTCTCCGCTTGCTTCGCCTCGCCCTGCTGCCCACGCTGCTGGCCAGTGCGGATGCCTTCGCCGCCTGCCCCGCGCCGCCGCCCGGCCAGCCGGACATCCGCGCGCTTGGCTACTACACCGACAAGGTCGGCTCGGTGATCGACCCGGCACTGCAGCAGCAGAACAAGGACGCCACTGCACCGCTGGACCGCTATGCCGCCGACGTGGCGCGCATGAGCGATGACTACCTGCGCGATGGTGACCCGGCAGCGGCACAGTGCACGCTGAACTGGTTGGGGGCGTGGGCCGACGATGGTGCCATGCTCGGGCAGATGATCCGGGTCAACAACGATCAGTCGTTCTACATGCGGCAATGGATGCTCGATGCAGTGGCGATGGCCTACCTGAAAGTGCACGACCAGGCCGATGGCCGCCAGCGTGCGCGCATCGATCCCTGGCTGCAGAAGCTGGCACGGGCCAACGTGGCGTACTGGGACAACCCGAAACGGCGCCGCAACAACCACTACTACTGGGGTGGCCTGGGCGTGCTGGCCACCGGACTGGCCACCGACGACGATGCGCTGTGGCAGGCCGGCCACGCCGCGTTCCAGAAGGGCATCGATGACATCCAGGACGATGGCAGCCTGCCGCTGGAGATGGCCCGCGGGCAACGGGCCCTGCACTACCACGACTACGCATTGGCGCCACTGGTGATGATGGCCGAGCTGGCGCGTCTGCGCGGCCAGGACTGGTATGCCAGCAGGGATCACGCGATCGACCGCCTGGCGCGACGGGTCATCGAAGGCAGCAGGGACCCTGCATGGTTCAACCAGCACACCGGCGTTGCCCAGTTGCCCCTGCAGGCCAGCGGCTGGGTCGAGTTCTACCGCCTGCGCTCACCGGATGGCGGCGTGTTCGACGCCGCGCATGCGCGCGGACCGTTCCACTCGCCACGGCTGGGCGGCGACCTCACGCTGATGGCCACGCAGGGCATCGTGCGCACACCGCTGCGATAGCCCTCTGTTTCAGTTCCAGCGACGGCCCCGCTGCAGCAGGTGCTTGAACTGCGCAGGGCTGCAGCCCTGCCGATTGCAGCCTGGCAAGGGCAGCACGACGCGCCCCGGCGGCTGCGCCTCGGTCAGCGGCACGGCATCGCGTAGCTGCGCGGAGGTCGGATAGACGTAGGCCAAGCGGAACCGCTCGCCACCGCTCCGGCGGTCACGCCAACGCTCGAACTGCAGCAGGCCACCAATGGGCGTCTTCTCGTACTGCCCTGGCAGCCGGTAGTCACCGATTCCCATTGCGGCCAGCACCGAACCGATGTTCGAATCGTGGCCGACCAGCAGGCTCACCCTGGGCGACGCCGGATCGTCGAACAAGGCATCGAGCTCCGCCAGCAGCGGCGCGGCCACGTCCCGTGCCACGTCAGGGGTGCCAAACAGGATGTCCTGGTAACCGTTACGGATCTGCGCCAACGCCTGCCATTGGCGTTCCGCGTTCAAGCGGCCCCAACCTTCGCCCGGAACGCCACTTCCCTGGTAATGCTCCATCAGCAGGGCATCGACCAGACCGCTGGCCAGTGCCAGTGAACCCGAAGCGCGTGGCTCCTTGCCCGGCTCCGCACTGAAGGTCGTGTCGGCCAGCGTCAGATGGCAGTCGCTGCGCCCCGCACAGGCCGCCGACTGCGAGTAAAGGGTGATCGCCTCCACCACGGACAGTGCCGGTGCCAGATCTGCTGCGGCCAGCGACTGCTGCATTGCCGCCAGCGCGCGCTTGCGGAAGGCCGCGTCGTCACGGTGGATCACCGGATTGAACAACGGATCCATCGTACCCAGCGCCCTGCGCTGCTCGACCTCCACATGACAACCCGGGAATGCGCCGGCAACGAAGAACTGCGCGGTGGCCTGGGTGCGCTGCAGGCTGTTGGCATGGGCGTGGAAGTCAGCCCGCTGCGGGCAACCCGACCCCGGCAGCAGCTGCGCCTGGCGCAGCCACTGGCCGATGTAGCGGCCCATGTAGACCTCCAGCACGCCGCCCTTGGTGGTCAGCTCGCCGGGGCTTACGTCCCAGGGTGTCCAGTGCTCTGGCGTGGCATGGGCCAGGGCGCCCGACGCGACCACCGGCGCGCGCAGGTTGTGGCGGCTGAGCAGGACGACCTGCTCGAGCTGTTCGCCTTGCACGGGTGCCGTCGCCGCGGCTGCGGCCGTTGTGGCCAAACCAAGTGCCAGCAGCAGCGGGCGCAGGCATCGGATCATGCAGGTCTCCTGAGACACGTCGGGGTCAGAGCCCTTTCCTCCTGAAAGGGATCCGACCCCGAAACCGTTACTGATCGGCCGCCACGAAACCACCGGTCTGCCGCGCCCACAACCGTGCGTACAGGCCACCGGCGGCAATCAGCTCGGCATGGCTGCCGGTCTCGACGATGCGGCCCTGGTCCATCACCACCAGCCGGTCCATGCGCGCGATGGTCGACAGCCGGTGCGCGATCGCGATCACCGTCTTGCCGCCCATCAGCTCATCCAGGCTGTCCTGGATCGCCGCTTCCACTTCCGAGTCCAGCGCCGAGGTGGCTTCGTCCAGCACCAGGATCGGGGCGTCCTTCAACAGCACGCGGGCAATGGCGATGCGCTGGCGCTGGCCGCCGGAGAGCTTCACGCCACGCTCGCCGACATGCGCGTCGTAGCCGCGACGCCCCTGCCCGTCCACCAGCGTGTCGATGAAGGCTTCGGCACGCGCCTTGGCCACGGCAGCGCGCAACTGCTCTTCGGTTGCGTCTGGACGGCCATACAACAGGTTGTCGCGGATCGAGCGATGCAGCAGCGAGGTGTCCTGGGTGACCACGCCGATCTGCTGGCGCAGGCTTTCCTGGGTGACGTGGGCAATGTCCTGACCATCGATCAGGATGCGGCCGCTCTCCAGGTCGTACAGGCGCAGCAGCACGTTGACCAGGGTCGACTTGCCGGCGCCGGAGGGACCGACCAGGCCGATCTTCTCACCCGGCTTCACCACCAGGTCGAGGCCGGCGATCACGCCGCCCTTCTTGCCATAGTGGAAGTGGATGTCCTGGAAGTGCACGCCACCGCGGGTCACCTGCAACGGAACCGCATCCTCGCGGTCCTGCACAGTCAGCGGCTGGGCGATGGTGGTGATGCCATCCTGTACCGTGCCGATGTCCTCGAAGATGCCGTTGATGGTCCACATGATCCAGCCGGACATGTTGTGGATGCGGATCACCAGGCCGGTCGCGAGCGTGATCGCGCCGACGGTGATGTGGCCGCCATTCCACAGCCACAGGGCCAGGCCACAGGTACCGGCAATCAGGAAACCGTTGACGATGGCGATGGTCAGGTCCATGCCGGTGGTCACCCGGGTCTGCGCGCGGTGCTTGACTGCCAGCTCCTGGATCGACTCGGCCACGTAGGCCTGCTCGCGTCCGCCGTGGGCGAACAGCTTCAGCGTGGGGATGTTGGTGTAGCCATCGACGATGCGGCCCATCGCCTTGGAACGCGCTTCGGACGCAATCCAGGCCCGTTCCTTCGCGCGCGGGACGAAGTAGACCAGGATCACCGCGTAGGCCAGCAGCCACAGGATCAGTGGCACCATCAGCCGCCAGTCGGCCTGCGCGAACAGGTACAGCGCGGTGCCGGTATAGACCACGATGTACCAGAGCGAGTCGACCATCTGCACCGCCGACTCGCGCAGCGAGGTACCGGTCTGCATCACCCGGTTGGCAACGCTGCCGGCAAAGTCGTTCTGGAAGAAGCTCAGGCTCTGCCGCACCACGTAGTTGTGCATCAGCCAGCGCGAGCGGTTGCTCAGGCCGGGCACGATGGCCTGGTTGACCAGCAGGTTGTGCAGGCCGACCAGGATCGGCCGCGCGATGACCGTGATGAACAGCATCCAGCCCAGTTCATTGGCATGGCGCCTGAAGAAATCGGCACCGGGCTGCTCGGCGACCATGTCGACGATGCGGCCCAGGTAATCGAACATCGCCACTTCCACCAGCGCCAGCAGCAGGCCGGCGATCAGCGTCGCCAGCAGCACCGGCCACACCGGGCGCAGGTAATGCAGGTAGAACGGCAGCACCTTGCGCGGTGGCATGCGCCCATCCACGGGCGGGAACACTGGAATCAGGGATTCAAACCAACGGAACATCGCATTCCCTCGCCTCTTGCAAGCGGCGGAGTATCCCACGACGGATGTGTACGCCAGCCGACGGTCACCCGCGGCTCCGGTAGTGCCGGCCGCTGGCCGGCAGCCTCGCGACGCATCCGGGGATCATCGGGTTGCCGGCCAGCGGCCGGCACCAGCCTCACTCCCTGACCGGGGTGAACAGCAGGTCCTGGAAATCGAAGCTGAAGTCGGTCAGGTCGGAAATCGACTGCATCCGTACCTCGCGCACCTTGCCATCCGGATCCAGGCTGAAGTTCACGAACGCGTCGGCGTTGAGCGAACGGTCGTCCCAGCGCACGATGAAGGTGTCGTGCTGCCAGTGCTCCAGGCGGCCGCTGAGCTGCGCGGTCTTCATGAAGCGCAGGCGCAGGCCCTTGCCTTCGGCACTGATCTGCATGTCGCCGTACCAGCGGTCGCGGAACGTGCCGGTGTAGCCGGCCAGCGCCAGCGACGGCTTGCTGCCGGCGTCGCGCGCACGCTGGTGCTTGGCCCAGGCCTCGTCGGCCTTGTCCTGGCCCTTGGCCACAGCCTTGGCATAGGCGTCCACCCAGTCGTGCTTCTCGCCGCCCAGGTAAGCGTCGAGCACGCTCAGGGTGATCGCGTTGAACGCCGCGCCCACTTCCTGGTTGGTCAGCACCACCACGCCCAGCTTTTCGCCCGGCACCAGGGTCAGCCGCGAGACCATGCCCGGCCAGCCGCCGGTGTGCCATACCAGCTTGCGTCCACGGTAATCGCTCAGGCTCCAGCCCTCGCCATAGCCGGCAAAATTGGCCCGTGCCGGTGCCAGCTCCGGCACGCTCGGCGCCGGGATCGACTGCGGGGTGATCATCCGCCACATCTGCTGCTGGCTTTTTTCACTGAACAGCACCGTGCCATCGGCAAGCTTGCCCTCGGCCAGCTGCACCTGCATCCAGCGCGCCATGTCGTGCGCGCTGGAATAGATGCCACCGGCACCGGCGTTGTTCGACCAGGTCAGCGGCGCGACGGTGCGCAGGTCCTTGAAATCGTACTTGGCGTGGCCGACCGCGGCCTTGTCGCCCGGCTTCAGGTGGTCGGCGTTGTAGCGCGTGCCGGCCATGCCCACCTTGTCGAAGATGCGGGTCTGCAGGAACTGCTGGTAGCTCATGCCGGAGACATGTTCGATCACCTGCTGGGCCACCGCGTACAGGATGTTGTCGTAGGCGTAGTTTTCGCGGAAACCGCCCTTCAGCGGCACCCTGCCCAGCCGCTCCACCACTTCGGCGTTGCTGTAGGAGGTGGTCGGCCAGAACAGCAGGTCGCCGGCGCCCAGGCTCAGTCCGCTGCGGTGCGAGAGCAGGTCGCGGATCGTCATCTGCCCGGTCACGAAGGGATCGGACATGCGGAACGATGGCAGGTGCTCGATCACCTTGTCGTCCATCTTCAGCTTGCCGTCCTCGGCCAGCAGGTTCAGCGAAGTGGCGGTGAACGCCTTGGTATTGGAGGCGATGGCGAACAGCGTGTCGGCCTGCACCGGCTCCGGCTTGCCCTGCTCGCGCACGCCCCAGCCGCGCTCCAGCACCACCTCGCCGTCCTTGACCACGGCCACCGCGATGCCGGGCACGTCGAACTGCGCGCGCACGCGCTCGACGGTCGCATCCAGATCCTGCAGCGGCGGCGGGGTCGCCGCGCTCGCCATGGTCGTGCACGCCAGCAGCACGGCTCCTCCAATCCAGGTGTTCATGCAGCACGATCTCCGAACAGGGGTGGCGGCCGTGTGCAGGCCGTCACCGGGGTTTCGCGGGATGGTAACGGTCGCCGATGCACCCTGCCCTGTGCCATAGGAGGGGTGTCATGGGACAGAACGGGCAGTCCAGCAAGGGCTCCACCATCATTCCATGCCTGCGCTACCGCGATGCGCTGGCCGCCATCGACTGGCTGCAGCGCGCCTTCGGTTTCCATGCCCAGGCCGTATACGCCGACGGCGATACCGTGTTCCACGCCCAGATGACCTTCGGCACCGGCATGATCATGCTGGGCTCGGCCGGTAACCAGAGCGCATGGAGCGAACACGCGGTACTGCCCGGCGAAGTCGGCGGGCGCCAGACCCAGAGCGCCTGCGTGATCGTCAGCGATGCCGACGCGCACTATGCCCGGGCCAAGGCTGCCGGCGCGCGCATCGTCATCGACATCGCCGACCAGGACTACGGCGGCCGTGGCTACGCCTGCGCCGATCCGGAAGGCTACCTGTGGTGGTTTGGCAGCTACGACCCGTGGCGCGAGGACCACGGCCAGTGATCGCGTCGTCGCACCCGGCGGAGATCCGCTGTGGCATCGGTGGCTGGGTGTTTCCCGCGTGGCGCGGCGGCGCGTTCTATCCGGCAGGGCTGCCACAGCGCGAGGAACTGGCCCACGCCAGTCGCGCCCTGCGCTGCATCGAGATCAATGGCACCTTCTACCGCACGCCCACCCCTGGCCAGTGCGCGCAGTGGGCAGCACAGACGCCGCAGGGCTTCCGTTTCTCGATGAAGGCGCCACGCTACCTGGTCCAGCGTCGCGACCTGTCCAGCACCGTGGACGCGGCCGCGCCCTTCCTGGAGGCGGCGCTGGCGCTGGGTGACCGGCTCGGCCCGTTGCTGTGGCAGTTCGATCCACGCCATCCGGCCGATGCCGAGGCGCTGGATCGGCTGATGGCTGAGCTTCCCAAGCAGCTGCAGGGTGTGCCGCTGCAGCACGCGCTGGAGGTGCGCAACGCCGCGGCACATGGTCCGGCACTGGTCGCCGCCGCGCGCCGCCACGGCGTGGCGCTGGTGATCGAAGACAGCGACGAGGCGCCGTTACACGGCGATGTCAGTGCCGGCTTCGTCTACGCACGGATCAAGCGCAGCCAGGCCCGCTTGAAGGAGGGGCTGCCCGCCCCGGTGCAGCGGCGCTGGGCCGAGCGTGCGCAGCGCTGGTCCCGCGGCGAGCCGGTAGACGACCTGCCCTGCCTGGCCAAGCCAGCCGCGCTCGCACCACGCGAGGTCTACCTGCTGTGCATCGGTGCGGGCAAGGCACGCAATCCGGCCGCGGCGATGGCCCTTCAGCGCCTCATCGACGACGCCAGCGATCCAGCCCCCACAGCAGCGTCCACCCCGTCACGAACACGCCCGCCACGCGCAGCACGTTGAGCAGGAACGCGGCCAGCCCCAGCCGTTGCAGTTCCAGGAACGGATACGGCGCCTGCCCTGTCACCGCGGCCACCCACATCGCCCACCCCAGGTAGATCAGCGGCAGCCACAGCACCGTGCCCAGCGCGCGCCAGCGCAGCGCCCCATGCGGCAGCAGCCAGCACCACCCCAGCAGGTACAGCGCCGGTACCGCGTAGTGCAGGCCGGCATCGACCCACCACTGCAATCCGCTGGGCTGCCACAGGCCCTGCAGCGCCAGCACGTAGACGCAGGCCGTCACCCCGATGCACAACGCGAGCACCGCGGCGACCGTCGTGCCCAGCACGCCCGCACGCACCAGCCTGACACATCCCACGCACACCGCCAGGTTGCTGAGGATGGTGAAGTAACCGAAGAAGCGCAGCGTCACCGTGCCGATCCCGGCCCCTGCGCCTGCCCCGCGCACCAGCAGCAGGTACTGCAGCAGCAACGACGCGGCGGCGATCAGTGCGATCAGCGCGGCCCAGGTGCGCAGGACGGAGCGGTCGGCAGCCATGGCGGGGTCCCTGGGCAGGTTTCCGCGAGCATGCCACAGGCATCGCCGGCTGCCGCGCGATTGCCTCACAATAGGGGGATGAGCACACCCGACACCCACAAAGCGCTGTGGCAGATCCACTTCTGTGTCCTGCTGTGGGGCGTCACCGCCATCCTCGGCAAGCTGATCACTCTGCCCGCACTGCCGCTGGTGTGGTGGCGCATGCTGCTGGTGACGGCGATGCTGGCGTTGCTGCCGCGGGTCTGGCGAGGATTGCGCACGCTGCCGCTGCGGCTGGTGGCCGGCTACGCCGGCATCGGTGCGCTGGTGGCCCTGCACTGGCTGACGTTCTACGGCGCGGTGAAGCTGGCCAATGCCTCGGTGGCGGCCACCTGCATCGCGCTGGCGCCGGTGTTCACCTCCATCATCGAACCCTGGGTCGCCAAGCGGCCGTTCCAGCTGCGTGAACTGGCGTTCGGCCTGGCGGTGCTGCCGGGCGTTGCGCTGGTGGTCGGCGGCGTGCCCGATGGCATGCGCCTGGGCGTGTTGATCGGTGCGCTGTCGGCGCTGCTGGTGGCCGTGTTCGGCTCGCTCAACAAGCGCATGGTCAGCCACGCCGATCCACTTACGGTCACCGCGCTGGAACTGGGTGCCGGCACCCTGACCCTGACCCTGCTGGCGCCGCTGATGCCGTTCCTGCTGCCCGCGCTGGCCAGCCCGCTATGGGTGGTCCCGAATCTGCACGACGGCATCCTGCTGCTGGTGCTGGCCGGGTTCTGCACGCTGCTGCCGTTTGCCCTGGCCCTGGTCGCGCTGCGCCACCTGAGCGCCTACACGGTGCAGCTGGTGACCAACCTGGAGCCGGTCTATGCGGTGGTGCTGGCGGTGGTGCTGCTGCGCGAACAGCACGAGGTGACCCCGTGGTTCTACCTGGGCGTGGCGATCATCGTCGGCGCAGTATTCCTGCATCCACTGCTGAACCGCCGCAAGCCGGTGCAGCACCCTGAAATCCTTGGCACGGCCGAGGCGCGCAACATCGCCGATTGAGCGCAGCCACGCAGGTGGTGGTAGTGGGCCGGTGCTGATTCAGTCCGCCCGTTCCACCCGGTTGCGGCCATTGCCCTTGGCCCGGTACAGCGCCTTGTCGGCGCGTGCCAGCATTTCATCCACGGTCTCCCCTGGCTGGTGCTGGGCAACGCCGATGCTGATCGTGACCGGGAAGCCAAGCGGCAGGTCGGCCACCGCCAGGCGCAGGAATTCGCATTGCAGTTCGGCGGTGCGCAGGTCGGTCGCCGGCATCACCACCACGAACTCCTCGCCGCCATAGCGCGCGGCCATGCCACGGCCGGCGAAGTGCGAGCGCAGCAGCGCGCCCAGCTCGGCCAGCACGCGGTCGCCGGTGGCGTGGCCCTGGAAGTCATTGATGTGCTTGAAGTGGTCGACGTCCAGCAGCGCCACGCACGCCACACCGGGCAGGTCTCCGCTTGGCGCAACGGCCTCTTCCAGCGCCGCCGCCATCGCGCGGCGGTTCGGCAGGCCGGTCAACGCATCGGTGCGGCTCTGCGCGGCCAGGTCGGCATTCTGCGCCAACAGCACGTCCTGGTACTCCGACAGCAGGCGCTCGTAGTCATCGCGTTCCAGCATGTGCTTCTGGATGTCGAGCGCGAAGCGGCGCAGCTCCATCACCAGCATCACCTGCCGCGACAGCGCAGCCAGCGCCTCGGCCTTGTCGCTGGCCAGGTGCTGCGGCTGCGCATCGAACACGCACAGCGTGCCCAGCGGCAGGCCATCGGAACTGATCAGCGGCGCACCGGCATAGAAACGGATGTGTGGATCACCCACCACCACCGGGTTGTCGTGGAAGCGGATGTCCTGCAGTGCATCCTCGACCACCATGATCTGCTGCGGCTGCAGGATGGCGTGGCCGCACATCGATTCGCTGCGCAGGTTTTCTGCCGCATCGATGCCCTGGATCGACTTGAACCATTGCCGCTCGACATCGATCAGGGTCACCGCCGCCATCGAGGTGCCACAGACCGCCTTGGCGATCACCACCAGGTCGTCGAAGGATTTTTCACGTTCCGAATCAAGGATGCGGTAGCGGTACAGCGCCTCGAGCCTCAGAGCTTCGTTGGCAGGCTTGTCGGGCTTGATCATGCAGCGTCACGTTCCGGCAGGTCACCGCAAAGTCTAGCGGATGCCGGTCCCCAATCTGCACCCTGGGTGGTGCCGGCCGTTGGCCGGCATCCCGCGCTCATTCGATGCCGGATGCAGCCGGCCAGCGGCCGGCACTCCCGCGCGTTACCAGTCCAGCTGCTTCGGCAGCAGGCCCTGCAGTTCCTGCTCGGTCAGGTTGCGCCACTGGCCCGGCTTCAGCGCGCCGATCTTGATGTTGTCGATGCGGACGCGGCGCAGCTGGGTCACCCGATAGCCGAACTCGGCGGCCATCAGGCGGATCTGCCGGTTCAGGCCCTGCTGCAGGGTGATGCGGAAACCGAACTTGGCGATGCGCGAGGTCTTGCACGGCAGCGTCATCTGGTCGTGGATGCGAACGCCGCGGGCCATGCCGCGCAGGAACTCATCGGTGACCGGCTTGTTCACCGCCACCAGGTACTCCTTCTGGTGGCCGTTCTCGGCACGCAGGATCTGGTTGACGATGTCGCCGTTGCTGGTCATCAGGATCAGGCCTTCGGAGTCCTTGTCGAGGCGGCCGATCGGGAAGATGCGCTGTTCATGGCCGACGAAGTCGACGATGTTGCCCTTGACCGACGTTTCGGTGGTGCAGGTGACGCCGACCGGCTTGTTCAGCGCGATGTAGACGTGGCGGCGGGCGCCGGGCTTGCGGGCCACGCGCGCGCGCAGCGGCTGGCCGTCGACCAGCACCTGGTCGTCCTCGCCCACCACCGCGCCAGTGCCGGCCGGATGGCCGTTGACGGTGACCCGGCGGGCGGCGATCAGGCGATCGGCCTCGCGGCGGGAGCAGAAGCCGGTGTCGGCGATATGTTTGTTGAGTCGGGTGGTCATCGGCGCATTATCCGGCATTGCCGCGCGCGGCGCTTCATGCGAGCCCGGGCGGATCGAGCGCTTCGCCGTCGAATACGCGGTTGCGGCCGGCGCGCTTGGCCACGTACATGGCGTGGTCGGCGCGGCGCAGCAGCGCGGCCAGGTCGTCCTCGCCCGGCCGCCATTGCGCCAGGCCGATGCTGGCGGTCACCTCCAGACCGGGCACCTGCAACGCCCGACCGGCCTCGGTGATGTGCTGGCGCAGGCGATCCAGGCGGGCCGACGCGGCCTCGCGCGGCATCCCCGGCATCAGCAGCAGGAATTCCTCGCCGCCCATCCGCACCACCTGGTCCTGGCTGCGGACCGCGGACCGCAACGCACGCGCCACCGCCACCAGCACCTGGTCGCCCACGGCGTGGCCGTGGCGGTCATTGATGTCCTTGAACAGGTCGATGTCGAGAAAACCAATCACCAGCGGGCCGCGCTCACGATCCACCCGCTCCAGGTGCTGGGCCAGCTGCTGCAGCCCGGCGCGGCGGTTGGGCAGGCCGGTCAGGCCATCGGTTTCGGCCAGCTGGCGCAGTTCATCGCGCTGCTGGCGCAGTCGGCCCAGCCGCTGGTTCAGCGCATAGGCGGCCATCATCAGCAGCCAGGTCACCGCCAGCTGCAGGGCTTCCACGCGGTATTCCAGCAACCACCCGGCGCGGCAGGCATCGGCCAGGATCAGTACCAGCATCGGTGCCAGCGCGGCCAGCCCTGCCTGCGCCCAGCGATCGCCGCGCAGCCGCGCCCACACCCCGACTGCCAGCGCCAGGCCACAGCCCAGCAGGTAGGACAGCTGCAGGCCCTGCGCCACCCAGGCCAGGCTGCGCCACGGCAGCCAGGGCACCAGTACGGCCAGCAGCAGCAGTCCCCACAGCGCCAGCCGCTGCAATGGACGCGAAGCCGGCAGCAGGCGGTCACCGCCGTTCAGGCGCCACAACGCCGGCAGCACCAGCGCCTGGGACGCAGCGGTCAATGCCAGCAGCCACCACGCGCTGCGCTCACCTACCGGCAGCCAGGGCTCGGGGTAGCCGCTCAGCCCTCCGAGGATGGCCTGCCACAGCACCAGCACGGTGGTACCGGCGATGTAGACCAGGAAACTGCGGTCGCGGGTGGTGAGGAAGGCCATCAGTGCCGACAATGCCAGCGCGATTGCCACGGCGATGCAGGCCGCGCGCACCAGCAGGCGGGCGGTATCGTTCTGCTGCACCGGGCTGGGCGCCCCCAACCGCAGGGTCGGTACCCAGCGCGCCTTCAGCGGTGTCTGCCACGAAACTCGGAACGGTTCGTGGCTGCCCGCCGGCGGCACCGCCACCAGCCCGATGCCGGCGCGGAAGCGTGAGTCTCGGGTACGGGCATCGTGCATGTTGCCGCAGATTTCGCGATCACCGTGCTGCACGCGGACTTCGCCGGCGAACACATTGAACACGTCCAGTGCCTGCGGCTGTCCTGACCAGCCTTCCGGCGGCGCGGGCACCAGCACCTGCTGCCGCGAACCGGCCAGCATGGCCGCCGTGCATGCGCGATGCGGGGTCGGCTCATCGGTGCCTGCACCGACCAGCAGATAGTCGCGCCCGGCTTCGGCTGTGGCGGCCCACAACGGCCACGGCGTTGCCAACCACACCAGCAGCACGACCAGCACCGCTCCTGTTCCGTACTGCCACTGCCTGCCGCCCACGCCAGTCCCGTTTCCTGCTTACGCCCGCGCCCACTGCACGTCGCCCCTGGCGGGCATTATCGCAGCCACGGCCACCGCCCACGTGTAGACCAAGGTCGCTGTCAGGTTCAGCCAGCGGCGGGCGGCCCCTTCACCGCCACCAGGCGCACCGGCCGCAGGTCGGCCAGGGTCATCCGCTCCAGCGGCTGCGGCCGCTCGATCGCATAGCCCTGCAGGCCCTGCACCCCGAGCCGGGTCAGTGCGGCGGCCACTTCGGCGGTCTCCACCCATTCGGCCACCACCTCCATCTGCAGCTCGCGCCCCAGCTCACTGATCGCGCGCACCGTGGCGTGGCTGACCGGATCAGTATCCATGTCGCGCACGAATGCCCCGTCGATCTTCAGGATATCGGCCGGCAACTGGCGCAGGTATCCGAACGAGGACAGGCCGGAGCCGAAATCATCCAGGGCCATCCGGCACCCCCGTGCCTTCACCGCGTCGATGAAGGCGCGCGCCTGGCTGAGGTTGCTGATCGCCGCCGTTTCGGTGATCTCGAAGCACAGCTTGGCGGCCAGCGCGCGGTTGCGCTCCAGCAGGTCGCAGACAAAGGCGAGGAAGCCGGGCTCGGCGATCGACTGTGCCGACACGTTGACGTTGCACAGTCCCAGCTGCCGCACGTGCGCCGGGCATACCTGCAGATGCCGGAACAGCAGGCCGAGCACGTGCCGGTCCAGCGCCACGGCCATTCCGTAGCGCTCCACTGCCGGCATGAACTGGCCTGGCAGGTGCAGGCTGCCATCGCTGCCGCGCATGCGCACCAGGACCTCATAGTGCAGGTAGCTGGGATCGCCGACGCGGGCGATGCGCTGCGCGTACAGCACCATGCGGTTCTCGGCCAAGGCCAGGCTGACGCCCTGCAGGCGCTCGGCTTCCTGGCGCCGCTCCTCCAGTGCCATTCTGTCTTCGTTGAAGCAGTGCACGCGGTTGCGGCCGGCCTGCTTGGCCGCGTAGCAGGCGCTGTCGGCGGCGCTCATCAACCAGTTCACATCCGGTGCCTCGGCGCTGACCTCGACCACGCCGATGCTGCAGCTCAGCTGTGGGCTGCCCTCGCTGATCGGGAACGTCGCCTGCCCGAGATTGCGGATCACCCGCTGCAGCACGCGCTTGGCCTCGTCCTGCCCGGCATGGGCAAGGAACACCGCGAACTCGTCCGCACCCAGCCGGCCCACCCAGTCGCCATCGCGCACCGCCGCCACCAGGTAGTCGGCGAAGCTGCGCAGCATCTGGTCGCCGGCGGCGTGGCCGAAGCTGTCGTTGACCAGCTTGAAGTGGTCCAGGTTGATGTAGCACAACGCATGCGTGCCGCCCTCGCTGCGCACCTGCAGCAGCGCGCGTTCCAGCAGCCGCTCGATCTCGCGGCGGTTGATCAGGCCCGTCAGCGGGTCATGGCTGGCGTGGTGTTCGATCTCGCGCGCCAGGGCATGGTTCTGGCTGACGTCTTCGATGATGGCAAACACCGACAGCCCGCCCCCGGCGCTGCGCACGCCGGTACCGCTCCAGCGGCCCCAGACCAGGCTGCCGTCGCGACGGCGGAAGCGCAGTTCGCTCGGCCGCAGCTGGCGGTCCCAGTCGATGCGCCCCACTCCGTCGATGACCAGCTCACCGTCCATCAGCAGGTCACCCAGCGACAGCTGCAGCAGCACGTCGCGGCGATGGTCGAGGATATCGGCCATCGCCTGGTTGGCCTCGATCACCTTGCCTTCGGTGTCGAGCTTGAGCATGCCGACGTTGGCCTGGTAGAACGCTGCGCGGAAACGGCTCTCGTGCTCGGTCAGGTCCTTGCCGACGCGGCGCGCCAGGGCGACCGCCATCAGGCTGATCGCCAGCACCGACAGGCCCGCGACCATCAGGGTCGCCAGCCGCACCAGCGTGGCCATCCGCAGCAGTGCCTGCGAGAACGCCTGGCTCTGCACCTTCATCCGCTGGTCCAGGTCACGCAGCTGCTGCAGGTAGTGGTCGCGTGCGGCAACGGGCACCAGGCTGCCGTCGTGCTGCAGCTGCAGTTCATCGATCAGTCGCTGCAGCGCCATCAGGTCGCCATCGGTCTGCCGCCACAACGCGCTCGCTTCGCGGAAGGCACCGATGTCGCGCGCGTAGCGGAACGAGAACACCAGGCGTGGGATGTCGGCACGTGCGTTGCCGCCCTGCAGGAAGCCCTGCCTGGCCTTTTCCTCGTCCGGTTCGGCCTGTTCCAGCGCCAGTCGCGCCTGCAGGTCGCCCAACGGCACCTGCAGGGCCTCGCGTGCGTCGTCCAGGTCCTGGGCATCACCGCGCGCCAGGTAGCGACTGAGTGCGGCAGTGGCATCCTGCTGGCCACGCGACCAGTAGCCCTGGCCGGCGATCCAGGCAGTGGAGGCCGCCTGCAGTTCCTGGATCAGGGCGGACAGAGCGACCAGTCCGATCGCCATGCCCGTCAACAACGCGAATCGCAGTCCCAGCCCCCGGGTCATCGGCACCCGCCGGCTGTGTTGGTCCGTGCCACTCCTACCCATCCCGGATCCCCCTGAATGTGCTGCGGTGACAACCTCCTTAGGAACCGGCTCAGCCTAGGACCGGCAATGTGTGGGCCATGCGAAAAAGGGGACGGAGGGGATTAAGTCGTATCTGGCTGGCCATACGCCAGTGCCAAGAACGACTTAATCCCCTCCGTCCCCTTTTTCTGTCCGCCAGCCCGGGGGCTGGCGGTGGTGTGGACGGCTGCGGCTTAGAAGCTGCGCGGGCCGCGCGGCTTGAAGCCGTCACGACGCGGCGGGCGGCTGTCGCGGTCACCGCCGCGGTCGCCACCATGGCCACCATGGCCACCCGGACCACCCGGACCACCCGGCCCGCTGCGACGGGGGCCACCCGGGCCGCCCGGGCCGCGCTTGTCGAAGCGCGGCTTGAACGGACGCGGTGCCGGGTTGGTGTCTTCACCCGGGGCCAGCGCGCGCATCTGCAGCTGCTGGCCGGACACCCAGACCTTCTGCAGGTGCGACAGCACGTCCGGCGGCATCTGTGCCGGCAGGTCCAGCAGCGAGAAGTCGTCGTGGATGTCGATGCGGCCGATGAAGCGGCTTTCCAGGCCGGCTTCGTTGGCGATGGCGCCGACGATGTTGGCCGGCTTCACGCCATGCTGGTGGCCGACCGAAATGCGGTAGGTCTCCATGCCCTGCTCCGGTGCGCCACGCGGCGGAACCTCGCGGCGCGGACGCGGCTCGAAACCACCTTCGGCGTCGTCGCGACGCGGGCCGCGCTCGAAGCGCGGACCCCGATCGTTGCGCTCGAAGCGATCGCCACGTTCCGGACGGTCGCCACGGTCGAAGCGCTCGCGCGGTGCGCGCTCTTCGCGCGGGGCACGCACCGGCGGCTGCAGCAGGAACGGGGTGTCACCCTGCAGCAGCTTGGCCAGCGCGGCGGCGATCTCGATGGCCGGCACGTTCTGCTCGTTCTCGAAGCGCTCCAGCAGCTGGCGGTAGAAGTCCAGGCCGCCGGCACCCAGGGCTTCGCTGATGCGCGAGGTGAACTTGTTGATGCGGGTGTCGTTGACCGCTTCCACGCTCGGCAGCTGCATCTCTTCGATCGGCTGGCGGGTGGCGCGCTCGATCTGGCGCAGCATGCCCTTCTCGCGCGGGGTCGCGAACAGGATCGCCTCGCCGCTGCGGCCGGCACGGCCGGTACGGCCGATGCGGTGCACGTAGCTTTCGGTGTCGTAGGGGATGTCGTAGTTCAGCACGTGGCTGATGCGCTCCACGTCCAGGCCGCGGGCGGCCACGTCGGTGGCGACCAAGATGTCCAGCTTGCCTTCCTTCAGCATGGCGATGGTGCGCTCACGCTGGGCCTGCTGCATGTCACCGTTGATGGCGGCAGCGGCCAGGCCACGGGCCTGCAGCTTGCTGGCCAGTTCTTCGGTGCCGGCCTTGGTCCGCGCGAAGATGATCATCGCGTCGAACGGCTCGACTTCCAGGATGCGGGTCAGCGCGTCCAGCTTGTGCATGCCGCTCACCCACCAGTAACGCTGGCGGATGTTGGCCGAGGTGGTGGTCTTGGCCGCGATGGTCACTTCCACCGGGTCCTGCAGGTAGGTCTGCGCGATGCGACGGATCTGCGGCGGCATGGTGGCCGAGAACAGGGCCACCTGGCGCTGCTCCGGCAGCTTCTTCAGCACGGCTTCGACGTCGTCGATGAAGCCCATGCGCAGCATTTCATCGGCTTCGTCCAGCACCAGCGTCTTCAGCTCGGACAGGTCCAGGGTGCTGCGGTCCAGGTGATCGATCACGCGGCCCGGGGTACCGACCACGATGTGCACGCCGCGGCGCAGGGCCGACAGCTGCTGGCCGTAGGGCTGGCCGCCGTACACCGGCAGCACGCGGAAGCCGGGAATCTTCGACGAATAGGACTGGAACGCCTCGGCAACCTGGATGGCCAGTTCGCGGGTCGGCGCCAGGATCAGGGCCTGGGGCTTGATCTGCTGCAGGTCGATGTTGGACAGTACCGGCAGCGCAAAGGCCGCGGTCTTGCCGGTACCGGTCTGGGCCTGGCCCAGCACGTCGCGGCCTTCCAGCATCGCCGGGATGGTAGCGGCCTGGATCGGCGACGGGGTTTCATAGCCGATGGCGGTGACCGCCTGCATCACGGGCTCGGACAGGCCGAGCTGCGCGAACTGCAGCGGCGCTTGGGAATCTTGGGACATGGGGAACTCCGAAGGCACTGCCGTCTTCCTGGCAGTGCGATAAAAAAGGTGATGGTCCGCGCTTTGGGCGCCCTTCTTATCGCGTGCCCTGGCGCTGCTCGGTCGGAGGAGATTTCACTCGCTCAGAGCGGAATGATACCGCATTGATGCTGAACGAGGCATACAGCTTTCCTCACACGTGCCGTCGGCCCCGTGCTGGCGCACAATACGCGCCCTCTTCCCGGCCCGGCCGCTGGCCTGTGCCCTCCTCCCAGGAACGCGCTCCATGCAGATTCTCGAATTCGACCTCGACGACGACTACGTCGAACTCAAGCAGCTGCTCAAGCTGGCCGACCTGGTCACCAGTGGCGGCGAGGCCAAGATGGTCATCAGCGAGGGCCAGGTACGGGTCGACGGCGAAGTCGAACTGCGCAAGGCCTGCAAGATCCGCGCGGGCCAGGTGGTCGAATTCGCCGACAGCCAGATCCGCGTGCTGGCCGCCGGCTGAGCTGAAGCGGTTCAGGCCACGCGCTGGGTCAGGTGCGTGGCGATCAACTGCCTGAACGGAGCCACGCCCTGCGCCACGCGCAGGCCGGCCGCCCGCAGCAGCCGTGCCGGCCGGCGATCGTCGGTGTACAGGCTGGCGATCGCATTGGTGGCTTCGTACAACGGACGCGATGCCAGCCGATGACCGCGCTGGTAGCGGGCCAGCATGCCGGCGGCGGCAATGTCGGCACCACGGCGCTGCTGCGCGACGATGCCCTGCGCCAGCCGCTGTGCGCTGGCCAGGCCCAGGTTGAAGCCATGCGCGGTGACCGGGTGCATGCCCACGGCGGCATCGCCGATCAGCGCCGAACGCTCGCCGACGAAGCGGTGCGCGTACATCCCCACGAGCGGATACGCCTGCGCCGTGGCCACCGGCTGCATCCGGCCCAGGCGGTGTTCGAAGCAGGCGCTGATGGCCTCACCGAAAGCCACCTCGTCCATCGCCAGCAGTTCTTCGATCTGCCGCGGCGGCAGCGTGATCACCGCCGATGCCTGGCCCGCGTTGAGCGGCAGCAGCGCCATCGTGCGGCCGTAGCCGAACCATTCCCAGGCAGTGTGGTGATGGTCGCGCTCGACCTGCATGCGGCATACCAGCATGGACTTGCCGAAGTCGCGCATCTGCGCACCGATGCCGAGCATGCGACGCGTGGCGGAGAAGCGGCTGTCGGCCGCGACCAGCAGCCGCGCGTGCAGCGTACTGCCGTCGTCCAGCGTGACCACGTGGCCCTGCGCATCGGCCTGCGCGCCCAGCACCTTGCGCCCGTCGAACAGGTGCAGGCCATCCTGGCCCTGCACGGCGTCCCAGGCAGCACGGCGGATCAGATGGTTGGGTACCAGCCAGCCCAGCGGCTGGCCGTCGACCTGGCTGCTGGCGAAGGTCAGCGCGAACGGCGAGCTGCCGTTCATCACCTTGGCATCGCGCAGTTCAGCGACCTCGGCCTGCGGCAGGCGCTGCCACAGCCCCAGCTGCTCCATGCTCTGCCGCGAGGCATGGGTCAACGCGATCTCGCGCCCATCGAAGGCGGCTTCGGCCAGCGCCTGGCGCGGCTGCACTTCGACCAGCCCGACCTGCAGACCATTGCCCGCCAGCGCACGCGCGAAACACAGGCCCGCCGGTCCGGCGCCGACCACCACCACGTCCATCCTGCGCATGCGCGCCTCCTGCCGTTGATCCCGTCCGCGCCAGCATAGCGCCGCACAGCTGAGCGGCCTTGATCTGGATCAGGCCCGGATCACAGCAGTGCGAACACCAGCGCCAGGATCGACAGCAGCGACACCAGCCACACCAGGCTGCGCACGTAGGGCACGCCTGCGGCGTACAGCGGCAGGTAGACCACGCGCGCCCAGAAGTAGGCCTGCGCGGCCAGCGCGGTGGTGTCGTTGCCGCGCCCGGCCAGCACGACCGCGATCGCCGCGGCGGCGAAGAATGGGAACGTCTCCAGGAAGTTGGCCTGGGCCCGCTGCAGGCGACCGGCCAGCGGACTGAGCGGCCTTGCGTCGCCATCCCGTGCCGAGGCATTCCACTTCATTCCCCGTTCGCGGGTGACCACGGTGGAGGTGGCGAAGATGTAGACAAAACCCAGCAGCACCGACCAGGCCAGCATCGTCAGTTCAGTTGCCATCGCTCATCTCCTCAGGGCGCCGACGCACGCAGGCTGTAACCGGCCAGGCGCCACACCTGGTCTTCGTCGAAGCGGAACGAAACCAGCTCGCGCACCGGCTGCGCGCTGTTGGCGAAACGGGTCGGGAAGCTGACGTTGATGTAGAGGCCTTCGGGCACCGCAGCGCCGGCGCTGTACTTGACCCGGGTAATGGTCGGCTGGCCACGGCCGGCCAGCGCCCCCAGGCGCGTGCGCTCGGCGCTCAGCTGGCTGACGAATGCAGCCTTCGGCACCGCACGACGCGCGACGGCCGAAGCCCCGTCCCACAATTCGCCGGCGCGATTGGCATCGACCAGCTGCGCCGCCTTCAAGGCAGCCGCGCCCATTTCCGCGTCCTGTTTCTGCACCTGTGCCTGCTGCGCGGCGGTCAGCGCCGGTGTGCCGGCGGTGGCCGGCTTCGCGGCTGCCGGCGAGGCCGGGGCCGGGCGTGCCGGAGCCGGGGCGGGCGTGGCCGGCGCAGGTGCCTGCGCCAATGCGGTCAGGGGCAGCAGGGACAGCAGCAGGAGCACGCGCTTCATGGACACCGCCGGTTTTCTGGAGAGAACCGCAGTCTACGCCAGCGCGGTGACTACGCTGTCAGCGTGCCGGGGCGTTGCCCTCCACCGCTGCCGCATCGGCCTGCGCTGCGGGCGCGGCGGTGTTCACTGGCGCCTGCTCGGCCACCGGCGGCGGCTCCGACGGTGCCGGCGGCAGCGTCGCCACATCGATCTCCGACAGCGGGCTTTCTTCCGGGCACACCGCGTCCGGGAAGCCGAAGCGCTGCTTCAGGGCCTGGCCGCAGCTGTTGATCGACTCCATGTCGGCGCCGTCGCGCTTGCACTGCTGGTCGAAGGCGATCAGGAAGGCATCCTTGCGCTGCACGAAGTCATCGCCGCAGGCACGCATCTGCTTGATCCTTTCCAGATCGTCCTGCACCGCGTTGGTGCCGTCCAGGCCGAACTGGCGCAGCTCCTCCGGCGTCAGCAGGCGCAGGCTGCGGTTGGGCACGGTCATCATCAGGTCGGCCACGCCCACGGCCACGCCATTGCGCTGCAGGTAGTCCTTCACGTTGTCGTAGACCTCGTGCAGCTCGCGGTTGAGTTCCGCGCGCGAGGTGGCCTTGGAACTGATGCGCATCATGCGGTGGATGCCGACCTTGCCAGACAGCAGGCGGTTGTCACCTGCGGCCAGCACGAACACGCAGGCACTGTGGCAGATCGAGCCTTCGCGCACCCAGATGGTCCAGCCCGATTCACCAATGCTGTCGCCGGCGACGATCGCCGATTCCACCTGGCCGCCACTGGAATCCAGGTCGAGGATGCGCTTGTGGATCTTCTGCTGGTCGGCGACCACCGCCAGCCGCCACATCATCTCGGCGAAGCCAGGATTGATCTTGCCGGCATAGCGCACCCGCACCAGGCCACGCGCGGCACAGGGTGCCAGGGCCTGGGTGATCTGCTCGCGCTGCAGGCCTTCCAGCTCGGCACCATCGCCAGCCTCGCCGGCGTACTCGGTGCTGCAACTGACCCACGCGCGGCCGTTCTCCAGCTGCGCCTGCGGCCACGGCCGATCGCCCTGGCTGCGCGGTGGTGCCGGCGGCGGCGGAGCATCGGCGGCATTGATCGACACCATGTTCTCGCCATCACTGGCCGGTGCCCGCGCCGCCTTGTCGGCTGCGGTCACGTTGCCCGGATTCTCCAGCTGACTGCAGCCCGCCAGGGCCAGGCACAACAGGGGCAACCAGCGGAGTTTGGCGGACATCGGGCAACCGGCCTTCACGTGGGCAAGAGCCACAGTCTACCCGCCCGTGGCGCGCATTCAGCGCGTGGCACTGAACCCCCTCTGACCCTTGGGAAAGCGTGTGGACCGAGGCCGACACGCACGCGCGGCCGCGCAGGACGCCGTGTTATTGCTGCCGGCCAGCGGCCGGCACTACCACGGCCAGCGTCCAGCACTACCACAGCCAGCGGCCGGCACTACCGCGGATACCGGGTGCAACCCGGCCTGACTCGCGTCAGCATCCATGTCCGAATGTGGCGAGTATCACCGCCCGCACCCGCCTAGACTGGCGCCATGGACACCGCTCTCGCCCTCGACACTGCCGCCTGTGATCGGGCCCGCCTGGCCCGCGACGCACGCTTCGACGGCGTGTTCTTCACCGCCGTGCGCAGCACCGGCATCTACTGCCGCCCGGTGTGCCCGGCCCCGCCACCGAAGCCGCGCAACATCAGCTATTTTCCGACCGCCGCTGCGGCCTCCGCCGCCGGCTACCGGCCGTGCCTGCGCTGCCGCCCCGAACTGGCACCACAGGCGCAGCAGGCGTTGGCCGGGCAGGCCGTGCAGCGCGCCCTGGCGCTGATCCACGGTGGATTCCTGCAGGAACACGCCGTCGCTGACCTCGCGCGGAAAATCGGACTCAGCGCGCGCCAGCTGCAGCGCCTGTTCGTCGAGCACCTGGGCGCGACGCCCGGACAGCTCCATGCCACCCACCGCCTGCTGCTGGCCAAGCAGCTGCTGACCGAAACCACGCTGCCGGTGACCGACGTCGCACTGGCCGCCGGCTACAACAGCCTGCGCCGTTTCAATACCGCCTTCCTGCAGGGCTGCGGGATGGCGCCGAGCGCACTGCGGCGCCAGCACCCGCCGTTGGCCGCAGAGGATGACGGCCTGGTACTGCGTCTGGCCTATCGGCCCCCCCTGGATTTTGCGCGCATGCTGGCCTTCCTGCGGAAGCGCAGCCTGCCCGGCATCGAGCTGATCGGCGAGGACAGCTACCAGCGCGTGCTCGGCACACCCGAGCGCCCCACCCTGCTGCGCGTCACCGCCGACCCGAAGCGCCCGGAGCTGCGACTGCAGCTGGGAGCAGTCGATCCACGCCTGATCCCGGACATCGTGCGCCGCGTGCGTCGCGTATTCGATCTGGATGCCGACCTGCAGCAGGTCCATGCCGCGCTGGCCGAAGAACCGCTGCTGGCGCGCGGCATCGCCGAACGCCCCGGGCTGCGCGTGCCCGGCGGCTGGGATGGCTTCGAGGTGGGTGTGCGTGCCGTGCTCGGCCAGCAGGTCAGCGTGGCCGCGGCCACCACCTTCGCGCGGCGCCTGGTCGATGCCTACGGCGCGCACCTGCCGGGCATGCCCCCCGCATTCGATCGCCAGTTCCCGGCACCTGCGATGCTGGCCGAAGCGCCGCTGGAATCGATCGGCCTGCCCCGCAGCCGCGCGGCCACCGTGCGCGCACTGGCCGCGGCCTGCGCCAGCGGCCAGCTCGACTTCGGTCCTGGCCAGGCCGTGGAGGAATTCGTTGCGCGCTGCGTTGCACTGCCCGGCATCGGCCCGTGGACCGCGCATTACATCGCCCTGCGCGGGCTCGGCCAGCCCGATGCGTTCCCGGCCGGCGATCTTGTACTGCAGCAGGTCCTCGGCCACGCGCAGGGCCAGCGCCTGAGCGAACGTGCTACCGAAGCGCGCTCGCAACCGTGGCGCCCGTGGCGCGCCTACGCCGTGCTGCACCTGTGGCACCTGTCCGGCACCTTTGTTGGAGAACCGACATGACCCTGTTGTTCGATCGTTTCGACAGCCCGATCGGCGTGTTGACCATTGCCGGCGACGAGCGCGGTCTTTCGCATGTGCTGTTCCCGGAGAACCGCCACCCCGCACGCGGGCGCGATGATTGGCACTACGCACCGGACGCGTTGCCGGAAGCGCGCGAACAGCTGCTGCAGTTCCTGCACGGTGAACGCCGCCGGTTCGACCTGCGACTGGCACCGCGCGGCACTCCGTTCCAGCTGCGTGTCTGGCAGGCACTGGCGTTGATTCCGTTCGGCCAGACCTGGAGCTACCTGCAGCTGGCACAGCACCTGGGCCAGCCCAGCGCGACCCGCGCGGTGGGCGCGGCCAACGGCCGCAATCCACTGCCGATCATCCTGCCCTGCCATCGCGTGATCGGCAGCAACGGTGCACTGACCGGCTTCGGCGGCGGCCTGGAAACCAAGGCCGCGCTGCTGCGACTGGAACAACGCCAGGCCCCGCTGTTCGCTTGAGCATCGGGGTCAGATCCCTTTTCCGGTGGAAAAGGGATCTGACCCCGGACGGTCCTGGCGCGCCGTGTCTTGGGCCGGTAATTGCACCGACTTATCATGCACGGATGACTTCCGTACGCCTGACCTTTTCGCTGGCACTGCTGCTGCCACTGGCCGCCTGCAGCACCGCGCCCGCCCCTTCCGCCGCCGTTCCCCCTGCGTCCGTCGCTGCGGCCGCGCCGCCGAAGCTGCTGCTGATCTCCATCGATGGCCTGCGCGCCGACGCGCTGGACCGCGGGCTGACACCGAACCTGCAGCGGATGATCGACGGCGGCGTGCGCGCCCGCTGGATGACGCCGTCCTACCCTTCACTGACCTTCCCCAACCACTACACGATCGTCACCGGCCTGCGCCCTGACCACCACGGCATCGTCAACAACAGCATGGACGATGAGGCGCTGGGCCGGTTCGAGCTGAGCAACCGCGAGGCAGTCACCACCAGTGCGTGGTGGGGCGGCGAACCGATCTGGGTCGGTGCCGAGAATGTCGGCGTGCGCACTGCAACGACCTCGTGGCCGGGCAGCGAATCGGCGATCCGTGGCGTGCGCCCGAGCCAGTGGCGCGTCTACGACGCCACGGAGCCCCTGGAACAGCGCGCCGGCATCGTGCTGGACTGGCTGGCACAGAACGACGCCGACGCGCCGCGACTGACCACGCTGTACATGGAGCATGTAGACAAGGCCGGCCACAACTACGGCCCCGAGTCGACGCAGTACGCCGATGCGATCACACGCGCCGATCTGATCGTCGGCCAGGTCCTCGATGGACTGCAGCAGCGCGGGCTGGCGGCGACCACCAACGTGATCGTGGTCTCCGACCATGGCATGGCATCCGTGCCTGAGGACCAGGTGATTTCCACCGAATCGATGGCCGACCCGTCGATTGCGCGCAACGTCAGCCAGGGCCAGTCGGTCGGCTTCGTACCGGTGGCCGGTCGCGAGAAGGAGGCCGAGCGCGCACTGCTCGGCCGCCACGCACACTACGCGTGCTGGAAGAAGGAAAACCTGCCGGCACGCTGGCACTACGGCACGCATCCGCGGGTGCCGGCCATCGTCTGTGCGATGGATGAGGGCTGGGACGCGCTGCACCTGGAGAAGATCGCCAAGCGCGCAAGACGGGATCGGGGCTCGCACGGATACGACAATGCCCTGCCTTCCATGCGCGCGGTGTTCGTGGCTAAGGGTCCCTCGTTCCGCCAGGGCCTGGTGATCGACGGCTTCGACAACGTGGACGTCTATCCGCTGCTGGCCCATCTGCTGCAGGTGCCGGCCGCACCGAACGATGGCAACCCGGACACGCTGAAGCAGATCCTGCGCTGATGCGGTTGTAGCGGCGAGCCCGCGCTCGGCTGCATTTCCGGCCAGCCGGGCATGGGCTCGGCGCTACAAGAACGCGCATAAAAAAACGCGGCGCCAGGCGCCGCGTTCTTCGTGGACCGGTCGGTCGGCCGGATCAGGCCTTGGCGACGGCCTTCTTCGCAACGGCCTTCTTCGCCGGAGCCTTGGCCACGGTCTTCTTGGCAACCGGGGCGGCGGCGCCTACGGCGACCTTGCTCGCAGTGTGCGAACGGGCGTTGCCGTAGCTGGCGTTGTAGCGCTTGCCCTTGGCGGTCTTGCGGTCACCCTTACCCATGTCTTCAACTCCTCAAGTGTGAAATCTGGTTACCCCGTACTGACACGGGTTCGGCGGGGCCGCCTTGCTGGGCGCCCCCGCGCACGATCGAAAATCCTATCACGGAGCGCCTAGTGCGCGCAGCTGGCGTCGTGCACGTGGCCGTGGTTGAGGCGCAGGTTGACCAGGTGGGCCACCCCCACCAGCAGGCCGCCGATGGTCATCACCACCGCATGCGGTACCGCGTTGTGGTGCAGCGGGTCGTACAGCACGCCGGCCCACAGCGCGACCAGGCCGGGGATCAGGAAGCCGAGCGCACGCAGCGCACCGTGGCGGCGGTAGCCCCAGACCAGGCTGAACAGCCCAAGCAGGGTCACAAACACCACCAGGCCCTGCTCCACCCCATCGCTCAGCCAGAACGACAGGCCCAGAGAAGGCGCCGCCGCCAGCAGCACCGGGATCACCGCGCAGTGCACCGCGCACAGCATCGAACCCGTGGCACCGAAACGGTCAAGCAGATGGCGCATTCGTGAGGACAGGGACATGACTTCCAGCAGGGTCGGCGAATCGTTATGGAATAATATAACATCCCTTCCCGACCCGCACGGTGTCCCCTCCCCCTGTCCCATCGACGGGATTCGTGCGCCCCGTGATTGATATAGTGTAACAAAGGACCTGCCCATGCCCGCCCGTACCCCGCGGTTGAAGCCGCATTCCCTCGCCCTCGCCCTGACCGCTCTGCTCCCGACCGTTGCCTTCGCCGCCGGCGAAGACGATTCCCACCGTGACCGCCACCTGACTGAACTGTCGTCGGTGCAGGTCACCGCTTCGCCGCTGCAGGGCGACGCCGAATCGCTGGCACGCCCGGTGGAGGTTCTGGCCGGTGAACGCCTGGACGAGCAGAAGGCCGGCACCCTCGGTGATACCGTGGCCAAGCTGCCCGGCGTGCAGAGCACCTTCTTCGGGCCGGGTGTCGGCCGCCCCATCATCCGCGGCCAGGAGGGCCCACGCGTGGCGGTGCTCTCCAATGGCATGGGCAACATGGATGCCTCCACCGTCAGCGCCGACCATGCCACCAGCATCGAGCCGTTCCTGGCCGACCAGATCGAGGTCCTGAAAGGCCCGGCCACCCTGCTGTTCGGCAGCGGTGCGATCGGCGGCGCGGTCAACGTGGTCGATGGCCGCATCGCGCGCGAACTGCCGGAGCGACCGCTGAGCGGCCGCGCCGAACTGCGCGGCAACTCGGTGAACAACGAGCGCAGTGGCATGTTCCGCCTCGATGGCGTCAGCGGCAACGTCGTGCTGCACGTGGATGGCCTGGTCCGCAACGGCGATGACTACCGTATTCCCGGCTACGCAGTGATCGACAGCCTGGAAGACCACCATGACCACGATCACGACCATGAAGCGGCCGAAGGCGAAGAACCGCGTCGCGGCCGCCTCGACAACAGCTCCATCCGTACCCGCGCCGGTGGCGTCGGTGCGACCTGGCTGGGCGACGGCGGCTATTTCGGCGTATCGGCCAGCACCTACCGTACCAACTACGGCATTCCCAATGGCGCGCACGTGCATGCCGACGGCGATGACCACGACCATGACCACGGCCACGATCATGGCGATGAAGAGGAAGGCGGTGACGAGCACGACGTGCGCATCGACATGGTGCAGAACCGCTTCGAGACCAAGGCCGGCATCTACGACCCGGTCTCGTTCCTGAAGAACATCAACGCGCGCGTGGCCTATACCGACTACGAGCACGTGGAGCTGGAGGCCGGCACGCCGTCGACCCGCTTCACCAACCGCGGCATCGAGGCACGCCTGGAAGCCGTGCAGCAGCAGATCGGCGGCTGGGATGGTGCCTTCGGCCTGCAGTTCGGCAACAGTGATTTCGGCGCCAAGGGTGAAGAAGCGTTCGTACCGGATACCGGCACCCGGAACATCGGCCTGTTCGTGCTGCAGGAAAAGCAGTTCGGCCCGTTCAAGCTGGAACTGGGCGGCCGCCACGATCAGGTCAAGCTGGACCCGAGCGGTGACTACCGCCGCCGCACGTTCGGCGCCACCAACCTGTCGGCCGCTGGCATCTGGAAGCTCAACGATGCGGTTGATCTGCGCATCGGCGTGGACAGTTCCGAGCGCGCACCGACCAACGAAGAGCTGTATGCCGCCGGCGCGCACATCGCCACCCGCTCGCTGGAAATCGGCGATGCCAACCTGAAGACCGAGCGCGGCCAGCGCGTGGAACTGGGCATCCACACCCACAGCGAACGCCTGGACTTCTCCGCCTCGGTCTACCAGACGAAGTTCAAGGACTTCATCTACCTGGCCGACACCGGCGTTACCGAGGGGCTGCCGGTGCGCGCCTGGACCCAGCAGGACGCGGTGTTCCGCGGCGCCGAGGCCGAAGCGCTGGTGCACCTGTTCGAGGGCGGCGCCGGTGACTGGGACCTGCGCCTGTTCGGCGACTACGTGAAGGCCAAGCTGGATGGCAGCGGCAGCCGCAACCTGGACATCGCCGTGCCGCACGGCGACCACAACCACAACTACACGGTGGAGCTGGCCAACACCGGCTACCTGCCGCGCATCGCCCCGGCCCGCGTCGGCGCCGACCTTCGCTGGTCGAAGGATGGCTGGCGTGCCTCGGTCGGTGCGGTGCGCTACAGCCGCCAGAAGGATGTCGCCCAGAACGAAGCACCGAGCGACGGCTACACCCTGGTCGATGCACACCTGGCCTACCGCTGGGATCGCAACGCGAGCAACAGCTACGAGGTGTTCCTGGATGGCAGCAACCTGACCAACCGCGAAGTGCGTCCGCATACCTCGCTGCTGCGCGACTACTCGCCGCTGCCGGGCCGTGGTGTCGCATTCGGCATCCGCGCGTTCTTCTGACCGCGCACGGCGGGGCCGGATCCCTTTCCGAAGGAAAGGGCTCTGACCCCAAGCCATTCCACGGGGGCCTTCGGGCCCCCGTTTTCTTTTCACTCCGTGCCATCACGCATCCGTCACAAAGATGTGCGTACGACAACAACCGGACAATCCCGTCACTCACTGTCTCGCCAAACGGACAATTTTGTCCGAAAATCACTCCATGACCGCTCAACGTGCCGATGCTGCCGCCCGCCGTGCCCTCATCCTCGACGCCGCCGATCATGTCTTCGGCCAACATGGCGTCACCGCCCCGCTGGACCTGGTGGTCGAACGTGCCCAGGTGGGCCGCGCCACCCTGTACCGCAACTTCCCCGACCGCACCGCACTGATCCAGGCGCTGCTGCAGCGCACGGTCGACCGCATCCGGCGCCAGGTCGAACAGCTCGGCGACCGCGACGACGCCCTGTTCGAGGTGTTCGAAGGCATGGCCCAGCGCATCATCGATTCGCCGGCACTGGCCGACTACTGGCGTGCGGTTGATTCGGACGTGCCGTCCATGCGCGCCGCGCGCGAGACCGTGCGCGACCTGCTGGAGGAACCGATCGCCCGCGCCAAGGCCGCCGGGCTGTGCCGTGCCGACCTGGAAAAGACGGATATTTCACTGATCTCGGGCATGCTGGGTGCGGCCCTGCGCGGCAAGACCCGCGACGAGCGCGCCCAGTTGGCCGGGCGCGCCCTGCAGCTGCTGCGTGGGGGTCTCCAGGGAGCTGCCAGCGAGGCCCGTTGATGGTCCAGCCGTATCTGAAGCCGGTTCCGGATTGGGAGGAGCATGAGAAGCCGACCATGCCCGGCTCGGCGTCGATGCCCTGGCACCCGCCGTACCGGCGCGCGGCCTATGCGCTGGTATCGCTGCTGGTGGCGATCACCGGCGGCCTCGGCAATGCGCTGGTCACCGCCAACCTGCCGTTCCTGCAGGGCCAGCTGGCACTGACACCGACCCAGGGCAGCTGGCTGGTAGCGGCCTATGCCATGGTCAACGTCACCGCCAACCTGCTGGCCTTCAAGTTCCGCCAGCAGTACGGCATCCGCCTGTTCGCCGAGATCGGGCTGGGCCTGTATGCGGCGCTGGCGGTGCTGCACCTGTTCGTCGGCAGCTTCGAGACCACGATGCTGACCCGTGCCGCCAGCGGCTTCGCCGGCGCGGCGTGTTCAACGCTGGGCACGCTGTACATGCTGCAGGCACTGCCGCGACGGTTCACCGGCAACCTGCTGGTGATCGGTGTCGGCCTTTCGCAGCTGGCGGTGCCGATTGCCTGGATCGTCTCGCCGGGCCTGGTCGATACCGGCCAGTGGCACCAGCTGTACTCGTTCGAGGCCGGCCTGGCCCTGTGTGCGTTCGCGGCGGTGGTGCTGCTGAAGCTGCCGCCGGGCATCCAGGTCAAGGCCTTCGAACCGCTGGATTTCCTCACCTTCGCCCTGCTTGCCCCGGCCGTTGCCCTGCTGGTGATCGTACTGGCGCAGGGCTACACGCGCTGGTGGCTCGACACAGCGTGGCTGGGCTGGGCGCTGATCGCCTCGATCGTGCTGTCCACCACCGCCCTGATCATCGAGCACTACCGACGCAATCCGCTGCTGCAGATCCGCTGGCTGTCGACGCTGCCGGTCCTGCATTTCATCGTCGGCGCCTTCCTGATCCGCTTCCTGACCACCGAGCAGTCCTACGGGGTGGTCAACCTGATGCGTACGCTGGGCATGGGGCCGGACCAGATGCGCCCGCTGTTCGTGGTGATCCTGGCCGGCGTGGTCACCGGCATCGCCGGCGCCGCGTTGACCTTCGGGCCCAAGCGGTTGATCGCCCAGTTGCTGATGGCGATCCTGCTGCTGGGAGCCGCCGCGTTCTTCGACCAGCACCGCACCAGCCTCGATCGGCCGCACGACTTCTATGTGAGCCAGTTCCTGGCGTCGGTGGGCGCCGGCATGTTCATGGGCCCGCTGATCATGCTCGGCATTTCCGCCGCATTGAAGCAGGGCGTGGACCACATGATCACCTTCCTGGTGACGCTGTCGATCACGCAGACGCTGGGCGGCCTGGCCGGCTCGGCAGTGCTGGGCACCTTCCAGCTGCATCGGGAGCAACTCTATTCCAGCGCGTTGACCAGCCAGCTCGACCCGGCCGATCCGGTGGTCGCGCAACGCCTGCGCATCCAGCAGCAGCTGTACGCTGCGCAGATCACCGACCCGGTGCTGCGCAGTGCGCAGGGCAGCGCGCAGCTGGCACAGACCACGCGCCGCGAAGCCAACGTGCGTGGCTTCAATGACGTGTTCACGCTGAGCGGCTGGCTGGCGATCGGCTTCCTGTGCTGGCTGCTGCTGCTCTCGCTGCGCACTGCCGTACGCAAGCAATGGCGCAAGCGCCACCCCACTCCTCCCATTGCGGCCACGCCAGCCGCGCCCCGCTGAGTTCTCGACCATGCCCCCCGTCCCGCCCCGACCCGACGACGCCGACAACGTGACCCCACCGCCGCCGACCGACGCGGCGCCTGCGCCCACGCCGGTTGAACCGGCGGTCGCGCCGAAATACCTCAAGCCCAGCGCGCGCAGCGTGGTAGTGATGGTGGTGGTGGCCCTGCTGGGCATCGCGCTGATCCTGCGTGCGTGGCACCTGTGGCCGTTCACCAGCAGCGTGATGGTGACCGACAACGCCTACGTGCGCGGGCAGATCACGGTGATGGCACCCCAGGTGAACGGCTATGTCACCGAAGTGCTGGTGAAGGATTTCCAGCATGTGCGGCAGGGCGAGCCGCTGCTGCGCATCGATGACCGCATCTATGCGCAGCGCGTGGCCCAGGCGCAGGCGACGCTGGACAGCGCGCGCGCGGCGCTGGCCAATTCGGACCAGTCACAGGCGCAGAACCGCGCACAGATTGCGTCCGCCCGCGCCACGCTCTCGGCCGGCCAGGCGGAACTGCAGCGCTCGCGCAATGAGCTGAAACGCTACGAGGAACTGGCGGCGCAGCAGCTGGTGTCCATCAACGACCGCGACAAGTTCCGCACCACCCAGGCGTCGGCACAGGCCAGCGTGCAACAGGCGCAGGCGCAGATCCGCATCGCCGAGGAGACCCTGGTATCGACCCAGGTGGCGCGCAAGAGCCTGGAAGCCCAGGTGGAGAGCGCGCAGGCGCAGTTGGAGCTGGCACGCATCGACCTGGCCAACACGGTGATCCACGCGCCGCGCGACGGCCAGATCAGTGAGGCCAGCGTACGCGTGGGCCAGTACGTCGCGGCCGGTTCGCAGCTGCTGTTCCTGGTGCCCGATACGCTGTGGGTGGTGGCCAACTACAAGGAGGGCCAGACCTGGGGAATGGCGATCGGCCAGCCGGCCACGTTCTCAGTGGACGCGTTCCAGGGCCAGGTGCTGCGGGGACGCGTGCAGGAGATCGCGCCGGCCACCGGGTCGGAATTCAGCGTGCTGCGCCCGGACAACGCCAGCGGCAATTTCACCAAGGTGGTGCAGCGGCTGCCGGTGCGGATATCGATCAACAGGGATCAGAAGCTGGCAAAGCAGCTGCGGCCCGGCATGTCGGTGATCGTGCGGGTGGATACCCGCTCCAAGCCGATGGACTAGACGCAGGCCCTGTCGCGCCGATATGAAACGGGGTCAGATCCCTTTGCCACTGGCAAAGGGATCTGACCCCGTTTCCAAAATGCCGGCCAGCGACCGGCACTACCGTTGCGTTAGCCGGCGCAGCGCGCGCAGAGGCCGTGCACTTCCAGCGTCTGCGCCTGTGGCTGGAAGCCCAGTTCCTTGGCGCGCTTCTCCAGCTGGGTGACGATCTCGCGGTCCTCCAGCTCCACTGCGCTGTGGCAGCTGTTGCAGATCAGGAACGGCACCGAATGCGCGGCACTGCTGGGGTGATGGCAGGCCACGAAGGCATTGACCGATTCCAGCTTGTGCACGAACCCGTTGGCCATCAGGAAGTCCAGCGCGCGGTACACGGTGGGCGGGGCATCCGCGCCCACGCCCTTGCCGTTGCGCACCCATTCCAGCAGCTCGTAGGCCTTGACCGGCTTGCCGGCCTCGGCGATCAGCTTCAGCACATTGGCGCGGATCGGGGTCAGGCGCAGCCCGCGTTCGCGCGAGACACGCTCGACCACCGCCACGAAATCCGATGCGTCGTGGACGTGGTGGTGCGGGGCGGTACAGGCAGTGGCGGTCTTGGCGGGCATGCGTGTTCTCCGGTTCGGGCGTGGCGGGGATGCGTCAGGCCGTTGCTACCTTGGTGATGGCCACATCGATGCGTTTCAAGGCCTGCTCGCGGCCGGCCAGGTACACGGTGTGGGAAATGTCAGGACTGACCTGGGTGCCGGTGATGGCCACGCGCAGCGGCTGGGCGACCTTGCCCATGCCGATTTCCAGTGCCGCCGCCGCGTCATGCAGGGCCACGCCCACCGCCTCGGCGGTCCACTCCGGCAACGCCGCCAGCAGCTCGCGGGCCTTGCCCAGCGCCACCTCGGCACCGGCCTTGAGGTGCTTGGCCACCGCCGCTTCGTCGTACTCGGTCAACGGCTGGTACCAGACCACGGCCTTCTCGGCCATTTCCTTCAGGGTCTGCACGCGTTCACGCAGGGCGATCACCACGTCCTCCGGGGCCGGGCCGGCGGCCACGTCCAGGCCCAGCTTCTGCAGCTGGTAGACCAGGTGCGGCACGATGCTGGCCACGTCCTCGGTCTTCAGGAAGTGCTGGTTGACCCAGCCCAGCTTGGCCATGTCCAGACGCGAGGCCTTGGAATTGCAGTCCTTCACGTCGAACAGGTCGATCAGCTCCTGGCGGCTGAACAGCTCCTGGTCACCGTGCGACCAGCCCAGGCGGGCCAAATAGCTCAGCAGCGCGTCGGGCAGGTAGCCGGCGTCCTTGTACTGCATCACGTCGGCCGCACCGGTGCGCTTGGACAGCTTGGCGCCCTGCTCGTCCAGGATCATCGGCATGTGGCCGAACTTCGGCACCGGGGCCCCGATGCCTTCGTACAGGTTGATCTGGCGCGGGGTGTTGTTGATGTGGTCGTCGCCGCGGATGACCTCGGTGATGCCCATGTCCCAGTCGTCCACCACCACCGCGAAGTTGTAGGTCGGGTAGCCATCCGGGCGGAAGATCACCATGTCATCCAGCTCGCTGTTGGCGATCTCGATGCGGCCCTTGATCAGGTCATCGAACACCACCGTGCCTTCCAGCGGATTCTTGAAGCGGATGACACGGTTCGGGTCGTCCCGGTACGGCAGGCCGAGCTCGCGCGCGGCGCCGTTGTAGCGCGGCTTCTCCTGCCTGGCCATGGCGGCCTCGCGCATGGCGTCCAGTTCTTCGCGGGTTTCATAGGCGTAGTACGCCTTGCCTTCAGCGATCAGCTGCTCGGCCACTTCCCGGTAGCGGGCAACGCGGTCGGTCTGGTAGATCGGGCCTTCGTCGTAATCCAGGCCCAGCCAGTCCATCGCCTCCAGGATGGCGTCGATCGCGCCCTGGGTGCTGCGTTCACGGTCGGTGTCCTCGATGCGCAGCACGAACTCGCCGCCGCGGTGGCGGGCCTCCAGCCAGCAGTACAGCGCGGTGCGTGCACCACCGATATGCAGGTAACCGGTGGGACTGGGGGCGAAGCGGGTGCGGCAGGTCATGGAGGGCTCGAGGAACGGGAATCCCCCGATTTTACCAGCCCACCGCCCCCGACGGAAAAAGGGGACGGAGGGGATTAAGTCGCGATTGCCCAGCCCCTGGGCACTGCAACCCGGCAACGGAGGGGAGATACGACTTAATCCCCTCCGTCCCCTTTTAGGGTTCGGCCTTGCGCGGGAACGGCTGCTCGCGCATCGCGGCGTTGTAGGCGAACGAGGCGACGATGGCCGCAGCCTGCTTCAGGTCTTCCGGCTCGGCGTGGTCCCAGGTGTCCAGGTGGCTGTGGTGGACATTGGTGAAGTAGTCCAGCCGGTCCTGGATGAACTGGAAGCCCGGCAGGCCGATGCGGTCGAAGCTGATGTGGTCGGTGCTGCCGGTGTTGCGGGTGGCCACGGTAGTGGCGCCCACGTCATGGAACGGGGCCAGCCAGGCTTCGAAGATCGGCATCGCCGCCAGGTTTTCCTGCGCGTAGATGCCACGGAACCGGCCCGAGCCGTTGTCCATGTTGAAGTAGACCTGGAACCTGCTGTAATCGCGGGTCTTCTGCAGCGCACCGGTTGGCTCGCGCAGCGACGCCGGCAGCGCCTTCTGGGCCGGGTCGGTGGGCTCCGGGAACCGGCCGAAATGCTTGGCCACATAAGCCTGCGAGCCGATCAGCCCCTGCTCTTCGCCGCTCCACAGCGCCACGCGGATCGTGCGCTTGGGCTTGGCGCCAGTGGCCTTGAGGATGCGCATCGCCTCCATCATCACCGCCACGCCGGCGGCGTTGTCGGCTGCGCCCGTGCCGCTGTGCCAGGAATCCAGGTGCGCACCGATCATCACCACTTCATCGGGCCGGCTGCTGCCACGGATCTCGGCCAGCGTGTTGTAGCCGGGCTGGTCGGCCTCGTCGGTGAAGCGCGCGGCCACATCCACGCGCAGCCGCACGGTCTGCTTGGCCTTCAGCGCGCGCACCAGCGGGTTGAAGTGCTCGCTGATCATCGCCAGCTCGGGAATGCCAACCGCCTCGCCGGCCTTGCGCGAACCGCCACCGGCGACGCGGATGATGCCGTTGTCCCAGCTGCTGACGCTGATCGAGGCCAGCGCGCCCTCTTCGACGAAGAAGGCGTTGACCTTGCTCGCCAGCAGCTGGCGCTCCTGGTATTCCTTGACCCGCTTGGCGCGCTCGGCGGTGGCGTCCTGGTCCTTGGGCACGGTGAACGCCTGCAGGCCTTCCAGCGAGGTCGCGTCGTGACGGTGCGAATCCGGTTCGGTGCCGCGCTTGTACTCGCGCGCCTCGCCCAGCAGCAGGATTTTGCCGCGCAGCTTGCCGCGGTACTTTTCGATGTCTTCGGGCTTCTTGATGTCGACCTGCACCAGTTCGCCTTCAACCGGCCCGTTCGTGCCCGGCGTCCAGGCCTTCGGCAGCGCATGCAGCGGCTGGATGCGGTCACCCAGCATTTCCACGCTGGCCGAGGTGAACTCCCAGCCACGGCCGAAGTCATCAAAGGCTTCATCGTGGACGTTGTCCAGCTTCCATTCGGTGAACTTGCCACGGGTCCATGCGTTGGCGCGGCCCATCGCCGGCGAGTTGGTCAGGCGCGGGCCGATGCGCTCGGTGAGATAGCTGAAGGTGTCCATCACCTGCGAACGGTGAAACGCCTCCTGCCGGATGCGGCTGACCATGTCCAGGTCCACCGCCTCGCGCTGCTGCGCCCCGGCATTGCCCCCGATCGCCAGCGCTACGGCCAGCACACCCCACTTCAACACATCGCACCCCTGCCCTTCGGCTCGATCATCAACCCACCGAGTCTAGCCAGCGGGGACGGGCGGATACCGTCCCATCGGTCATGGACAGCGGTAGAAGCGTGCGAACCACGGTTCGCACCCACAGAAGAGTGCTTGGTTCGCACCTGCCGAGCCGCTTCACCCACTCCACCCCAGCCACAGCTGCGCCCGCTCCGGGAGCAGCAGCAACCAGTGCCGCCGGTCGAAGCTGCTGCAACCGTACACCGCTGCATGCGCAGGCCAGTCATCGGGCAGGCCGCCGATGCCGATCTCGGCCAGCGCGTCCGCCCCGGCCTTCCATGGCCGGTAGCGCGGCACCTTCCCCGCCAGCGCGCCGCGTCCCTGCCGCGCGCCCTGCAACCAGGCCAGTCCCTGGCCCCGCAGTCCCTCGCAGGTCACCGCCGCCAGCTGGAAGCGGACCAGGCCGGGGGCGATCCGTGCCCCCGGCAGGGCCGCCAGCACGCCATGTGCCTGCAGCAGTGCATCCACTTCCAGCAGGGCCGGAATGCCCTGCCGCGCCCGTTGCCGGAAACTCTGGCGCCAGCCCATGGCGCGCTCCTTACTTCAGGTCCGCGCCGAGCGCGTACCAGTCGACCCGGCGGGTCACCCACATCGCCAGCGCCAGGATCACGAACAGCAGCAGCGACCCCATCAGCAGAGCGTTGTTCTCCGACACCAGCAGGCCATACAGCGCGCCGTACAGCACGGTCAGCAGCGCAGCGAAACCAAGGCCGCGCTTCCAGTGGCCCAGCACGTTGGCCAGGTACACCGCCTGCAGGCCGATACAGGCCACCGCCGAAACCAAGTAGGCCTTCCAGAACGCGATGTGCTCGGACAGGCTGATCAGCAGCAGGAAGAAGATCGCCAGCGCCAGTCCGACCATCAGGTACTGCAGCGGATGGATGCGCAGCGACTTGATCAGCTCGAACAGGATGAAGCCGACGAAGGTCAGCACCACGAACAGCACGCCGTACTTGGAGGCCCGGTCGGCCTGCGTGTAGGCATCGACCGGATCGACCAGCGACACCGTCACTGCCTGCGAATCGATGGCGCCGTCGCTACGCAGCTGGCGCTGTGCGTCGGAGGCCAGCGAAGACACCGCCCATTGTGCATCGAAGCCGCCGGCATCGACGCGGCGCTCGTTGGGCAGGAACGCACCGCTGAACGACGGATGCGGCCAGCTCGACCGCAGAGCGATGCGGGTGTCGTCACCCACCGGCACCACCGACAGCATGCGGCTGCCATCCAGGCGCAGGTCCAGCTCAACGGTACTGGCCGCGAGGGTGCCGCCCTGATCCACCGCGAAGCCACTTACCGGCGCATGCAGGCCACGCCCGATCTCGCTGGCCGCGCCGACGCCCGGCAACAGTCGCAGCGGCTTGCCGTCCACCCGCAGGTTCGGCGTTCCCACCAGGCCACGCACATCGGAAACCCCGAGCGCGACGTACGGCTGCCCATACGTGCGTCCCGCCTTCACTGGATAGTCGTCGGCGGCGAAGCTCGCCTTCAGCTGGCCGTTCCAGCTGTACACCGGCACCTTGAACAGGCCGACCTCGCGCTGGCTCGGCAGCATCTCGCCACCCACCTCCAGCGACGCCGGCATCTGCAGCCAGTGGCCCTCGGTCACCTGGATCTCGGTCTTCTTGACGCCCAGCGGGTCAACCAGTTCAACCTGCTTGCGTTCCACCCACGGCACCACCCGTACCGGCCCCACCAGCTGCTGCGCCCCGGCGCGGCTGTCGGCCACCCGGGTAAAGGCTTCGTCACGGTACTGGCTGCGCTCGTTGATGACGCCGCGGATCATCATCAGCGGCACCAGCAGCAACAGGATCAGCCCGCCGACAATGGCGAACCGCAGCAGCATCTTCAGGGATTTCATGGTCCATCCTCGTTGGAGAGGGCTGCAGGATGGACCGCCGCGGTGAGCGGGGTTTGTGGCGAATTTGAAGCGAGGGTGAAGTCAGCGGCGCGGGCGCTGGCCCGGGTTCGCCAACGGCAGCCACAGGCTGGCCACGGTGCCACCGCCGTCGCGGGTGTCGACGCTGGCGCGGCCGTCATGCAGGCGCGCGACCTCCTGCACGAACGGCAGGCCCAGGCCGGAACTGCGCCGGCCGCTGCCCGGTCGCGCCAGCGAATAGAAGCGCTCGAACACGCGTTCGCGCGCATAGTCGGGAATGCCGGTACCGCGGTCGGCCACCTGCAGGCGCACGCCCTGCCCATCCACCTCGGCCTGCAGCGCGATGTCCGCGCCGGCCGGCGAGAAAGCAATCGCGTTGTCGATCAGGTTGTGCAGCGCCTGCCGCAGCAGATAGGCGTCGCCCTGCACGCGCAGGTCGGGCGCGCTGCCGATGCTGACCTGCACGCCGGCCGCCTGCGCCCGCACCTGCGCGGACGCTGCCGCATCGGCCAGCAGCGACGGCAGCGCGATGGGGTCGCGGGTCTGCAACCAGCCATGCTGTTCCACCTCGGCCAGGGCCAGCAGCTTGTCGATGGTCTCGGTCAGCCGCTCCTGCTGGTCGACGATGCTGCGCGCGAAATGCACGCGGTCAGCCTCCGGCAACGGTTCCTGCAGCAGCTCGGCAGCACCGCGGATCGCCGCCAGCGGGCTCTTCATTTCATGCGTCAGTGACTGCACGTACTGCTCGACGTAGGCCTTGCCTTCCAGCTTGCGGCGCATCGTTTCCAGTGCCTGGCCCAGGTCGCCGATCTCGTCGCGGCGCCGCCGCGGCGGCGGCACCGGTTCGCCGGCAGTGACCGCGCGCGCATAGCGGCTCAGCTGGCCCAGACCGGTGGTGAGCCACATCGTCACCAGCACGCCGACCAGTGCCGACAATCCGATCAGCCAGGCACCACGCTCGATGATGGCGCGCTGGCTGGCGGCGATGAACGGATCGATGCTCCGATTGGGCTGGGCCAGGCTGAGCACGCCGATCAGGGTCCGCCCATCGGCCGGGTCGTATACCGGCGCGGCCACATGCATGACCGTATCGCCTTCCTGACCCGGGATCTCGGGGCTGGAACGGGCACCGTACTCGCCTCGCAGGGTGCGGTACACGTCGTTCCAGCGCGAGTTGTCGCGCCCCAGGTCGCGGCCCAGCGAGTCATAGATGACGATGCCCTTGGCGTCGGTGATGGTCACCCGATAGTCCAGCGAGCGCTTAGGGAAGCGCCAGACCATCGCCTTCAGGTCGCGCTGCCGCGCCTTGGCCAGGTTGCGGGTGAAACTGCCGCTGCGGAGCGTGCCCGCCTTGACGTCGGCGGCCGCCATCTCGGCCAGCACGTTGGCAGCATCGACCAGGGTCGATTCCATCGCCTGGCGCACGCCGGGCTTCACCTCGTTGACGAACACGCGCATCACGAAGAACGCGGCGATGCCGGTGATCAGGAAGAAGCCGAGGAACAGCTTCAGTACCAGGCGCATGGCTAGACCTCCAGCGCGTAGCCGAGGCCACGGTGGGTGCGGATCGGGTCGCTGGCGCCGGCCGCGCGCAGCTTGGCGCGCAGGGTCTTTACGTGGGTGTCGACCGTGCGGTCGGCGCTGTCGGCACTGCTGTCCCATCCGCGATCCATCAGCTGGGCACGGCTGAGGATCGCCCCCGGCCGCTGCAGCAGGGCCTCCAGCAGCGCGTACTCGTAACGGGTCAGGTCCAGCGCGTGGCCACGGAAGCGGATGCGCCGGCCTTCGCGGTCGATGGCGAAGGCGCCATGTTCCTGCCAGCCCGCCTCGGCGCTGGTTGCTGCCACCGCCGGTGCCGCACGACGCAGCCGCGCGCGCACCCGCGCCACCAGTTCGCGCGGCGAGAACGGCTTGGTCATGTAGTCGTCGGCGCCCAGCTCCAGGCCGAGCACGCGGTCCACTTCATCATTGCGGGCGGTCAGGAAGATCACCGGCAGCTGCGCCGCCGGCCCGGGCTGCGCGCGCAGCCGGCGGCAGACCTCGAAACCGCCGAGGTCGGGCAGGCCCACGTCCAGCACCACCACGTCGATATCACCGGCCTGCAGCCGCTGCAGGGCCTCCCCGCCCAGCAGGCAGTGGGTGGCGGCATAGCCTTCGCTGCGCAGCGCGTACAGCACGGTTTCGGCGATGGCGGCTTCGTCCTCGACCACCAGGACATGGGCAACGGGAGCTGTCATGGCGCGCAGCATAGCCGCTGCGGCCGCCGCCCCGTACACTGCCGCCCATGAACTATCGCCACGCCTTCCATGCCGGCAACCACGCCGACGTGCTCAAACACATCGTGCAGCTGGCCCTGATCGACAGCTTCAAGCGCAAGGACAGCCCGTTCTTCGTGCTGGACACCCACGGCGGTGCCGGCCGCTACCTGCTGGCCAGCGAAGAGAGCCGCAAGACCCTGGAGGCCGAATCGGGGATCATGCGGCTGATGGCACAGCCCAGGCTGCCGGAGGTGGTCGAGCGCTATCTGAAGGCCGTGCAGGCCGACAATCCTGTGGGGGCACTGACCAATTACCCCGGTTCCCCGCTGCTGAGCGCCCAGGCGATGCGTGCGCAGGACCGGATGGCGGTGTGCGAACTGCAGGAAGCTGAAACGGCCACGCTGAAGGCACTGTTCGCCCACGACAGCCGCGTCGACGTGCGCGCCGGCGACGGCTACGCCCTGCTGCGTTCGCTGCTGCCGCCGAAGTTCAACGGCAGCAAGATCGGTCGGGGCCTGGTGCTGATCGACCCGCCCTACGAGGCGCAGGACGCCGAATACCAGAACATCCTGGCCGCCCTGGCCGAGACCCTGGCGCGCTGGCCGCAGGCCACCTGTGCGGTCTGGTTCCCGATCAAGCAGCGCCGCACCATCCTGCATTTCCTGCGCAAGGCCTCCGCCCTGCCGGTGAAATCGGCGATGACGATCGAGTTCCTGGTGCGTCCGGACGACTCGCCGCTGCGCCTCAATGGCAGTGGCATGCTGCTGCTCAACCCGCCGTGGCAGTTCGACCGGGTGGTCGGCCCGGCCCTGCCGGCGTTGCGCCAGCACCTCGGCGAACCCGGCGCCAGCACCCGCCTGGACTGGCTCAAAGCCCCCGAATAGCGGCCTTCACGAGGCTGTACCGCCGTGAGCCTTTCGTTCACGGAATGCAGCCCCGGTGATGCCACAATCGATGGACCACCAAGGAATCACCCGGTATGGCCACTCGCAACCGCATGCCGCCCTGGCATGAGATCTTCAAGGCTCCCAGCGGCCACGAGCTGCTGATCCGCCCCATCCGCCCGGAAGATGGCGCACCGCTGCAAGCGGCGTTCAGCCTGTTCGGGCCGGAAGAAATCCGCGATCGTTTCCTGCAGGCGGTGACCGAGCTGTCGCCGGAAACCACCCAGCGCCTGACCCATCCCAATCCCAAGACCGAGATCACCCTGGTCGCAGCCGAATCGCTGCCCGCGGGCGAAGCGGTGGTCGGCGCGGTTGCCCGGGCCTCGATCATCCCCGGTACCCGCGAGGCCGAGTACGCGATCCTGATCAGCCGCTTCCTGATCGGCCAGGGCCTGGGCCGGCAGTTGATGCGCAAGCTGGTGAAGTGGGGCCGTGGCAAGTACCTGGACCGCCTGTACGGCGATGTTGCCGCCGAAAACGAGCCGATGAAGCAGCTGGCCGCCTCGCTGGGCTTCAAGCCGGTGCCGCACCCGGCCGGTGCCGAGGGGCTGGTGCGCATGGTGCTGGAGCTGGACAACTGACGGAGGCGCCGAGCCTTGCCCGCCGACGCATTCCGGTAATGCCGGCCGCTGGCCGGCATTGCCAAACCCCAACGGTACATGAGGCGGCCAGCCAGCGGCCGGCACGACCGGACGGGCGTTGACCGGGCTTCTGCTAAAATCGGCGGTCCATGTCGCGTACCTCATACCCCGCCCCGCCGCTGCCGCGCGCCGGCCAGCTCCGCGCCTGGTGGCGCGCCCCCGCATCGCCGACCGCCCTGGCCTGGTACCTGGCCCAGGCCGCGCGCGCGCACGATGCCCCGCTGCTGGTGATCGCCCGTGACAACCACGGGGCCAACCAGCTCGAAGCCGATCTGCAGACCCTGCTCGGCGGCGACCCGGCCGTGCCGGTGGTCGCCTTCCCGGACTGGGAAACCCTGCCCTACGACCGCTTCAGCCCGCACCCGGACATCATCTCGCAGCGCCTGGCCGCCCTGCACCGCCTGCCCGCGCTGAAGCGCGGCCTGGTGATCGTGCCGGTGCAGACCCTGCTGCAGCAGCTGGCCCCGCGCAGCTACGTGATCGGTGGCAGCTTCGACCTGAAGGTCGGCCAGCGCCTGGACCTGGACGCCGAGAGGCGGCGCCTGGAAAGCGCCGGCTACCGCAACGTGCCGCAGGTGATGGACCCGGGTGACTTCGCCGTGCGCGGTGGCCTGCTCGACGTGTTCCCGATGGGGGCCGACGAGCCGCTGCGGATCGAGCTGCTGGACGAGGACATCGACTCGATCCGCGCCTTCGACCCGGAAAGCCAGCGCTCGCTGGACAAGGTCGACGCCGTGCACATGCTGCCCGGCCGCGAAGTGCCGATGGACGAGGCCAGCATCGCCCGCGTGCTGGCCACGCTGCGCGAGCGCTTCGACGTGGACACCCGGCGCAGTTCGCTGTACCAGGATCTGAAGTCCGGGCTGGCCCCGGCCGGCGTCGAGTACTACCTGCCGCTGTTCTTCGAGCGCACCGCGACGCTGTTCGACTATCTGCCCGACGGCAGCCTGCCGGTGGTCTGCACCGGTGCGTATGAAGCGTCCGTCGCGTTCTGGGCGCAGACCGCTGACCGCTATGAGCAGCGCCGCCATGATGTGGAGCGCCCGCTGCTGCCGCCGTCGGCGCTGTACCTGTCACCGGAGCTGCTGCGCGAGCGCCTCAATGATGCCCCGCGCATCGAGGTGTGGTCGGCGGACCACGCACGCATCGCCGACGCGCACGCGCTGGGCGACCAGTCGCTGCCACCGCTGCCGGTGGCGGCGCGCGATGCGCCGGCCGGCGAGGCGCTGAAATCCTTCCTCGGCCATTACCCGGGCCGGGTGCTGATCGCGGCCGATTCGCCCGGCCGCCGCGAGGCCCTGCTGGAAGTGTTGCAGGCCGCTGAACTGAAGCCGCCGGTGGTGGCCGACCTGCCCGGCTTCCTCGCCGACGATGCGCGCTTCGCGATCGCGGTGGCGCCGCTGGAAGATGGCTTCGCGCTGGACGACCCGCGCATCGCGGTACTGACCGAGCGCCAGCTGTTCCCCGAGCGCGCCGGCAGCGCCCGCCGCACGCGCCGTGCCGGGCGCGAGCCGGAAGCGATCATCCGCGACCTCGGCGAACTGACCGAAGGCGCGCCGATCGTGCACGAGGACCATGGCGTCGGCCGCTACCGTGGCCTGATCGCAATGGATGTCGGCGGCATGCCCGGCGAGTTCCTGGAAATCGAGTACGCCAAGGGCGACCGGCTGTATGTGCCGGTCGCGCAGCTGCACCTGATCAGCCGCTACTCCGGTGCGTCGCCGGAAACCGCGCCGCTGCACTCGCTCGGTGGCGAGCAGTGGAGCAAGGCCAAGCGCAAGGCCGCCGAGAAGGTGCGCGACGTTGCCGCCGAACTGCTGGAAATCCAGGCCCGCCGCCAGGCGCGTGCCGGCCTGGCATTGCAGGTGGACCGCGCGATGTACGAGCCGTTCGCGGCCGGTTTCCCGTTCGAGGAAACCCCGGACCAGCTGGCGGCGATCGATGCCACGCTGCGTGACCTGGCCAGCAGCCAGCCGATGGACCGCGTGGTCTGCGGCGACGTGGGCTTCGGCAAGACCGAGGTTGCGGTGCGGGCTGCCTTCGCTGCGGCCAGCGCCGGCAAGCAGGTGGCGGTGCTGGTGCCAACCACGCTGCTGGCCGAGCAGCACTACCGCAATTTCCGCGACCGTTTCGCCGATTACCCGCTGAAGGTGGAGGTGCTGTCGCGCTTCAAGACCAGCAAGGAAATCAAGGCCGAACTGGAGAAGGTCGCCGCCGGCACCATCGACGTGATCGTCGGCACCCACCGCCTGCTGCAGCCGGACGTGAAGTTCAAGGACCTGGGCATGGTCATCGTCGACGAAGAGCAGCGTTTCGGCGTGCGCCAGAAGGAAGCGCTGAAGGCGCTGCGCGCCAACGTGCACCTGCTGACCCTGACCGCCACGCCGATCCCGCGCACGTTGAACATGGCCATGGCCGGCCTGCGCGACCTGTCGATCATCGCCACGCCGCCGCCGAACCGGCTGGCGGTGCAGACCTTCATCACCCAGTGGGACAACGCGCTGCTGCGCGAGGCGTTCCAGCGCGAGCTGGCGCGTGGTGGCCAGCTGTACTTCCTGCACAACGACGTGGAGAGCATCGGCCGCATGCAGCGCGAGCTGTCCGAGCTGGTGCCCGAAGCCCGTATCGGTATCGCGCACGGGCAGATGCCCGAGCGCGAGCTGGAAAAGGTGATGCTGGATTTCCAGAAGCAGCGCTTCAACGTGCTGCTGTCGACCACGATCATCGAGTCCGGCATCGACATCCCCAACGCCAACACCATCATCATCAACCGCGCCGACCGCTTCGGCCTGGCCCAGCTGCACCAGCTGCGCGGCCGCGTCGGGCGTTCACACCACCGCGCCTACGCCTACCTGATCACCCCTGACCGCCGCGCGATCACGCCCGATGCCGAAAAGCGCCTGGAAGCGATCGCCTCGATGGACGAACTGGGTGCCGGTTTCACCCTGGCCACGCACGATCTGGAGATCCGTGGCGCCGGTGAACTGCTCGGCGAGGACCAGAGCGGGCAGATGGCCGAAGTCGGCTTCAGCCTGTACACCGAGCTGCTGGAGCGCGCGGTGCGCAGCATCAGGCTGGGCAAGCTGCCCGACCTGGATGCCGGCGAGGAAGTACGCGGCGCCGAGGTCGAGCTGCATGTGCCGGCGCTGATCCCGGAAGACTACCTGCCCGACGTGCACACCCGCCTGACGCTGTACAAGCGTATTTCCAGCGCGCGCGACAGCGACGCGCTGCGTGAGCTGCAGGTGGAGATGATCGACCGCTTCGGCCTGCTGCCGGATGCGGCCAAGCACCTGTTCGCCATCGCCGAGCTGAAGTTGAAGGCCAACACGCTGGGCATCCGCAAGCTGGACCTGGGCGAGAACGGTGGCCGCATCGTGTTCGAGTCCAAGCCCAACATCGACCCGATGGCGGTGATCCAGCTGATCCAGAAGCAACCGAACCTCTACGCCATGGAAGGGCCTGACAAGCTGCGCATCAAGCATCCGCTGCCGTTGCCGGAAGACCGCTTCAACGCGGCCCGCGCCCTTCTGACCACCCTCGCCCCGGGTTGATCGCCCCCCCGCACACCCGCATCGGCGCGCAGCCGGTGCGGGCGGATGACCATGTTTCCTGACGCCGTACCCGCCCCCGACCTGCTGCACGCGCAGGCCTGCCTGATCGATGCCCTCTCGATGTCGCTGCAGATGCGCGACGCCTACACCCGTCACCACTGCGACCGCGTGGGCCTGCTGGCCCGCTGCCTGGCCACGCACTGCGATCTCGCCCCCCCGGCCTGTGCGCAGATCGGCCTGGCCGCACGCTTCCACGACATCGGCAAGATCGGCATACCCGACGATGTTCTGCTGGCGCCGCGCCAGCATACCGAAGAAGAACGCGCGATCATGCGCGAGCATCCGGTGCGCGGCGAGCATATCTTCCTGGCCACCGGCCGCAGCGATGCCGCACCGGTGGCACGGCTGATCCGCGCCCATCACGAAGCCTTCGATGGCAGCGGCTACCCCGACGGATTGCGCGGCGAGTCCATCCCGCTGGGCGCGCGCATCGTCACCATCGTCGATGCCTACGATGCGCTGACCAGCGTACGCCCCTATCGCGACGCGATGGAGCACGAAACCGCGTTGCGGATCATCGAAGCGCAGTCCGGCGGGCTGGTGGACCCCTACGTGCTGCAGCGCTTCCATCGCATGCTGGCGCGCGCGCCGGCGCTGGCCTGAGATCTTCCCGACGGTGAAACAACCCGCCGGTAGAGTCGACTGTTAGTCGACTGCTCTTCGTCCAGATCGCGAAAATCCCGCGCTGCGCGCGATAGTCGACTAACAGTCGACTCTACCAGTCGGCGCTGTGCTGCCGGCCTGGAAGACAAAAGGCCCGGCATTCGCCGGGCCTTTCGCATCACGCGTTCACGGGTGATCGATTACCAGATCACCACGCGCTTGTCGTCGGCACGCACCATTGCATCGCCGGCCTTGCACTGGAAGGCGGCCGCGAACGAAGGCATGTTCGACGGTGCACCGTTGGCACGGAAGTTGGCCGGCGCATGCGGATCGGTGTTGAGGCGGACGCGCAGCTCACCATCGGTGAAATTGCGGCGCCACACCGTGGCCCAGTTCATGAAGAAGCGCTGGTCCTGGCTGTGGCCATCGACCTCGACATTCGCCTTGGGGTCTTCCTTCAGCGCCATCTGCAGCGCGTCATAGGCCACGGTCAGCCCGCCCAGGTCGCCGATGTTCTCGCCCAGGGTCAGCTTGCCCTTCACGTTCACCCCCGGCACCGCTTCATAGCCGTCGAACTGCGCGACCAGCTGGTCGGTACGCTCGGTGAAGGCCTTGCGGTCGGCGTCGGTCCACCAGTTGTCGAAGTTGCCGTTGGCGGCGAACTGGCTGCCCGAGTCGTCGTAGCCATGCATCATCTCGTGGCCGATGACCGCACCGATGCCGCCGTAGTTCAGCGCCGGATCGGCCTTGGCGTCGAAGAACGGCGCCTGCAGGATCGCCGCCGGGAACACGATCTCGTTCTTGGTGGCGTTGTAGTACGCGTTGACGGTCTGCGGGGTCATGCCCCACTCGGTCTTGTCCACCGGCTTGCCGATCTTGTCCAGCATGTAGCGGTAGTTGAACGCACGCGCCGCCTGCATGTTGCCCAGGTAGCTGTCGCCGTTGGTCTGCAGGCCCGCCCAGTCACGCCACTTGTCCGGGTAACCGATCTTCGGGGTGAAGCTGGCCCACTTTTCCAGCGCCTTCTTCTTGGTTTCTTCGCCCATCCACGGCAGCTGCTCCAGGCGCGCCTTCAGCGCCTGCGACAGGTTCTCCACCAGGTGCTGCATGGCGACCTTCGACTCGGCCGGGAACACGGCGTCCACGTACAGCTGGCCCAGCGCTTCACCCATGCCACCGTTGACCGACTCCAGCACGCGCTTCCAGCGCGGCTGCATTTCCTTCTGGCCGCGCAGGGTGGTGCCGTAGAAATCGAAGTTGGCCTTCTCGAACTGGCTGCTCAGGTACGGCGAGGCGTCGTCGATGGTGTGGAAGCGCAGATAGGCCTGCCAGGTGCTGGCCGGCACGTCGGCGAGCATCTTGTCCATTTCACTGAAGAAGCCGGGCTGGGCCAGCGAGAACTTCTGCGCGGCCGGCACCTTCAGGGTGTCGAACAGCGCGGTCCAGCTGAAGTTCGGGGTCAGCCTGTCGGCGTCGGCGGCGCTGAGCGGGTTGTAGCGCTTGGCCGGATCACGCATTTCGATGCGCGACATCGAGGCCTTCGCCAGGCGGGTTTCGAAGGCCATCACGGCCTTGGCCTGCTCGGCGGCCTGCGCCGCGTCCACGCCGGACAGGGTCAGCACCTGTGCGATGTAGGTCACGTAGGCATCGCGGATCTTGGCCTGCGCATCGTCGAAGTAGTAGCCCTTCTCCGGCAGGCCCAGGCCACCCTGGCCGACGTAGGCGATGACGTTGGCCGAATCCTTGTAGTCGGCATTGGCGAACAGCGAGAACAGCACGCCCTTGCCCTCGGCCTGGCTGTCGCGCAGGTACCGGGTGATGGCGGCGGTGTCGTTCAGCGCGGCGATCTTGTCCAGCTGCGGCTGCAGCGGCGCCAGGCCGGCAGCTTCGATCTTCGCTTCGTCGTTGCCGGTCTTCCAGATGTCACCGATCTTGGCTTCCACCGAGCCGGCCTTGGCCTGGCTGGCGGCGGCCTGCTGCACCAGCGCGTGCTGCACTTCCAGCGAGCGCTCGCGCAGGATCTCGAAGCTGCCCCAGGTGGTCTGGTCGCCCGGCACCGGGTTGGCCTTCAGCCACTTGCTGTTGACGAAGCCATTGAGGTCGGTACAGGCCGAAATGGCCGGATTGAGGTCGGCGCTGTTGAGCGAGATCAGCGGCGTCTTGATCTGCGACAGGTCGAAGGCCGGCTTGGCGTCGGCACTGGCCGCCGGGGCGGTTTCGTTCTTGCCACACGCCGCCAGTGAGGCAGCGATGGCGATGGTCAGGCCCAGCGGGACCAGGTTGCGGACGTTCATGAGGCTCTCCTGCGGGTAATTTCACAGGGTAGCCGGGGGAGCGGCGCTGGGGACCGGCCAAAGGTCACAGCACGCGGCTTCTGTAGAGTCGAGCCATGCTCGACTGCTCTCCGTTCCGGGTTCATGCTTCCTGCGGCAAAAGCCCAAAGCGGCCGAGCGTGGGCTCGGCTCTACAAAAAGAAAGGCCGGCTTGCGCCGGCCTTCTGCTTCTTACTTCGCCTTGCCCTGGTTGGCCACGGCTTCGGCAGCCTTGCGTGCTGCTTCCGGGTCGCCCAGGTAGCGGAACGACTGCACGGTCAGGTCGTCGTTCAGTTCGAACAGCAGCGGGATGCCGGTCGGGATGTTCAGCTCGAGGATCTCCTCGCGCGAGACATTGTTGAGGTACTTGTACAGCGCGCGCAGCGAGTTGCCGTGCGCGGTGACCAGTACGGTCTTGCCGTCCTTCAGCTGCGGTGCGATGGCGTCGTGCCAGTACGGCAGCACGCGGTCCAGGGTGGTGGCCAGCGACTCGGTGCCCGGCAGCGCGTTGCGGTCCAGGCCGGCGTAGCGGCGGTCATGGATCGGGTGGCCCGGATCTTCCAGGTCCATCGGCGGCGGCGGGATGTCGTACGAACGACGCCAGACCTTGACCTGCTCTTCGCCGTGCTTGGCCGCGGTCTCGGCCTTGTCCAGCCCCTGCAGGCCGCCGTAGTGCCGCTCGTTGAGGCGCCAGGACTTGTTCACCGGCAGCCAGTCCTGCTCCAGCTCGGCCAGCGCACCCTGCAGGGTATGGATGGCGCGCTTGAGCACGGAGGTGTGGGCAACGTCGAACTGCAGGCCTTCCTCGCGCATCAGGCGGCCGGCGGCGGCCGCTTCGCGACGCCCCTGCTCGGTCAGGTCGACATCGACCCAGCCGGTGAAGCGGTTGTCCAGGTTCCACTGGCTCTGGCCATGGCGCAACAGTACGAGTCTACGGGTCACTGCAGGGTCTCCAACGCGAGGAAAGGCAGGCCGCCATTGTAGCCCGGCCGCCGCTCACCGGGCCGTGGCGCCGCCCGTGCGATGCTGTGACCCATGAATACGGTGATCGACCCTGGACGCTGGGAAGGCAGCGTCGCTGCCGCCCGTGCGCAGCAGCTGCAACTGGCAGGCCGCGTGGAGCGCCAGGACCGCCTGCCACGCAACGTGCGCTGGCTGGCCGGGATGGATGTCGGCTTCGAGGACAACGGCGCCATCACCCGCGCCGCGGCGGTACTGCTGGACGCGGAGACGCTGAAGCCCGTGGCACAGGAGATCGCGCGCATCCCCACGGTGATGCCCTACATCCCCGGCCTGCTCAGCTTCCGCGAGCTGCCGGCACTGCTGGCCGCACTGGCGCTGCTGCCACGCGTGCCGGACCTGGTGTTCGTCGATGGCCACGGCATCAGCCATCCGCGCAGGCTGGGCGTGGCTGCGCATCTGGGCGTGGTCACCGACCTGCCGAGCATCGGGGTAGCGAAGTCGAAGCTGGTGGGGCGATTCGTCGAACCGGGCGCCGAGGCCGGTGCACATGCGCCGCTGCAGGATGGCGACGAACAACTGGGCTGGGTGCTGCGCAGCAAGGTGCACTGCAAGCCGCTGTTCGTGGCCGGCGGCCATCGGGTCAGTGCGGATACCGCGCTGGACTGGGTGCAGCGCACGCTGCGCGGCTACCGGCTGCCGGAGCCGACCCGGCTGGCGGATCGGCTGGCCTCGCGACGCGACGCATGACCGCACCGGGCATTCCCCGGTGCGGCCTTCATTTTCATTCAACGATGCACGTGGCCGCGATGGCCCTGCGCATCCTCGCCGTGGTCGTGGCCTTCATGGCCCTGCTGCGCGCCGCCCTTGGCCGACGCCGGTCCAGCGCAGGCTTCACCACAGTGGTCCGCTTCGATCTGCAGCGTCACGTGTTCGATGCCGAAGTCATCGTGCAGGCGCCCGCCCAGCTCGCGGCGCAGCACATCGGCATCGGTGCCGTCGCGCATCACGATGTGCGCGGTCAGCGCCGGCGTGCTCGAGGCCAGCGCCCACACATGCAGGTCATGCACGTCCATCACCGCGGCATGACCGGACAGGCTGTCGCGCACCTTGGCCACGTCCATGCCCTTGGGCACGCCTTCCAGCAGCACGTTGATCGCCTCGCGCATCAGCACGTAGGTGCGCGGCAGTACCCATAGCCCGATCAGTACCGCCAGGATCGGATCGATCGGCTTCCAGCCCGTCCACTTGATCAACAATGCGCCGGCAATCACCGCCACCGAACCGAGCATGTCCGCCCACACTTCCAGGTAGGCGCCCTTCACGTTGAGGCTCTCGCCACTGCCGGCCTGCAGCAGGCGCATCGAGATCAGGTTGATGACCAGACCGACGGCCGCGATCACCAGCATGCCGGAGGACGCGATCTCCTGCGGCTGGCGGAAACGGCCGACCGCCTCCCACAGGATGTAGGCGGCGACCACGAACAGCATGGCACCGTTGATCATCGCGCCCAGCGCCTCCAGCCGTGCATAGCCGTAGGTGCGGCGCGCATCGGGTGGGCGCCGGCTCAGCCGCACCGCAACCAGCGCGATCATCAGCGCCAGGGCGTCGGTGGCCATGTGTGCCGCGTCGGACAGCAGCGCCAGGCTGTTGGTCCAGAACGCGCCCACCACCTCGACGACGAGGAAGGTGGAGGTCAGGCCGAGCGCCCACCACAAGGGCTTCTCGTGGCGGATCTGGGACGGCAGGTGATCGTGGTCGTGGCCCATGGCAACAGCTCCTTTGCGGTGCGGTGCAGGCTACGCCGTGCTGGCGGGGGAGACTATTACGGTGTTTATAACATTGCAGGCGTGCAGCACCGGTGCCGCCGGGCAGGACCCGGCGGCCACGGCGGATCTGCACTTGCGTATGCTCAGAACCCGAAGCGCAGGCTGGCCCAGTACGCGCGGCCGGGCTCGTTGTAGGTCGCCGCGCCAGCATCGCTGCTGTTGGCCTCGCGGAACAGGCGCTTGTCGGCCAGGTTGTTGACGCCGAAGCCGAAGCTGACGGTCTCGGTCACCCTGTAGCGGGCGCTCACGCCCCAGATGTTGTAGGCACCCCGGTCCTGCAGCGCGATCGAGGGATCGCAGCTGCCGGTGCAGCGCGGATCATTGTTGATGTTGGCGGTGGCCGGTTCCTGCTTGCCGTAGAACGTGCCGGTCAGCAGCAGCGACAGCCTGTCGGTGGCCTGCCAGTCCAGCATGGTGTTGATCGTGTACTTCGGAATCACCGACAGCGGCTGGCGCGTGGTCTTGTTCTCGTTCTCCACCATGTAGGTGAAGTTGTTGCTCCACTTCAGGCGGCTGCCCTGCTCGCCCAGCAACGGGATCACCAGGTTGCCTTCCAGGCCCTGCACGATCGCCTTCGGCGCATTCTCCCAGCGGAAGATGCGGCCCTTGGTGTCGGCGGTCAGCCCGATCTGGGTGTAACCGGCCTGGATCTTGTCCTTGTAGTCGTTGTGGAAGTAGGTCAACGACGCCTGCCAGCCGCTCTGCGGTGCCCACTCGACGCCCAGTTCCTTGTTCAGGCTGGTTTCCGCCTTCAGGTCCGCATTGCCGCGCATGTAGCAGCCGGCGCCCAGGCTCGGCAGTGCATTCGGGCAGCCATTGCCACGGGTGTAGTACAGATAGTCCGGATTGGACTGGTACAGGTTCGGCGCCTTGAATGCCCGGGCGATACCGCCCTTCACCACCCAGTCGCCGCTGATGCGGAACTGCGCATTGAGGCTGGGGCTGGTGTTGTTGCCGAACTGGCTGTGGTGGTCGAAGCGCAGGCCCGGGGTGACGATCCAGCGCTCGCCCAGGTAGATGTTGTCTTCCACGAATACCGCAGTGGTCTGCGCGTCGGCCTTGCCACGCGCACGATCGGCCGACAGCCCCGGGATGCCGCCGCCGCTGCTGCTGGACTGGCTCATCGAATAGGGATCGGTCAAGCGGCTGTCCAGGTACTCGAAGCCGAGCGTCCAGACGTTCTCGGCGCCGCCCAGCGTGGTCGGGAAACTCACTTCGCCATCCAGCTGGTAGTTGCGCAGGCGCGAGGTCGACCAGTCGGTGCCGTTGAAGCTGCCCTCCGGGCCACCGGCCAGGCCTTCGTTGATGCGCGAGTTGTTGACCGCCTCCACCGCAGCCGTCACTCGCGAGGTCACGTCGCCCCAGCGCCCACGATGGGTGATCGCGCCGGTGGTGCGGTACATGCGGTTGGTCTCCGCTTCGCCTTCGGCCAGCGCCGCCAGGTCAACGCCGGTCGAGGTACCGGTGGTGCTGACCGCGCGGTCACCGGCATAGATGTTGCCCTGGCGGCTGGTGCCGGCTTCGAACTCCACCACCTGGTCGGCGGTCACGTCCCAGCGCAGCAACGCGTTGACGTCGCGGTTCTTGACGCCCTCGCGGCCAGCCGGCGGCACCGCGTTCGGGTTGGTCGCGTACTGGCGGTTGAGGTCCAGTGAGTCGGCGTCGGTCCTGTTGAGGTTGCCGTACAGGCGGAACGACAGGGTGTCGGTCATCGGCCCGCTCAGCTGCAGGCCGACGCGCTCGCTGCCGCCTTCGGTGCTGTGCTCGGGCACCAGGCCATACAGGTCGACCGCGCCGGTCAGGTCGCCGGTCGGGCGCTTGGTGATGATGTTGACCACGCCGCCGGACGCGCCGGAACCATAGCGTGCCGCCGCCGGGCCGCGCAGCACTTCGATGCGCTCGATCATTTCCGCCGGCACCCAGTTGGTATCGCCGCGCGTATTGCGTTCGCCACTGCGGCCCATGCGCACAGCATCGCGCGCGCCGATGCGCTTGCCATCGACTAGGATCAGGGTGTTTTCCGGACCCATGCCGCGCAGGTCGATCTGGCGGTTGTTGCCGTACTGGCCCGAGGCGCTGTTGCCGGTGAGGTTGACGCCCGGCATGGTCCGCAGCAGTTCGGCGATGTCGTTGGCCGGCGGGCGCCGGGCGATGTCCTCGGCGGTAATGGTCGAGGTGCCCAACGCCTGGCGGGCAATCTGCGAAGCGGTGACATGCACGGTATCGATATCGGTAGCGTCGGTTTCAGCCTGGGCGGTCAGGGCGCTGCCCGCCAGCAGGGCGGCAACGGCAAGCGCCAGCGGGCGCGGCGAAAGGGCAACGGCAGGGGACATGATCTGGACCTTCTGGCAGGGCAACGGGGCCTCTGGCAAAGGGCTTGAGGCAACGACGAGGAGGGAGGCGGAGCGTCGCTGCAGTCGCCTGCGGCCCGATCCGTGCGCGCATTCTCCCACCAATGCGAGTGATTCTCAAATGCGTTCACTCATTGCAGCGGTGATGCCGATGTGCTGCGCGCACGGCACGCGCCTGCATCACGCTTAAACTGGCGGGCCAACCCGCCATCAACCGCACGCCAGCCCGGCCGATATCGGTGGTTTGCCGTACGCAGTCAGAGAACGACGTGGAAACACCCCAACTGGACGACGCCAGCCAGCCGCTGGCCGACGCCTGGCAGCAGTGCCTGCTGCAGGCCGGCCCCACCGCCACCGCGCTGCTGCACGCCGCCGCTGCCGATGCGCCACCTGCGCTGGCCCAGCGCTTCTATGACGTCCTGTTGCAGGACCCGCGCGCGCGCCGCTTCCTGTCCCACGACCAGGTCAAGCAGCGCCTGCAGCCGGCCATGCAGCGCTGGCTGGTGCAGCTGCTGACCACGGGTGCCGACGGCATTGCCAGCGCGGTTGCCTCGCAACGGGTGATCGGCGATGTGCATGCCCGGGTCGGCATTCCGGTCGACCTGGTCACCCGCGGCGCGCGCGTGCTCAAGCACGACCTGTTCGTGCGCCTGCGCGACGACGCGCCCGACAGTGCCACCGCGTTCGCCGCCATCGACTGCCTCAGCGCGATCATGGACATCGCCATGGAAGGCATGACCCTGGCCTACACCCATGCACGCGAGCGCTCGACCCGTGCCGATGCGGCATACCGCCTGTTCTCTCTGGTGCAGAACGTCGGCGCCGAACGCGAGCGCCAGCGTGCATTGCTGCTGGACTGGGAGAACGCCCTGCTCTACGCGCTGGCCGGCCATGTGCAGGCCAGTGACAGCGCCCGCCTCGCCACCTCGGAATTCGGCCTGTGGTTCACCCACAAGGGGATTCCCAGTTTCGGTGAGAGCAGCGAGACCCAGCAGGTCGGCCAGTTGATGTCCCGCATCGACAGCCATCTCCAGCGCGCACGCAGCGATGAGCCGGCGCAGCGCCTGGCGGTGCTGCCTGCCATCCGCGAGGACCTGGCGGCCATCCGCACCCTGATGACGCTGCTGTTCGAGCGCATCGGCGAACTGGACGCCGGCAGCGACGCACTGACCAACCTGCTCAACCGCCGCTTCCTGCCCACGGTCCTGCGCAGGGAGATCGAGCTGGCCACGCGCAATCGCACGCCGTTCTCGCTGCTGCTGCTCGACCTGGATCATTTCAAGGCGATCAACGATGGCCACGGCCACGATGCCGGCGACCGCGCATTGCAGCACGTGGCTGGTCTGCTCGGCCAGCTGACACGCGGCAGCGACTACCTGTTCCGCTATGGCGGCGAGGAGTTCGTGGTGGTGCTGGTGGCGGCGAGCGAATCGCAGGCGACCGTGATCGCCGAGAGCCTGCGCCGGCAGATCGCACAATCGCCCGTTGCGCTGGCCAATGGCCAGGTGCTGGCACTGACCGCCAGTATCGGCGTGGCTGGCCATGACGGCCATCCGGACTACGAGCGGCTGATGGCACGGGCCGATGCAGCGATGTACGAGGCCAAGCGCAGCGGCCGCAACCGCGTGGTGGTGGCCAGCGAGGCACTGCAGGAAGAACCGGGACGGCGGGCATTGCAGCGGTAGCCCGACGCGGACGGCAACCCAGGTGTAGAGTCGACTGCCAGTCGACTATCGCGCGCAGCGCGGAGCTTTTCGCCGTCGGAACGAAGAGCAGTCGACTAACAGTCGACTCTACCGGTTCGCGCGCCAGCCGCTGCTTTCACCGCCCCCACCCGCCACGCTGCCCACCACAGCAGGGCGAGCGCCGCGATGCCGGCACCCAGCAGGCACACCGCAGGCCAGCCATGCCGGGCCTGCATCCAGGGCCCGGCCGCCGCACCGGCGCCGCTGCCCACTGCGTAGAACAGCATGTACAGCGCCACCAGGCGTCCATGCTGCTCACCCGGTGCACGCAGCAGCAGCGCCTGGTTCGATACATGCAACGCCTGGCCGCCGAGGTCGAGCACGATCACGCCCAGCAGCAGCCACGGCAGCGACTGCGGCAACCCCAGCAGCGGCCACCAGGCGACCAGCATCAACAGCAACGCGCCAACGCTGACCCGATGCACGAAGCCGCGGTCCATCCAGTGCCCGACCCGCGCCGCCATCAACGCACCGGCCACCCCGGCCAAACCGAGCGCACCGATGGCCGCCGTCGACCAGTGCAGCGGCGGTGCCGACAGCGGCAAGGGCGCCGCCGCCCAGAACACATTGAGCCCGGCAAACAGCAGCAGGGCCAGCGGACCGCGCTCGCGCAAGGTTGGGTCCCGGCGCAGCATGCCCAGCATCGAGCCCAGCAGCTCGCCCCAACGCGGCGGCACCGCCGGTACCGGCACGGCCGGCAGGCGCCGCCACAGCAGCACGGCCAGCGCCGCCATCACCGTTGCCGACAGCAGATAGACCGCTTGCCAGCCGGCAATGGCCGCCACGCTGCCGGACAGCACCCGCGCAAGCAGCAGCCCGATGAACACGCCACCCTGCACCGTGCCCACCACGCGCCCGCGCTGCGCGGGCGCTGCCATCGCCGCCGTGCAGGCGATCAAGCCCTGGGTCAGCGCGGTCCCCAACAACCCGACCAGCAGCATGCCCGACAACAGCCAACTGGCCGTGCGTGCCGCCGCCAGCCACAGCAGCGCGGCCACCAGTGCCGCCAGCTGCACGCGCAACAGGCGCCGCCGGTCCCCTCGATCAGCCAGCGGCAACACGCCCAGCAGTGCCAGCACACTGCCGGCCTGGGTAGCCGCCAGCACGGCACCGGCTGCCGCCCGCTCCAGCGCGAACGCCTGTGCCAGCCGATCCAGCAAGGGCTGCGCGTAATAGACATTGGCGACGCTGGCCCCGGCGGCCACCGCGAGCAGGACCAGCAGGGAGCGTGGAATCGGCATGGCATTCATGGACTGGTTGCATATTGAAACCAGATGCAGGCTAGCCCCATTGGTTTTAAACTGCAACCACATAGAACGGAGACCGCCATGCACGCCGACAGCCCCTGCCCCGTCGCCCGCAGTGCCGACCTGCTTGGTGACCGCTGGGCATTGCTGGTGATCCGCGACGCGTTCGACGGCATCACCCGCTTCGGCGATTTCCAGCGGAGCGTCGGCGCGGCACGCAACATCCTCAGTGATCGCCTGCGCAAACTGGTCGAGGCCGGCATCCTGCAACTGCAACCGGCCTCCGATGGCTCGGCCTACCAGGAATACGTGCTCACCCACGCCGGCCAGGAACTGTTCCCGCTGCTGGTGGCGCTGCGCCAATGGGGCGAGCGCCATCGCTTCGGGGCGGGCGAAGCCCACTCGCAGCTGATCGAATCGGCGACGCGGCGGCCGCTGCCGTACATGCAGCCGCGCGGGCGCGACGGTCAGGCCCTGCAGGCCGCCGCCACGCGTGTGCGCAAACTCAAGGGCGACGGGCGCGGCGCCTGACCCGCCCATTCGCGCACACCGCGATGCGGCGGCGCCGGTTAGCATCGGGTCTTTCCGCCGCTGGATGCCGCCGATGCCGCGCTTTCGCCCTTCCCTGCTGACCGCCCTGCTGCTGCCGCTGCTGGCCTGCGCGACAGCCACGCAGGCGCGCGAGGTCGCCGCGCCCGCCGACCACGTGCGGGCCGATGGCCCGTATGTGTTCCGCCAGGGCGACCAGCTGCAGGCCCAATGGATCTGCGCCGACAAGGTCGAATCGCGCACGCTGGCCACGCAGACCGCAGGCACCGACATCGCCCCACGCTGCGGCTACGAGCACACCGTGCATGTGGCCGCGCCGAATGCGCCTTCGATTTCCGTACTGCCGGCCGCGCCGCGCATCGTCGCGCTGTCCGACATCCATGGCCAGTACGGGCTGCTGGTGCGCCTGCTGCGCGCCCACCAGGTCATCGACGCCCAGGACCGCTGGGCACTGGGCAAGGACACGCTGGTCGTCGCCGGCGATGTGTTCGACCGCGGCCCGCAGGTCACCGAAGCCTTCTGGCTGCTGTATGGCCTGCAGCAGCAGGCCGTTGCCGCCGGCGGTGCGGTGCACTTCGTGCTCGGCAACCACGAGACCATGGTGCTGTACGACGACCTGCGCTACGTCAACCCGAAGTACCTGCGCAGCGCCCAGCTGCTGGGCCGCAGCTACCCGCAGCTGTACGGCAAGGACTCGGTGATCGGCCAGTGGCTGCGCACCCGCCCGGTGCTGCTGAAGATCGGCGACACCCTGTTCCTGCACGGCGGCATCTCGCCCGAGGCGGTGCAGCTGGCGCTGGACCCGGCGCGCACCAACGCGGCCTACCAGGCCTCGCTGGGGCTGCCCAAGGCCGAAGTGAAGGCCGACCCGGCCACCGCACCGCTGTACGACGGCAAGACCAGCCCGATCTGGTACCGCGGTTACTTCGACGGCCGCCTCGACACCGCGGGGGTGCAGGCCGTGCTCGACCGGCTGCAGCTCAAGCGGATCGTGGTCGGCCATACCTCGATGCCACACGTCAGCAGCTTCCACGGTGACCGCGTGATCGCCATCGACAGCAGCATCAAGAACGGCGAGAACGGCGAGCTGCTGTTCATCGACAACGGTGTGCTCAGTCGTGGGCTGCTGGATGGCTCGCGGGTGCCGCTGGCGCTCGGTGAACCGGGCCTGCAGGACTGAATGGCAGGACAGCGTGACGGCGCCGGCAGGTGCCGGCCCGCTCCACCTTCCCCCGGTTTGCGGCTACCCTCGGCAGCCGAGAGGCCTGCCCCGTCCAGCCGGTGGGCCTGACCGTTACAGGAGCCTCCGCGCATGCGCGTACTGATTGCTGAAGACGACCCGGACATCGCCTCCGGCCTGTGCGCCTCGCTGCGCCGGCAGGGGCACGTGGTCGACCACGTCGACAATGGCGCGCACGCCGACGCCGCGCTGGGCTCGACCCAGTACGCACTGCTGGTGCTGGACCTGGGCCTGCCGCAACTGGATGGCCGCGACGTGCTGCAACGCCTGCGCCAGCGCGGCGATGGCGTGGCAGTGCTGGTGGTGACCGCCCGCGACGGCCTGGCCGAGCGCGTGCGCGTGCTCGACCTCGGCGCCGACGACTACCTGGTCAAGCCGTTTGCACTGGACGAATTCGAAGCACGCGTGCGCGCACAGCTGCGCCGGGTCACCAGCAACGGCACCCCGGACCTGCGCATCGGCCGCCTGCGCCTGGACCTGGCCGGGCACCGGGTGTGGATCGACGACCAGTCACTGGAACTGACCGCACGCGAGTTCGGGCTGCTGTCGGCGCTGGCGGTACGCGCCGAGCGCATTGTGTCGCGCGCGCAGCTGGTGGAAGCCCTGTGCGACTGGGGACAGGACCTGACCGACAACGGCCTGGACATCGCCCTGCACCGCCTGCGCCGCAAGCTGCAGCCCGGCGGCATGGGCATCCGCACCGTGCGTGGGCTGGGCTACATGCTGGAAGACGCACAGGACGACAGCGCCCCGTGATCAGCGGCCCCCCGAGCCTGCGCCGGCGCCTGCTCGCCTTCCTGGCGTTGCCGATGCTGGGCCTGCTCATCTTCAACACGATCCTGGCCTATTACGTTGCGCTGGACTATTCCAACCGCATCCACGACCGCAACCTGATCGACGACACGCACTCGTTCGCGCAGATGCTGAGCACCATGCCGGTGACCAGCGATCTGTCACCGCAGGCGCGCTTCCTGATCGAGTACGACCCCGACGGCCACCGCTATTTCAACGTCGACAGCAGCCGCAAGGGCACGCTCAGCGGCAATGCGGACTTCAGCCCGTATGCGCCTTCGCAGGACTGCACCGGCGTGCATCCGGCGCTGTACGACGGCACGCTCAACGGCCAGCAGGTACGCATGGCCACTGTCTGCACGCGGGCGATGAACGACCCGCAGGACGAGCTGGCGGTGACGGTGGCCGAAAGCATGGCCGACCGCCGCCAGCGTGCGCGCGAGATCCTGATGATCATCATCCCGCTGATGACCATGCTGGCGCTGGGCACCGCCGCGCTGGTCTGGTTCGGCGTGACCTACGGCCTGCGCATCCTGACCCCGTTGAGGACCCGCCTGGCGCAGCGCCGGGGCGAACTGGCACCGATCTCCGACGCCGATGTACCCGAGGAGATCCAGCCGCTGATCAGCACCATCGACGACCTGTTTGCCCGCCAGGCGGAAATGATCACGCTCCAGAACCGCTTCATCGCCGACGCCGCGCACCAGCTGCGCTCGCCGCTGGCCGGCATGGCCCTGCACGTGGACCAAGCGCTGGCCCATGGTGACCCGGACACGGTACGCGAGGCCCTGCAGCATATCCGCCGCCTCAACCAGCGTACCGCGCGGGTCAGCACCCAGCTGCTGGCGCTGAGCCGGGCGCAGACCGTTCCGGAAACCGTGGAAGCGCTGGACCTGAGCGAACGGGTGCCGCACTGGGTCGGGATGCGCGTGCCCGAAGCCATCCGCGATGGCATTGATCTGGGGTACCGCGGCAGTCCCCAGCCGCTGCGCATCCTGGGCAACGGTGCCCAGCTGCAGGAGGCACTGGACAACCTGATCGACAACGCACTGCGCTATGCCGGCCGCGATGCGACCGTCACCGTCGGCGTGCACGCGCTGGACGACAATGACGTCGAACTGTACGTGGAGGACAATGGGCCAGGGGTGCCCGAGGATGTGATGCCGCGGCTGGGTGAGCGCTTCTTCCGCGCCCCCGGCACCACCGCCAGCGGCACCGGCCTGGGCCTGGCCATCGCCCATGAAGCGGTGGAGCACCTCGGCGGCCGCCTGACCTTCCTCAACCGTGCCGGTGGTGGCCTGAAAGTTGCCATCACGCTGCCGCTGCTGAAGGCCCCCTGACCCGGACCTGGGGCTGAAAGGCTGGTGAAAATCGCGCTTGCGATCCTGACCTTCCCCACTGCCGCCCCCGGAGCCGCCAGGTGACCCAATCGCATGACTTCTTCCTCCCTGGCGGCCCGCAGGGCGTGCTGCTGGTCCACGGCCTGACCGGCACCCCGGCGGAAATGCGCATGCTGGGCAAGGGCCTGAACAACGCGGGCTTCACCGTACACGGCGTGCAGCTGCCCGGTCATTGCGGCAGCGTGGACGACCTGCTGGCGACCACCTGGGAACAGTGGTACCAGGGCGTGGAAGACGCGGCGGCAAGCCTGCGTGGCAAGGTCGACCAGTTGTTCGTCGGGGGCCTGTCGATGGGTGCGGTGCTGTCGCTGGCGCTGGCCGCGCGCCGCCCCGAGTGGGTGTCCGGGGTCGGGGTGTATGGCGCCACGTTCCGCTACGACGGCTGGAACATTCCCGCCGTGGCCCGCCTGTCGTTCCTGCTGCCGTGGTTCAAGCGCTTCAACATCGGCCGCGACCGCATGTTCATGGAAGAACCACCCTACGGCCTGCGTGACGAGCGCCTGCGCGCGCAGGTCAGCGCCGCCATGCTGTCCGGCGACAGCGCGGCCGCCGGCCTCCCGGGCAACCCCTGGCATGCACTGGCCGAGATGCGCGCCCTGAGCATCTGGACCCGCCGCCACCTGCACCAGGTCACCGCCCCCTGCCTGGTGATGCACGCCCGCGAAGACGACGTGGCCAGCATGGGCAATGCCGAACTGGTGATGTCGCGGGTCAGTGGCCCGGCGGAACTGGTAGTACTGGAAGACAGTTACCACATGATCACGATCGACCGCGAGCGCCGGGAGGTGATCCGCCGCAGCGCGCGCTTCTTCACCGGGATCGGTGAACGCAGCGGCGTGCTCAAGGCGGTGGCCTGAGATGGGGGCACTCGCCACGCTGCTGTGGCTGGCCAATGTCGTGCTCGATACCGGTGGCCAGCTCGCCTTCAAGGCCGCCGCCAGCGACCCGCAGGACGGCGAAGGACTGCAACGCTGGAAACACATGCTCAGCCGACCCTGGCTGTGGATCGGCATCGCCTGCTACGTGCTGGAGTTCGTCGCCTGGATCGCGTTCCTGTCGCTGGTGCCGCTGTCCAAGGGCGTGCTGCTGGGCTCGATCAACATCGTTGCGCTGATGATCGCTGGCCGCATCCTGTTCCGCGAGAAGCTCACGCCATTGCGGGTGACCGGCATGCTGCTGGTCACGGCAGGCGTGGCGGTGGTGGGGGCCGGCTCATGAGGCGCCTGTATGTGATCGGCTTCCCGCTGCTGATGGCCTTCGACACGCTGGCCCAGCTGTGCTTCAAGTACGCCGGTGAGGCGGCCCTGCCGGTCGAGGCCAACACCGCCTGGCTGCTGCGCGTGCTGTCGCAGCCCTGGGTGTACGGCGCCATCCTCGGCTACGTCGGCGCGTTCTTCACCTGGATGAGCCTGCTGCGGCATGCGCCGATCGGCCCCGCATTCGCTGCCTCGCACCTGGAAGTGATCAGCGTGCTGCTGCTGTCGGCGTGGCTGTTGAACGAGCCACTGACCCTGCACCACCTGGTCGGTGCGGTCCTGATCGTGGCCGGCATCGTCTGCCTCGGTCGCGCCGAAGCGGACGACCCGCACAGCCCCGCCGCAAGCACGCCATGAGCGCGCGGCGATGAGCCTGTTCGCGCGCGAACTGCCGCCGACGGCCGGCCTGCCGATGCAGGCCAGCGACTTCCTGCCCGGTGGCGGCGACCTGCGCGAGATCCTGGCCAACCAGCTCGGCACGCCTCCCCTGCAGCTGACCTGTTCCGGTACCCACGCGCTGCTGATCGCGCTGCGCACCCTGCGCAAGCGTGCGCCCAAGCGCGATACCGTGATCCTGCCGGCCTACACCTGCCCGCTGGTGCCGATCGCGGTGCACAGCCTCGGCCTGCGCGTGCAGCTGTGCGATACCCGCCGCGGCCATTTCGACTTTGATCCGGCACAGCTCTCGCGCCTGGCCGATGCGCGCACCTTGGCCATCCTGCCGACCCACCTCGGCGGTCGCATCGCCGATGTCGAACGGGCCTGCGACATCGCCCGCCGCGCCGGGGCCTGGGTCATCGAAGATGCCGCGCAGGCGCTGGGCGCCCGGATCGGCAACAGCAGCGTCGGCCTGCGGGGCGACATCGGATTCTTCAGTCTGGCCGCTGGCAAGGGGCTGAGCCTGCACGAAGGCGGCCTGCTGGTCAGCCGCGATGACGAGCTGCGGGCCGCGCTGGCCGAGCATGCCGCCGAACAGGTGCGTTCCAGCCTGCGCTGGGAGCTGCTTCGCAGCGTGCAGCTGCTCGGCCTTGCCGCCTGCTACCGGCCCTCGCTGCTGTCGCTGGTGTACGGCAATCCCCTGCGCAACGCGTTGCAGCGCGGCGACCTGGAAGAAGCGGTCGGTGACATTTTCCCGCTGGACATACCGCAGCACCGGGTCAGCCACTGGCGGCAGAACATCGGTGCCAACGCGGCGCGGCGGCTGCCTGCGTTCCTGCAGGCTGGGCGACTGCGCGCATTGCAGCTGCGCGTGCAGTTGGCACAGCTGCCGGCGGTGGAGGTGGTCGACGGCCTGGCCGGTACCGGCGGCACCTGGCCGATGCTGATGCTGTTGATGCCCAGCCAACGCGCGCGTGATGCCGCACTGGACGCATTGTGGCCGCGCGGCCTTGGCGCCAGCCGCATGTTCATCCATGCCCTGCCCGACTACGCCTACCTGCGCGGCATCGTGCCGCAGGACGACATGCCCAACGCACGTGACTTCGCCGCACGCATGCTGACCCTCGGCAACAGCGCCTGGCAGACCCGTGAGGAAACCGCGGAGATCCTGCGGGCGCTGGCCGCTGCGCAGCTCTGAAACCGCGGTTTTGAGGGCATTACACCCATTCAGCAAGCGCGATTCCTGAACACTTTCCCCAGCCTGCGGTGCAGGCTTTCAACAGGAAAGGAACACGAAAGGCGGCCTGCCTACATTGAGCCTGCCCCGGCATCGTGCCGGACGTTTCTCTCATCGACGGACCTGCCCATGCGCTGGAGCATCCTGTGTGACTTCGACGGCACCATCAGCCTGGAAGATGTCATCGACTCGCTGCTGGAAAAGTACGGTCAGCCCGGCTGGCAGGCGCTGGAAGAGCAGTGGAAATCGGGCGTGATCGGCTCGCGTGAATGCATGCAGGGCCAGGTGCGGCTGCTGAAGCTGGACCCGGCCACGCTCGACGCACACCTGGACCAGGTGCAGATCGATCCGGGCTTCGCCGACTTTGTCAGCCGCGCCGAACAACTGGGCCTGCCGCTGCGCATCGTCAGTGATGGTCTGGACTATGCGATCCACCGCATCCTCGCCAACCACGGCCTGTCGCGACTGCCGGTGGTGGCCAACCACCTGCGCTGGTGCGAAGACCATTGGGAACTGGAGTCGCCCTACCAGGCCGAAGGGTGCCGCAGCGGGACCTGCAAGTGCACCTGCGCTGCGCAGGCGCGCGCCAACGAAGCCCCCCGCGTGCTGATGATCGGCGACGGCAGCTCGGACTTCTGCGTCTCTGAAGACGCCGACTTCGTGTTCGCCAAGCGCCGCCTGATCACCCATTGCACGAATGCCGGCATCGCGCATGCCGCCATCGATACCTTCCACGATGCAATCGCGCTGTTGCCGCGCCTGCTCGATGGCAGCCTGCTGCAGCCACGTCGCCTCGACGCCAGCCCGCAGCCCGCCGCACTGCCCCTGCTGCTGGCCACCGCCTGAGCCCTCTCCTCCACGCACGCTCCCCTGTTGCGCCCTTCCGAACGTCCTCCACGGAACCGAACTGCATGAACATTTTTGACAAGAACGCCGACGCGGCTGCCTCCGATGCGCAGCTGCTGGCCGACGAAGCCCGCTACAGCTCCTTCGGCGATACCGTCCACTACGTCGACCCGCCGAAGATCTTCCAGCGCGGCGAAGGCAGCTACATGTTCGACGGTGCGGGCGTGCCCTACCTCGACCTGCAGATGTGGTACTCGGCCTGCAACTTCGGCTACAGCAACAAGCGCCTGAACGACGCCCTGAAGGACCAGATCGACACCCTGCCGCAGGTCGCCAGCCAGTACCTGCACCCGACCCGCGTGCAGCTGGCCAAGACCATTGCCGTGGACATGCACGAGAAGTTCGGCCTCGACGGCCGCGTGCACTTCAACGTCGGCGGCGCGCAGGCCATTGAGGACTCGCTGAAGATCGTGCGCAACGCGCGCGGCGGCAAGAGCCTGATGTTCGCCTTCGAGGGCGGCTACCACGGGCGCACCCTGGGTGCATCGTCGATCACCTCCAGCTACCGCTACCGCCGCCGCTACGGCCACTTCGGCGAGCGTGCGATGTTCATCCCGTTCCCGTACCCGTTCCGTCGCCCGAAGGGCATGACTCCGGACGAGTACTCCGACCACTGCGTGTGGCAGTTCGAGCGCCTGTTCGAAAGCGAGTACAACGGCGTGTGGGATCCCAAGGTCGGCCAGGCCGAGTACGCCGCGTTCTACGTCGAGCCGATCCAGGGCACCGGCGGCTACGTCATCCCGCCGCGCAACTTCTTCACCGGCCTCAAGCGCGTGCTGGACAAGTACGGCATCCTGATGGTGGTCGATGAGATCCAGATGGGCTTCTGGCGCACCGGCAAGCTGTGGTCGATCGAGCATTTCGGCGTGACCCCGGACGTGCTGGTGTTCGGCAAGGCGCTGACCAACGGCCTGAACCCGCTGTCGGGCCTGTGGGCGCGCGAGGAGCTGATCAACCCGACCGTGTTCCCGCCGGGCTCCACCCACTCCACCTTCAACTCCAACCCGCTGGGCACCCGCCTGGGCCTGGAAGTGCTGAAGCTGGGCAAGGAAATGGATTACGAGCGCACCGTGCCGGAAAAGGGCGCCTACTTCCTCGACGGCCTGCGTGGCCTGCAGAAGCGCCACCCGGAAATCGGCGACGTCGACGGCCTGGGCCTGGCCCTGCGCGCCGAGATCTGCCAGGCCGACGGCTACACCCCGAACAAGGAACTGCTGGACCGCATGGTCGACATCGGCCTGGCCGGTGACCTGCTGCACGACGGCAAGCGCATGGGCCTCGTGCTCGACGTGGGTGGCTGGTACAAGAACGTGATCACCTTCGCGCCGTCGCTGGACATCAGCTACGAAGAGATCGACCTGGCCATCACCCTGCTCGACCAGGCGCTGACCAAGGCCAAGGGCTGAGGCCGGTGCGCCGCCGGTTCCCGTGCCGATGGAGATGACGTCACGCGCATCCAGCACCGCGCTGGAACCGGCCGCGCTGCTGGAGGGCTTCCTGGCCCATCCGCCGCTCGGATTCGAGGCAGGCCGCCTTCCCAGCGGCCTGCCGACCTTTTGTGCGCCGCTGGACCTGACCACCACGATGGACGACGGGCTGCGCGGCAGGCTGCTCGGCCTGCCGCTGTCGCGCCTGTGGCGGCCATGGATCACCTGGAAGACCCGTTTCGTCGGTGCCACCAGCACCGAGTACACCCCGTTGCCGGCGCACGTGGCGCCGGAGGCATTGGCCGAAGACGTGACGCGTCACGCGATCGGCGATGCGCGCCTGCTGGTGGTCAAGGACCTGGCGGTCGATTCGCCGCTGCTGGACGACGCCGCCAACGCCCACAGCAGCGCCTTCCTGCAGGCGCTGCTGGCACGCGGCTTCGTCGAGCTGGAAGGCATGCCACTGGCCTGGGTGGCGATCGATTTCGATTCGCTCGATGGCTATCTTGGCCGCCTGTCGTCCTCGCGCCGCAAGAACATCCGCCGCAAGCTGCGTTCGCGTGACGACCTGCAGGTCGACTGCATCGCCACCGGTGATCCGGCGCTGGCCGACCCGCGGCTGCAGGTTGAGCTGTACGCGCTGTACCTGGGCGTATACGCGCAGAGCGCGGTGCATTTCGACCAGCTCGACCTGCCCTATTTCCAGTACCTGCTGGCCGACAGCCAGGGCCAGGGACGGATGTTCCTGTACCGCCACCAGGGCCAGCTGATCGGCTGGAACCTGTGCTACGTGCATGCCGGCAAACTGGTGGACAAGTACATCGGCCTGGCCTATCCGCAGTCGCGCGAGCACAACCTGTACGCAGTCAGCTGGATGCACAACCTGGAGTACGCGCTGCAGCACGGCCTGAGCCACTACGTGGCCGGCTGGACCGACTCGCGGATCAAGGCCGAGCTGGGCGCCCGCTTCACCTCTACCCGGCACGCGATCCACGCACGCTCCCCGCTGCTGCGCGTCGCGCTGCGCAGGCTGGCGCCCTATCTGCAGGGCGAACCCGATGGAGGCGGCTGAACGATGCCGTTGCGTTCCCCGCTGATCCTGGACCTGGACGGTGGCGTGCTGCCGCTGCCCCAAGCGCAGACCCTGGCGCTGCCGCAATGGCACGATCCACTGCGCTTCGCGTGCAGCAACGCCACCCTCGATCGTTTCGCCGCTGAAGTGCTGGCACCGCTGCCGGCCCAGCTCGGCACGGTGATGCTCGGCAGTGGTGATTTCCATCATCTCAGCCTGCCGCTGCTGCGCCGCAGGCGCGCGCAGGCGCCGTTCCAGCTGGTGGTGCTGGACAACCATCCGGACAACATGCGTTTCCCGTTCGGCATGCACTGCGGTTCCTGGGTGAATGCCGCCAGCAAGCTGCCGCAGATCTCGCACGTCCATGTGCTGGGCATCACCTCCAGTGACATCGGCCTCGGCCACGCCTGGGAGAACCACTGGCGCCCGCTGATGGGCGGGCGCCTGACCTACTGGTGCATGGATGTGGACGTGGGCTGGGGCCATCGCCTCGGCATGGGCCACGCCTTCCGTCGTTTCGAGCATCCCGAGGCCCTGGTCGCCGCGTTCGCCGCCGAGCAGGCCAAGTCACCGCAGCCGACCTACCTGTCGATCGACAAGGATGTGTTTGCCGAGGACGTTGCCCGCAGCAACTGGGACCAGGGCCGCTTCCAGCTGGAACACGCGCTGGTGGTGATCGAAGCACTGCGCGCCGGTGGCCTGGTCGGCAGTGACATCACCGGCGAAGTGTCGCTTGCCCACTACCGCAGCCGCTTCAAGCGCTGGCTGTCCTCGCTGGATGGCCAGCCCGACATCCGTGCCGATGACCTGCCCGCGTGGCAGGCGCGGCACCAGCAGGTAAACCGCGAGCTGCTGGCGGCGATGGCTTCGGTGCCAACCGCCTGCTGACCGCGTCCGGTCGTGCCGGCCGCTGGCCGGCGTAGCTCCGGTAGTGCCGGCCACTGGCCGTCAACCTCGTTGTTCCCGGGCGCATGCGGGTGCCGGCCAGCGGCCGGCACTACACTGGACTCCCGCCCCGGAGCCGCCGCGATGCCCCAGACCGTCATCCCGCAACTGCGCATGCGCCACGCCGATACCACCCTGCCTTTCTACGTGCAGGGACTGGGTTTCGTGGTCGACTGGGAACACCGCTTCGAACCAGGCTTCCCACTGTTCGCCCAGCTCACCCGCGACGGCCAGACGATCTTCCTCACCGAGCACAGCGGCGATTGTGAAGTCGGCGGCGCGGTGTACTTCATCGTCGAGGACGTAGACGCCCTGCACCGCGCCTTCAGCGCTGCCAACGTGCCGATCGAACAGCCACCGCATGACACCGAATGGGGCAGCCGCGAGATGCGGCTGCGCGACCCCGACGGCAACCGCCTGCGCTTTGCCACCGACGTGGACTGAACGATGCGGCCTTGAGCTGGATATACGAAACATATACGCTTCGTATATCCACCCCTCCAGGACCGCCCATGGGCATCGTCAACATCGATGACACCCTGCACGACCAGCTGCGGCGTGCCTGCACCGTTTCCAGCCGCTCGATCAACGCCCAGGCCAACTTCTGGATCCGGGTCGGCATGCTGTGCGAAATGAACCCGACGCTGAGTTTCCAGGACATCGTCGCCAGTGAACTGCGCGCGGCCGGGGTGCAGCCGCCGCTGCTGGCGCCAGGTCAGGCCTGAGTCCATGGGCATCATCAAACGGCCGGAAGAAGTTGAGCTGATGGCCGAATCCGGGCGCCTGCTGGCGCAGGTGTTCGCCGCGCTCGACCGGTTGCCGCTGCAAGGACGCAGCACGATGGAGATCAACGACTTCGTCGAGCGCATGATCGTTGACGAGCTGCAGGCGCGGCCGGCCAGCAAGGGCCAGTACGGCTTCCCGTATGTGCTCAACACCTCGATCGACAACGTGATCTGCCACGGCGTGCCCAGCACCACCGACGTGCTGCGCAACGGCCAGATCGTCAACCTCGACATCACCCTGGAGAAGAACGGCTACATCGCCGACTCCAGCACCACCTACCTGGTGGGCGAGGTCGACTACGCCGCGCGCAGGCTGGTGCAGGCTACCTACCAGGCGATGTGGAAAGGCATCGCCGCAGTGCGCCCCGGCGCGCGCCTGGGCGACATCGGCCACGCCATTGCCCGCCACGCGCGCAGCCACGGCTACAGCGTGGTGAAAGAGTACTGCGGCCATGGCATTGGCCAGGAGATGCACGAGGAACCGCAGGTCCTGCACTACGGCCATCCCAACACCGGCCTGGTGCTGGAAGAAGGCATGGTGTTCACCATCGAGCCGATGCTCAACCAGGGCAAGCCGGCCATCCGCCAGCAGCCGGACCAATGGCCGGTCTACACCCGCGACGGCAAGCTGTCGGCGCAGTTCGAGCACACGGTGGCGGTAACCCGCAACGGCGTGCGCGTGCTGACCCTGCGCCCCGGCGAAGCGCCACTGTGCGCGGTGGACGCGGCCTAGAGCGGGCGCACCAGCAACAGTGTCGCCAGGCAGAACATGAAGACCGCGACGGCGGCATCCAGCACCAGCCAGGCACCTGGCCTGCGGAACACCGGCTGCAACAGTCGCGCGCCATAGCCCAGCGCGCAGAACCAGGCCACGCTGGCCAGGCACGCCCCGGCGCCGAAGGCCCAGCGCAGGTCACCCGGATAGCGCGTGGACAGGCTGCCCAGCAGCACCACGGTATCCAGGTAGACGTGCGGATTGAGCAGGGTGAAGGCCAGGCAGGTCAGCAGCACCTGGCGCGCACTGCCGGCCTGCGCCTCGGCGGCGGCCAGTACGCTGCCACCGCGCCACGCGCGCAGCCCGGCCTGCACGCCATACCAGAGCAGGAACGCCGCGCCACCGAAGCGCAGCACCTGCAGCAGCAGCGGCCACTGCAGCACCAGTGCGCCCATGCCGCCCACGCCGGCCAGGATCAACGCGATATCCGCGCCGGCGCAGGCCAGCACCACCCTGCCCACATGCCGCTGCTGCAGGCCCTGGCGCAGCACGAAGGCATTCTGCGCACCGATGGCGATGATGAGGCCGGCGCCTGCGAACAGGCCGGCAGCGAAAGCGGTGATCCACATCAGGAACGGGCCAGGCAGCAGGAGGACGCGCAGGGTGCGGCCGATGGCCACCTTCAGGCAATCTTGTTTTTCTTTATCCTGTACAGAAAAACTGAAGAGGCGCCGGCGTGGACCTGGTACATCCGCAACTGTCCGCATTCGCTGCCGTGCTGGAAGAAGGCAGCTTCGAGGCTGCGGCACGCCGCCTGTCGATCAGCCCCTCGGCACTGTCGCAACGGATCAGGGCACTGGAAGACCGGCTCGGCCAAGTGCTGCTGGTGCGCCAGGCCCCGTGCCGGCCTACCGCCGCCGGTGAAGCGCTGCTGCGCCGCGTGCGACCGATGCAGGCACTGGAAGCCGAGGCCCTGGCCGAGCTGCTGCCCGAACGCGGCAGCGACGCCGGACGCAGGCCAATCCCTCTGGCGGTCAACGATGACTCGCTCGATACATGGTTCGTGCCGGCCGTCGCCGACCTCCACCAGCGCCATGGCTACCTGTTCGACCTGCGCATGGACGACCAGGACCACACCCTGCAACTGCTGCGCGATGGCAGCGTGCTGGGTGCGGTCACTGCCGAAGGCCGGCCGGTGAAGGGCTGCAACGTGCACCCGCTGGGCGCCATGCGCTACCAGGCAATTGCTTCGCCCGCCTTCGCCCGCCGGTACTTCAGCGATGGCATGCAGGCCGCAACCCTGGCGCACGCACCGATGCTGGTGTTCAACCGCAAAGATGAACTGCAATGGCGCTTCGTGCGACGGCTGACCCGCGCCCGCCTGCAGCCGCCGCTACACTACCTGCCCTCCTCCACCGGCTTCGTCGAAGCCGCTGCGTGCGGACTCGGCTGGGGCATGGCCCCGGAAACCCTGGTCGCGCCCGCCGTGCGCGCCGGCCGCGTGGTGGTACTGGAACCCCGCCGCTGGCTCGATGTGCCACTGTACTGGCAGCATGCCGCCGTGCGCTCAAGCACGCTGCAGCACATCACCCAGGCGCTGCGCACTGCGGCCAGCGGCACCCTTCGTTGAGGACGAAACGATGACCGCAGACCCCGGCTTCACACCAGGCGCACTACCTTTTGCGCACTTCTTTACCACTGGGACGGCATGGGCGTGATCGGCCGACGTACAGGGACGCACCGCGCGAAGGCCGTGCTGGCGCTGGCAGCCTGCCTGCCATTCGCCGCACCCGCGCAGACCACCAGCGACGCACCGGCATTGGACTGGGAACAGGCACGGCAACGCCTGGAGCAGGTCTCCGATGCGTTGGCCGCTGCCGATGCCGCCGTGCGCAACAAGCAGGACCTGCAGGACGCCACCCGGCTGCTGCGCCTGCCGGAGATCACCGGCGAAGTGCGCCGCCTGCAGTTCCAGAAGACGCTCACCCTGCCGCTGGGCTCACTGGCGCCGGTGGCTGAAGCCTTCGGCATCGATTCGCCGCTGTCGTTCACCGAGCGCGACTGGCGCACCCGTCCAGTGGTCACCGCAGTGTTGCCGCTGTACACCGGCGGCGTGATCCCGGCCGCGCAGCGTGCGGCCAGTGCCGCCCACGAGCAGGCCAGCGCCGAGCGCGAAGCACAACGCCAATCGCTGACCGTGCAGCTGGCCCAGGCCTACTTCGGGCAGCGCCTGGCCGAGCAGGCGGTGGACGTGCGCCGCGATGTGCGCGATGGCCTCAACCGCCACCTGTCCGACGCAGAGAAGCTGGAACGCGAGGGTTTCGCCACCCGCGCCCAGCGCCTGCAGGCCACCGTGGCCCGCGACAAGGCCGAGCGTGAGTACCAGAAGACAGTGAACGACCTGGCCACGCTCAAGGCCGCACTGGCCACGCTGCTGCGCAGTGGCGGCGAGGTGCAGCCGGTATCGCCGCTGTTCGTGCAGCGTGCGCCGCTGGAACCGGTTGCCAGCTTCGAGCGCACCGCGCAGGCACGGCAGCCACAGATCGCGCGCCTGCGGGCGATGGTGGCGCAGGCCGAACAGGGCGTGCGCGTGCAGCAGGCCAAGCTGAAGCCACAGATCTTCGCCTTCGGCCAGTACGACTTCCGCCGCCGCGACGAGATGCTGACCGATCCGGACTGGGCATTCGGCATCGGCCTGAAGTACACCTTCCTGTCGCCGAACTCGCGGCCGGCGCAGATCAGCGCCGCGCGTGCGCAGCAGGACCAAGCCGAAGCAGGCCTGCGCGAGGCCGAGAACCAGGTCGCGCTGGGCGTGCGCAAGGCCTGGAACGAGCTGGAAACCGCGCGCCAGCAGTTCGTGCTGCTCGACAGCAGCATCGCCCAGGCGCAGGAAAACCTGCGCCTGCAGGAGCTGGCGTTCCGCGAAGGCCAGGCCACCTCGCTGGATGTGATCGACGCGCGGCTCGGCCTGGGCGGCGCCCGTGTCGAGCGCGCACAGGCCGCCTACCAATACGATATTGCGCTGGCACAGTTGCTGGAGGTCAGTGGACAGATGGACCGTTTCGAAGAGTTCCGGCGGCGTGCGGACGAGGTGATCGACCATGAGTGATGTGCTGCACGACGATGCGACGACGCCCCCGGGCAAGCGCCGGTTGGGACCGATCCTGGTGGTGGTGCTGCTGGTCGTGGTGGTGCTCGGCCTGTGGCTGGCCTGGCGCAGCCCTGGCGACCAGATCCAGGGCATGGCCGATGCGGACACGATCAACGTGGCCGCCAAGATCACCGCGCGCGTGGCCGAACTGAAGGTGCGCGAGGGCGACCGCGTGCAGGCCGGGCAGGTGCTGTTCCTGCTCGACAGCCCCGAAGTGGCCGCCAAGGAACAGCAGGCGCATGGCGCATTGGCCGCTGCGCAGGCAGTGGCCGACAAGGCCGACGAAGGCGCGCGCAGCGAAGACGTCCGCGCCGCCGAAGCGAACTGGAGGCGCGCCGAAGCAGGCGCGACGCTGGCCGAAGCGACCTACCAGCGCGTGCAGAACCTGTTCAACGAAGGGGTGATGACCCGGCAGAAGCGTGATGAAGCGCAGGCCCAGGCCACCAGTTCGCGTGAGCTGGCCCGTGCCGCACGCGCGCAGTACGACATGGCCCTGGCCGGCGCGCGTGAGCAGGACAAGCGCGCCGCGCAGGGCCAGGTGCAGCAGGCCCAGGGCGCGGTGGCCGAAGTCAACGCCGCGCGTGTCGAAGTGGAAGGACGCGCGCCGGTGGCGGGCGAGATCAACAAGCGCATGGCCGACCCGGGCGAACTGGTGCCGGCCGGCTACCCGGTGTTCACCCTGGTGGACATCGACCGCATGTGGGTGGCGATGAACCTGCGCGAATCGCAGATGCAGGGCCTGAAGGTCGGCAGCAAGCTGAAAGGCAGCGTGCCGGCGCTCGGCCAGGACGGCGAGTTCGAGGTCTATTTCATCAACCCGGCTGGCGACTATGCGACCTGGCGTACCACCCGCCAGTCGTCCGGCTACGATGTCCGCAGCTTCGAGGTGCGGGTGCGCCCGGTACGCCGCATCGAGGGCTTACGCCCTGGCATGAGCGTGCTGTTCGCATGGCCCCAGCACTGAGCCCCGGCCAGGCTGGCTTCTCCGCTTCCTGGCGGCGCGAGCTGCGGTCGCTGCGCAGCAACCGCGCCGACCTGATGCTGGTCACCCTGCTGCCGCTGCTGATGCTGGCGGTGATGGCATGGATGTTCACGCCCTCGGTGATGCGCGATATCCCGATCGCCGTGGTCGACCTCGACCACAGCAGTGACAGCCGCCTGCTGCTGCGCATGCTCGACGCCAGTCCCGGCGTGCGCGTCGCCAGCCAGCCGATCGATCTGGAAGAAGCACGTTCGCAGCTGCGCAGGCTGGACGTGTTCGCGATCGTGCTGGTGCCGCGCGATGTCACCCGGCAGGCGCTGCGTGGGCGCCAGGGCACGGTGTTTGCCTATTACAACGCCACCTACATGACCACCGGCCAGTCGGCGTCGCGCGACATCGGCGACGCGGTTTCCGCATGGAACGCACGCCTGCTGCGCGAGCGCATCGGCCTGCAGGTCGGCCCGGGCAAGCTACGCGCGGCACCCATCGCGGTGCAGTCGGACATTCTGTACAACCCGGCACGCAGCTACGAGCTGTTCCTGCTGCCGTTGATCTTCCCGGCGGTATTGTCGCTGGTACTGGCACTTGCGGTGGCCGGCAGCCTTGGACGCGAGATCCGCGACGGCACCCTACCCGCCTGGCTGGGCCGCGCGCCGTGGGCGGCGATTGCCGGCAAGGTCGCGCCGTACATCCTGCTGTTCTCGGTGTATGGCGCGCTCGGCCTCGGCTACCTGGCCTGGCTGCGTGGCGATGGCGTGGCGGGCAGCGTACTCCTGCTGCTGCTCGCACAGCCGCTGTTCTACCTGGCCACGGCCGCCTACGCATTGTTCTTCGTCGGCGTCACCCGCGACATGGGTACCGCGCTGTCGGCGGTCGGCCTCAGCATCGGCACCGCGCTGGCATTCTCCAGCGCCACTTTCCCGGTGCTCGACGGTCCCTTGTTCACCCGCATCTGGCATCAGCTGCTGCCCCTCAGCGCCTACATCAAGCTGCAGACCCAGCAGCAGTTCATCGGTTCGCCGCTGCAGGTTTCGCTGGGGCCGTTGGCCATATTGCTGCTGATGGCGGGGGTCGCAGGTGGCATTGGCGGCCTGCGCCTGATCGCCTTTGCGCGCACACCCGCCGCCGCACGACCCGCAGGAGCCGACGCATGAGCGCACTCTGGCGCAGCCTGCGGCAGACCCTGATAGCGGTGCTCTGCGACCGCTACGCGATCGTGGTGATGGTCGGTGCGGTGATCCTGTACTCGTTCTTCTATCCAGCCGCCTACCGGCACCAGGTGGCCGGCAACCTGCCGGTGCTGGTGGTGGACGAAGACCACAGCGCGACCAGCCGCGAGCTGCTGCGCAAGCTCGACGCACTGCGCGTCGCGCGCGTGGTCGGGCAACCGGCGGACGTCGACAGCGCACGCCGGCAGCTCGAAGCCGGCCATGCCGAAGGCATCGTCGTGATCCCGGCCAACCTGGAACGCGACATCCTGCGCGGCCATCCGGCCAAGCTGGTATTGCTTGGCAACGGTGCCTACCTGGGCCGCGCCAGCTGGGTGCTGGGCAGCGTGGCTGATGCGCTGGGTGCGTTCGGGCGTGATGCCGTGGTCGGCCAGGCCGCCTTCATGGGTGCACCGCAGGCACCGCCGGTCACGCTTGTGCAGCGCCCGCTGTACAACACGCAGGAAGGCTATGGCAGCGCCATCGTACCCGGCGTGGCCGAACTGATCGTGCACCAGACGCTGCTGATGGGCATCGGCGTCCTGCTCGGCGGCCGCCGCCTTGCACTCGGCCGGCGCCTGCGCTTCGACCTGCCGACGCTGGCCGGCATGGCACTGGGCTTCGGCCTGATCGGCCTGTTTGGCCTGTTCTGGTATGCCGGTTTCACTGCCTGGGTGCAGGACTATCCACGCGGTGGCAACCCGCCGGGCCAGCTGCTGGGGGGCACGCTGTTCATCGCTGCCACCGTGGCCTTCGGCCTGTTCGTGGGCAGCTTCTTCCGCACCCGCGAGCGCGCCTTCCAGTACATCATCGCCACCTCGATCCCGCTGTTCTTCTTGGCCAACCTGTCGTGGCCGGCGGTGATGACGCCGCAACCACTGGTCTGGCTGGCACAGCTGCTGCCGACCACCTCGGGCATCAACCTGATGGTGCGCCTGAACCAGATGGACGCCCGCCTGGCCGACGTCAGCCACGAACTGATCACCCTCACCGTCCTGCTGCTGCTCTACGGCAGCCTCGCCACCTGGCGCCTCCTCGCAAAAAAAGGGACGGAGGGGATTAAGTCGTAAGCGGCCTGTTCAAGCGGCGCGGCATGGCCGCTTCGAGCCAACGTTCAGGGGTCCGGGGCGTACCAGAACGGGATGCGGAACGTGCGACGCCGTCCGCCCCCGCGCTCGCCGCCTGTGGCATTCCACACCAGTTCCAGGTCATGGCGCCCGGGCGCGAGCCCCCGGGTAGGCAGATAGCCCACCAGGCCGCGCATATCCAGGTCACGCCGCTCCATGGGCACGAAGCCCTGCACGTCGACCGGGGTGCCGTCCAGCTTGACCTGCCAGAGCCGGGAAAGGCACTCCACTGCGGCATTGGCGGCCTGTTGCCCCGCCGCCTCATTGCGCGCGTCCGGAAGTGCGGTGCAATGCTGGCGCGCCAGCGGATTGTCGCGTTGCGGGCGATGCGGAATGAATACGCGAAGCTGCGCGCCGCTGATCGTGTCCGACGGGATCATCGGATACGGCAGCAGCTGGTCATGTGCCGAACGCATCGATTCGTAATGCGCACTCAGCATGCCGTGCTCAACCGCCGCTTCCGTGACGATCTGATAGCGGTTGAACAGCGAGAACTTCAACGACGCCATCACCTGCACGGCCGCCAGCAGCATCGCTACCAGCACCGCAAACAGGTAGGCCGCCATGAACGAACGCGAGCGCAGGTTGCTCTGCATGGTCAGCTGCATGGCCTGCATCAGGCGCAACAGCGGAACCCGTTGCAGTGCCGCCAGCATGCCCTCCAGCAGTCGTTGCGGTCGTTCATGGGGCTGCCCGCGCGCGCGCCGCCGCGCCACGATCTTTTCCAGGATACCGGGGGCCACGGCCAGTGCCAGCATTGCGGCCAGCACGCTGCACAGGGCAAGCATGGCGACATGATCGGCGCCACCGGACAGCGCGCCGATCACCATCGACACACCGAGCGTCAGAACGGCCAACACCAGCGTGCCCGCCAATGTCTGCACCGCAAGCAGGGTGGTCGAGAACAGCATCGTCGCCAGCCGATCGGCACGTTCGATGCTGCCATCGAGGCCTCCGTCCCGGGCCTGCAGGAAGGCGCGCGTGACCGCCCCCATTCTTGGCAGGCGCGCCCAGTCAATGCCATCGGGGAAGTGCGACCTGAGGCCGATCAGCCCGATCCAGTAGCCGCGCACCGTCAGGTGGATGATCAACGCCACTGCCAGCACATAGCACATGCCAACACTGATGCTGAAACCGAACCAGAGCATCTGGAAGTACATGCCTTCGGTGTGCAGGCTGCTGCGCGCCCAGGCGTCGAACAGATAACCGGGCACGGCCAGCAGCGCGAACGCCAGCAGGCCCGAAATGAAGAGCTCCAGTTCATCGGTGCGATCACGCACGCGATGGGGATGGGCAGTCGCTTCCGGTATCGGGTCATGCCCGTCTAGCGGTGCCGGTTGGGGAGCTGGAGCCGATTCGTTCACTGGACGTTCATCCGTTGAGTCGGCGCAGTATAGGCACGACACTGGAGCCAGCGATACCGGTCCGAAACGACGAACGCCGGCACAGGGCCGGCGTTCGAGTACTGCAATGTGGAAGGGCTGAATGGAGTGACGGCAACCGATCAGCGATAGACGCGTTCGCAGCGGCGTTCGACCACGCGATCGCCGTTCTTCTGCTGCTGGTTGCCCTGGATCTGCCGGCCCGCCGCACCACCGGCCACGGCGCCTGCCACGGTGGCGAGCTTCTTGCCATTGCCGCCGCCCACCTGGTTGCCCAGCAGGCCGCCGATCACCGCGCCGGTGGCCGTACCGGCGATACGGTTGGGATCGCGTGAGTTGCGCTGCACTTCCACGTTCTTGCAGACCACGCGGCTGCCGTCGTTGAAGCGGCGTCCTTCGTCGCGCGGCCCATAGGTCTGTGCGCCGGCCACCGACGATGCCGCCAGCAGGGTGCCCAGCACAAGCAATCGGGTCGAGGTCTTCATCGCCATCTCCTGAGTTCCGGTATGGCGCAAGTGTCCTCCCCGGCCTGGCAACCGGAGGTGAAATGCGCGTGCCGGGCAGCTCACCGGCCATCGCGCGTTCAGGAAAAAATCCGCGCCCATCACGATCAGCCATCGTGATGGGCGCCGTCTCCCTGATGGCAGGCTCCCCTGCTAGAACTCTTCCCAACCCCCTGCGTTGGCCGCCAGCGTCGGCTCGATGCGTGGCGCCAGCACCGCCGGCCTACGTACCGGCGTCACCTTCGCGGTGACCGCGGCCAGAACCGGGCGCGCCGCAGCGGCCGCCGTCGCCGCACCGGTGCGGAACACCGAAACCGCCTCGGCCAGCAGGTTGGCCTGCTCCTCCATGGAACGTGCCGCCGCGCTGGCTTCTTCCACCAGCGCCGCGTTCTGCTGCGTGGTCTCGTCCATCTGCACCACCGCCTGGTTGACCTGTTCGATGCCCGAGCTCTGCTCCTGCGATGCGGCAGAGATCTCGGCCATGATGTCGGTCACGCGCTGCACCGAGGCCACGATCTCGCCCATGGTGGTGCCGGCCTGGCGGACCAGCGCCGATCCATCGGCGACCTTGCCGACCGACTCCTCGATCAAGCCCTTGATCTCCTTGGCCGCGCCGGCCGAGCGCTGTGCCAGCGTGCGCACCTCACTGGCCACCACCGCAAAGCCCCTGCCCTGCTCGCCAGCACGCGCAGCCTCCACCGCCGCATTCAAGGCCAGGATGTTGGTCTGGAATGCAATGCCATCGATGACCGAGATGATCTCAGCGATCTTCTTCGACGAAGCTTCGATGGCCGACATCGTGGTGACCACCTGCCCGACCACCTCGCCGCCCTGCGAGGCGACACCGTGCGCGCCGATCGCGAGCTGGTTGGCCTGGCGTGCGTGCTCGGCGTTCTGCTTCACGGTGGAGGTCAGTTCTTCCATCGACGCGGCCGTCTCTTCCAGGTTCGCCGCCTGCTGCTCGGTGCGCCGCGACAGATCGGTGTTGCCCGAGGCAATCTCGCCTGCTGCCAGGTTGATGCTGGATGCGCTGGCCTGGATGCGGCCTACAATCTGCGTGAGCTGATCGACGGTGGCGTTGCAGTCATCGCGCATGCGGGCAAACACACCGTGGAAGTCGCCCTGCATGCGCACGGTCAGGTCACCGCGCGAGATCGCCTGCAGCAGGGTCGACACCTGCAGCAGGTTCTCGTCGGTGGTCTGCATCAGTCGATTGAGCCCGGCCACCATGTCGCGGAAATCATGGGCGAAGCGATCTTCATCGCCGCGCAGGCTGAAGTCACCCGCCGCCGCTGCCGTCGCCAGCCGGCGGATCTCACCGTTGATCGCCGACAGGCTGGTCTTGGTCTCGTCCATGGCCTGTGTGATCGCCGCCTTCTCGCCCGGCAGCGCATCCATGTCCACCGACAGGTCGCCACGGGCGTAGTGCTTCATCACCTCGATCAGCCGGTTCTGCACCTGCACGTGCGAACCGACCAGCGCATTGGTCTCATGCACCATGCGCCCGTAGTCGCCGGGGAAGGCACTCTCGTCCATGCGATAGCTGACGCTGCCCGCATCGTGCTGGCGGGCCAGCTCGCCCTGCGCCGCCATCACCGACTGCAACTGCGCCTGCATGCGCTGCATGGACCTGAGCAGCTGCGTCACCTCATCGTTGCCGGACGCGTCGATGCTGTTGTCGAGCCGCCCATTGGCGATGCCGTCGGCCAGCTTCACCGCACCCTCCAGCGGGCGGGTCAGGCTGCGGGTGATGGCCCATGCGGCCAGCGAACCCAGTATCAGGCTCAGCACACCGAACACGATCGACAACGTGCCGGTCCAGGATTCGGTTGAACGGTATTCCTCGCGGCTGCGCTCGGTGAGTGCCTCCTGATGCCGCAGCAGGGCCGAGATGGCCTCGTTCCACCCGGTTGCCAGCCCTTGCTCGGCCAGCAGTTCCTTGGCCGCACCGTCGAAATCACCGGCCTTCATGCGCTCATGCAGATGCTGGGTGGAGGCGTCTGTGGCCTTGCGTGCCGCGTCGATTTTCGCCACCAGGGTATCGCCGGTGGCATCGCGCGGGATCTTGATGTACCGGGCCCAGATACCGTCGTAGGTCTGCGACAGCTCCTGCGCCTTCTGATAATCCCTGTCGAAATCCTCGCCGCGCTTGATCACCATCAGCCGGCGGTGCATCAACACCGCGTTGTTGGTATCCAGCATGTCGTTCAACAGCCGCATCTTCACCATGTTGACGTCCACTACTTTCTCGAACTGGGCGGACTTCAGGTGATTTCCGTACAGCGTCAGGCCAACGATGGCCACGATGAACAGCAGCAGCAAACCAAACCCGGCACCCAGCCGGGATCCTACTCGGAGGTTGCGTAAGGCGAGCATCTCAATTCCCTTGATCATGGCCGTACGATCGATGGCGGCGCAGGCAGGGGAAACTTTACGGGCCGATATTTTTATTTCGATCCAATAATATGAAACTGTGCAGACCGTTGTGAAGGTAGCGCACAAATAGACCCTACAGCCCGTCCTTTATGAGGCCCCTTTTCCAGCAGAGGGTCACGCCAGCCTGAGATTTACTTTTGCGGGCCGGAGACGGCGCACGGCAACCGGGTATCCAGCAGGAACTTCCGCAACGAAGAAGCCACCAGAGGCACGCGCCGCCCCATCCTACGCCTCATGTATGAAAATGGATTCTTCGCCACTTCGGAAGGTAGCCCCTTGCACTGCAATTCCGAATCGGTGTTACTCGGGAGTGTTCCTCTGATATCCATAGGGCTGATGCAGATGATTTACGGCGAAGCCGGGCATCCACGGACGTGTATCGCGATGGCGGTGTGACGTCCGGCCGCCGATATCGCCCACCGCCACACGGCGCTGGGCATGGAGACCACCCGCCAATGGCTGCAGGCAAAGCTGGACACACCGGGCAGCTTCAATACCCAGGCCATTGCCCACCAGCTGCAGGCCCTGCAACAGGGGCGAAGGCCCCACCTGTTTCGAGATCGTCATGCAGATCATCGCCAGCCACCGGCAGATCACCCTGGTTCCCGCCTGACTGCGTGCCTCCTCACGGGCAATGGCCGCCAATCGCAGCGGCGCCCGCCGGCCCCAGCAGTTACCATGGACAGCCCTGTACCCGCTCCGCTGCCGCTGCCGCCCGGCGCGGCCGGATGCCCTGATCCACGAGTCCCATGTCCAAAGACAAGTCCGCCGAACATACCCCGCTGATGAAGCAGTTCTTCGCAGCCAAGTCCGAGTATCCGGACCTGCTGCTGTTCTTCCGCATGGGCGACTTCTACGAGCTGTTCTACGACGACGCGCGCAAGGCCGCGCGGCTGCTCGACATCACCCTGACCCAGCGTGGCAGCTCCGGCGGCGCGCCGATCCCGATGGCCGGCGTCCCGGTGCATGCCTACGAAGGCTACCTGGCACGGCTGGTGGCGCTGGGCGAGTCGGTGGCGATCTGCGAGCAGATCGGCGACCCGGCGCTGGCCAAGGGTCTGGTCGAACGCAAGGTGGTGCGCATCGTCACCCCCGGCACCGTGACCGACGAGGCGCTGCTGGACGAGCGCCGTGACACCCTGCTGATGGCGCTGTCACGCACCAAGCAGGGCTACGGCCTGGCCTGGGCCGACCTCGCTGGTGGCCGCTTCCTGGTCAACGAAGTGGAGACCGACGACGCCCTGGAAGCCGAACTGGCCCGACTGGAGCCGGCCGAGCTGCTGGTGCCGGACGAGGAGAACTGGCCGGAGTTCCTGCGCCAGCGCACCGGCGTGCGTCGCCGTGCGCCCTGGCTGTTCGACGCCGACAGTGGCCGCCGCCAGCTGCTGGCCTTCTTCAAGCTGCATGACCTGAGCGGCTTCGGCATCGACGACAAGCCGCGCGCGACCGCCGCCGCAGGCGCCCTGCTCGGCTATGTCGAGGAAACCCAGAAGCAGCGCCTGCCGCACCTGACCTCGATCGCGATGGAAACCGCCGGCGAGGCGATTGCGATGAACGCCGCCACCCGCCGCCACCTGGAACTGGATACGCGCGTCGACGGCGATACCCGCAATACCCTGCTGGGCGTGCTCGACAGCACGGTGACACCGATGGGCGGGCGCCTGCTGCGCCGGTGGCTGCACCGCCCGCTGCGCCTGCGCGAGGTGCTGGTGCAGCGCCACCATGCGGTGGATACCCTGATTGATCGCGGTGCGGACGCCGACATCCGCGAACAGTTCCGTCGCCTCGGCGACCTGGAACGCATCCTCACCCGCGTCGCACTGCGTTCGGCGCGCCCGCGCGATTTTTCCACCCTGCGCGATGGCCTGGGCCTGCTGCCGGCGGTGCGCGAAGTGCTGGCGCCGCTGGATTCACCGCGCCTGCAGGCCCTGCATGCCGCGCTGGGTGAACATGACGGATGCGCACAGCTGCTGGCCAGTGCCATCGCCGAGATGCCACCGCTGAAACTGAGCGACGGCGGCGTGCTGGCCGATGGCTTCGATGAAGAGCTGGACGAGCTGCGCCGCCTGTCCACCCATGCCGACCAGTTCCTGGTCGATCTGGAACTGCGCGAGCGCGAGAGCAGCGGCATTCCCACCCTGAAGGTGGGCTACAACCGCGTGCACGGCTACTACATCGAAATCAGCAAGGGCCAGTCCGATCGTGCGCCGGTGCACTACACCCGCCGGCAGACGCTGACCAATGCCGAGCGCTACATCACCGAAGAACTGAAGGCGTTCGAAGACAAGGTGCTGTCGGCGCGCGACCGTTCGCTGTCGCGCGAGAAGTACCTGTACGAGCAGCTGCTGGATACCCTCGGCGAACAGCTGGAACCGTTGAAGCAGTGCGCCGCTGCGCTGAGCGAACTGGACGTGCTGGCCGCCTTCGCCGAGCGCGCGCAGGCACTGGACTGGTCGCGGCCGGAACTGGAAACGGCACCGTGCCTGAAGATCGAGCGTGGCCGCCATCCGGTGGTCGAAGCGGTGCGTGAGCAGCCGTTCGAACCGAACGACCTGGACCTGCATCCCGACCGTCGCATGCTGGTCATCACCGGCCCGAACATGGGCGGTAAATCGACCTACATGCGGCAGAACGCGCTGATCGTGCTGCTGGCCCACATCGGCAGCTTCGTGCCGGCCAGCCGTGCGGTGATCGGTCCGATCGACCGCATCCTGACCCGCATCGGCGCGGGTGATGACCTGGCCCGCGGGCAGTCGACCTTCATGGTCGAGATGGCCGAGACCAGCTACATCCTGCACCACGCCACCGCCCATTCGCTGGTGCTGATGGACGAGATCGGCCGCGGCACCTCCACCTACGATGGCCTGGCGCTGGCCGACGCGGTGGCTCGCCACCTCGCCTACCAGAACCGCTGCTACACACTGTTCGCCACCCACTACTTCGAACTGACCGCGCTGGCCGACGAGCAGCACGAAGGCGGCCGCAGCGGCATCGCCAACGTGCACCTGGATGCCGTCGAGCACGGCGAGGCGCTGGTGTTCATGCACGCGGTGAAAGATGGCCCGGCCAACCGCAGCTTCGGCCTGCAGGTGGCCGCACTGGCCGGCCTGCCGCGCGCCACCGTGGCACAGGCACGGCGTCGCCTGGCCGAGCTGGAGCAGCGCGGTGGTGAAAGCCATGCCGCCGAACTGGCGCCACAGGCACTGGATGCGCCGCAGCAGTTCGGCCTGTTCGCCGCGCCGTCGAACAAGGCCCAGGAAGCGCTGGCCGCCATCGACCCGGACGAGCTGACCCCGAAGCAGGCACTGGAAGCGCTTTACCGGCTGAAGGCACTGCTCTAGCCCTGCCGCGCATGGCCTCGGCCCCCCGCCACGGCGCGGGCGGCCGTCCGAAAGGCTCTGCAAATCCGATTCTTCGTTTCAATTGACAGAAACTATCAGACTGAACGGATCATTCGATTATTCATTTCATCTGGCGCTAGCTAAAGTCGAGTGAAGATGTTTCCCCTACGTCTTCACCCGCAGGAGCCAGCCATGAGCCAGTCCGATAACAACAGTCCCAAGTGCCCGTATCACACCGCGCCGTCGCCTGCAGACGCCGCCCAGCAGCAGCGTGAGCTCAGCACCACGCCGAAACAGAAGCAGGGCGACGATCCCGTCACGCCGATGACTACGGCCTTCGGCGCGCCGGTGGTGGACAACCAGAACAGCAGGACCGCCGGCCCGCGCGGGCCGCTGCTGATGGAAGACGTCTGGCTGCTGGAAAAGCTGGCCAACCTCAACCGCGAGATCATTCCCGAGCGCCGCATGCACGCCAAGGGCTCGGGCGCGTTCGGCACCTTCACCGTCACCCACGACATCACCCGGTACACGCGCGCCAAGCTGTTCGAGAAGGTCGGCAAGCAGACCGAGATGTTCGCCCGCTTCACCACGGTGGCCGGCGAGCGTGGCGCCGCCGACGCCGAGCGTGACATCCGTGGCTTCGCACTGAAGTTCTACACCGAGGAAGGCAACTGGGACCTGGTCGGCAACAACACACCGGTGTTCTTCCTGCGCGACCCGCGCAAGTTCGCCGACCTCAACAAGGCGGTCAAGCGCGACCCGCACACCAACCTGCGCAGCGCGCGCAACAACTGGGATTTCTGGACGCTGCTGCCCGAAGCCCTGCTGCAGGTGACCGTGGTAATGAGCGACCGCGGCATTCCGCGCAGCTTCCGCCACATGCACGGTTTCGGCTCGCACACCTACAGCTTCACCAACGCCGACAGCGAACGCTTCTGGGTGAAGTTCCACTTCGTCAGCCAACAGGGCATCGAATCGCTGACCGACGCGCAGGCGCAGATCCTGGTCGGCCATGACCGCGAAAGCCACGGCCGCGACCTGTTCGCCGCGATCGAGAAGGGCGACTTCCCGAAGTGGAAGCTGTTCATCCAGGTCATGCCGGAGCTGGAGGCGGAAACCTACCGCATCCATCCGTTCGACCTGACCAAGGTGTGGCCGAAGAGCGACTACCCGCTGATCGAAGTCGGCCAGTTCGAACTGAACCGCAACCCGGTCAACTGGTACCAGGACGTGGAGCAGTCGGCGTTCGCCCCGAGCAACCTGGTGCCGGGCATCGGCCCGTCGCCGGACAAGATGCTGCAGGCACGCCTGTTCGCCTATTCCGATGCGCAGCGCTACCGGCTGGGCGTCAACCACCACCAGATTCCGGTGAACGCCGCGCGCTGCCCGGTGCACAGCAACCACCGCGACGGTGCGATGCGCGTGGATGGCAACTACGGCGGCCTGCCGCATTACGAACCGAACAGCTACGGCCAGTGGCAGGAACAGCCGCAGTACCGCGAACCGCCGATGAAGATCCGCGGCGACGCCGACTTCTGGAACTTCCGTGAGGACGACGCCGACTACTTCAGCCAGCCCGGCGCCCTGTTCCGCAGCTACAACCAGGCACAGAAGGACCGCCTGTTCGCCAACACCGCCCGCGCCCTGGGCGATGCGCCGGACTTCATCAAGCAGCGCCACATCGACAACTGCAGCAAGGCCGACCCGGCCTACGGTGCCGGCGTCGCTGCGGCCCTGAAGGCACTGGCCAGCCAGCCGTCGGATCCGTTCAAGCCGGCGCAGCCGGAAGCGGAGTTCCCCGCCGCCACCCCGGGCGCGGAAGACATCGAGCTCTGATCGCCCACCCCGCGTACGGCACGCCGCCTCCCCGTGGGGCGGCGTCGCCGTTTTAACGGTCCGCATCGTACCTTCGGCACGCCCCACCCCAACCAAGGATTCCGCAGATGAGCCTGACCGATGAACTTCTCGCCAAACTGCAGGGCGCCCCGCTGCAGCAGGTGTCGCAGCAGCTTGGCATCAGCGATACCCAGGCCTCCGGCGCGATCAGTGCCGCACTGCCGGTGCTGATGGGCGCGCTGGGGAACAACGCCTCGCAGCCGCAGGGCGCGCAGGCGCTGCTCGGCGCCCTGCAGAACAACCACAGTGGGCTGGACCTGGGCAGCGTGCTCGGTTCGGTGCTGGGCGGCGGTGGCGGTGGTGCCGCCAGCGACGGCGCCGGCATCCTCGGCCACATCTTCGGTGGCAGCCAGCAGAAGGTGGAAACCGGCCTGGCCCAGGCCACCCAGCTCGACAGCGGCCGCACCAGCCAGCTGCTGCAGATCCTCGCCCCGATCGTGATGGCCTTCCTTGCCCAGCGCCTCGGTGGCGGCCAGGCCGATGCCGGCTCGCTCAGCCAGGCGCTCGGCCAGGAAAAGCAGCAGGTGCAGCAGCAGGGCGGCATCGCCGGCGGCCTGCTTGGCAGCGTGCTGGACCAGGACGGTGACGGCCAGTTCGGGGTGGGCGATCTGCTGAAGATCGGCGGCAGCCTGCTGGGCGGCAAGCGCTGAGGGCTGCGCGCGCCGGGCACCGGCCCGGCGCCGGCCTACAGCGCGTCGATATCGCCAAGTGCGCGTATCAACCGCCGCGCGCGCTTGTCCGGCTTGTGCTCCGGCGGCTGGAAACCATCGCGCGCAGCGATGCGCAGCGCGCGCTGTTCGGCACGGCGTGCCTTGGAGGCCTCACTCTCGGCATACAGCTGCTGCGCCGCGGGGGCGGGACCGCGCTGGTCGCTCAGCCCGAGCACCTGGATCTCGAAATGCTCCTCACCGCGGTCGACCTGCAGCTGCTCGCCCACGCGCACCGCGCGTGAGGATTTCGGGCGCTGCCCGGCGACGCTGACCTTGCCGGTCTCGATCGCCTGCTTGGCCAGGCTGCGGGTCTTGAAGAAACGGGCCGCCCACAGCCAGATGTCCAGGCGGACGCTGGGCGACAACGGGGAAAGCTCGGTCATCGGCAGGGACTACTCCGTTCGCTTGTTCAGGGGACGCGGGTTGTCAGGGTCGGTGCGGCAGCCGCTGCCCCCGATCAACGTGGGTACGCCAGCAGACAGATCCTGGCGCTGGCTGCCGACCAGGCACTCGGGACGGTCGGTCGGCCGCACCTGGGCATCGCCCAGCCGGTCGCCTGTCGAACATGCGGCCAGCGCGGCGCCGATCAAGGCCAGCGCCAGCCTCCGCTTCACCTGCAGTCGTTGATGCATTGCCACATCCCGCAAACCGGCTTGGTGCTAGTGTGCGCCTCCCGGGATTCGATCACCACTCCATGGCCAAAGCGCCGCTTGACCTGACCTCCGGCCCGATCGGCCGCAATCTCCTGTTGTTTTCCCTGCCGATCCTGGCGGGCAACATCGCGCAGTCGCTGAACGGTTCGGTGAACGCGGTCTCGGTCGGGCGCTTCCTCGGTGAGGCGGCACTGACCGCCACCGCGAACGCCAACAACATCATGTTCTTCCTGATCGGCTCGGTGTTCGGCTTCGGCATGGCCTCGACCATCCTGATCGGCCAGGCGATCGGCGCGCGCGACATCGCGCAGGCACGCCGCGTGGTCGGCACCAGCGCCACGTTCTTCATCGGCCTTTCGGTGATCATCGCCATCGCTGGCTGGTTCATGGCCCACCCGCTGCTGGCGGCGATGGGCACGCCCGCCCCCTCGCTGCCGCTGGCCGAGGCCTACCTGCAGATCATCTTCCTGGCGATGCCGACGCTGTACGCGTTCGCCTTCCTCACCGCTGCGCTGCGCGGTGCCGGTGATTCGCGCACGCCGTTCCGTTTCCTGCTGGTGTCGGTGGCGCTGGACATCGTGCTGAACCCGGTGCTGATCTTCGGCATGGGGCCGCTCCCCGCGCTGGGCATCGCCGGCTCGGCCTGGGCCACGCTGGTCGCGCAGACGCTGTCGCTGGCCGGCCTGCTGCTGTACATGCGGCACAAGCGCCACACCCTGTGGCTGGGCCGCGCCGACATGCGCCTGTTCAAGCTCGACATGGCCATCCTCAAGGCGCTGGTGGTCAAGGGCGTGCCGATGGGCCTGCAGATGGTGCTGATCTCGCTGTCGGTGATCCTGCTGATGACCATGGTCAACCAGTACGGCACCGACACCGCCGCCGGCTACGGCGCTTCCCTGCAACTGTGGAACTACCTGCAGATGCCGGCGATGGCGATCGGTGCGGCGTGCTCTTCGATGGCCGCACAGAACGTCGGTGCACAGCGCTGGGACCGCGTGCGCGGCACTGCACGCCAGGGCGTGCTGTTCAATTTCCTGTTGACCGGCGCGCTGATCCTGCCGCTGGTGCTGTTCGATCGCCAGCTGCTGGCCCTGTTCCTGCCGCCGGCCAGCCAGGCGCTGGACATCGCCCGTCACCTCAACCATGTGGTGATCGGCTCGTTCCTGTTCTTCGGCGTCAGCTTCGTGATCTCCGGCGTGGTGCGCTCCACCGGCGCGGTGATTCCGCCGCTGCTGATCCTGGCCGGCTCGCTGTGGGGCGTGCGCGTGCCGTTCGCCGAGCTGCTGCAGCCGTACTGGGGCGCCGATGCGATCTGGTGGAGCTTCCCGGTCAGCTCGCTGGTCTCGATGCTGCTGTCGCTGGCGTATTACCGCTGGGGCGGCTGGCGCAAGGCAAGGATGCTGGGCAAGCCGTCACACGCCGAAGCGCTGGCCACGCCGTCGGAAATTCCGGCCTGCCCGCCATCGCCGGTGGCGGACCCGGATGCCGCGCCGCCACGGTAGTGCCGGCCGCTGGCCGGCAACCTCACGGACCGGCCAATGACACGGTAGTGCCGGCCGCTGGCCGGCAACTTCACACCTCTCCAGCGGCATCGCGCAACAGCCGGCCAGCGGCCGGCTCTACCGCTTCTTCTTCGCCGCGTTGAACGCCGCCGCCGCACGCATCTGCTGAATGCCACGGTAGTGCCGGCCGCTGGTCGGCAACCTCACACCTCTCCAGCGGCATCGCGCAACAGCCGGCCAGCGGCCGGCTCTACCGCTTCTTCTTCGCCGCGTTGAACGCCGCCGCCGCACGCATCTGCTGAATGACACGGTAGTGCCGGCCGCTGGCCGGCAACCTCACACCTCTCCAGCAGCATCGCGCAACAGCCGGCCAGCGGCCGGCTCTACCGCTTCTTCTTCGCCGCGTTGAACGCCGCCGCCGCGCGCAGCAGCGCCTTGAACGCCGCGGCATCCGGCATCACGCCTTCATGAATGTCGATCGCACGCCGCGTGTTGCCTTCCAGGCTGGCGTTGAACAGACCTTTCGGGTCGGCCAGCGCTGCACCGTGGGCGAAGGTCAGCTTCACCGCCTTCCTGTAGGCCTCACCGGTGCACAGGATGCCGTTGTGCTCCCACACCGGTGTACCGCGCCATTTCCAGGTTTCCTGCACGTCCGGCAGCGCTTCATGGATCAATGCACGCACGCGTGCCAGCGTTTCGCCGCGCCAGTCACCCAGGTCGGCGATGCGTGCATCAATCAGTTCGGCCGCCGGGGTTCCAGCATCGGCAGGGTTCGGAGCATGCGTGGCCATCAGGGACTCTCGTCGGGAAGGGAATCGGAATGCCGGGCTTACATGCGCTCGCCGGGCAACGCGGCGGCCTGGCGCACCCAGTCCAGGAACTGCGCTTCATCCAACAGGCCGGATTCGTGGATGTGCAGGTAGCGCGTGTCGGCGCTCCTGGACGGCTCCGGTGGCGGCGGCGTCAGTGCAGCGCCGCGGAAAAAGGCCACCTTGATGTAGCGGGTGAAGCAATGGAAGCTGAGAAACCAGCCCGCGCCGGCGGCCACCGCATACATCGGCGAGTTCCACTTCACCGCCTTGTGCACGCCGGGTACGGCCCGTTCGATCAGGGCATCCAGTCGCGCGCCAATCGGGCGTTTCCAGTCCGGCATGGCGGCGATGTACGCCTGCACCGGGGCATCGCCCTCGCCCTTGGCGATCTGCGGATTGCCACCGGACAGCAGGGTGGGCGCAGCGGTGGGTGCGGTTCGCTTGGCAGGCATCGCACGGTACGGGCATCGGGATGATGCGGCAGCCTAGCGCGGCCCGTAGCCGTCGGTCACGGCGCAGTGCGCCATCGGCTCAGTCGGCCTGCCGCGCCCGGAACTGGCGCCAGTCCGGCAGCTTACGGTGGCGGCGCAGCGAGCGCATCAGCGCCGCCATCATCATGCCGAACAGCGCTCCGGCCACCAGGCCGGCCACCAGCAACAGCACCAGCGGACGTTCGCTGCCCTGCCACAGCATCAGCCACATCAGCGCGGTCCAGAACAGCCCGAACAGCAGGCCCTGCACCAGCGCGTTGGTACCGAAGCCAGCCAGGATCGGCGGCGGCAGTGCGATGCCGGCGCGCCACAGCAGCCGATGCAACAGCGGCGCCGATTGCCCGCGTGCCAGCCCCTTGCCGTCCAGGAAGCGCAGCGCCGACTGGATCACGGCGGGGTAATGCCGGTTGATGTCATTCATCAATTCATCGTGGCCGATGCGATGCCGGAAACGCAAACGGCCACCCGAAGGTGGCCGTCGCGGCAACAACCGAAGTTGTTTATCAGGCCTTGTCGGCCAGACGGGCAGCCTTGGCGGCAGCAGCGGCAGCCAGGTCTTCCTTGATGCGGGCAGCCTTGCCTTCCAGGCCACGCAGGTAGTACAGCTTGCCGGCGCGGACCTTACCACGACGCTTCACTTCGACCGAGTCGATGATGGCGCTGTGGGTCTGGAAAACGCGCTCGACGCCGTAGCCGTGCGAGATCTTGCGGACGGTGAACGAGGAGTTCAGGCCGGCGTTCTTGGTGGCGATGACGACGCCTTCGTAGGCCTGCACGCGCTCGCGGCTGCCTTCCTTCACCTTCACGTTGACGACAACGGTGTCGCCCTGGCTGAACTTCGGCAGTTCACGGGTGATCTGGGCGGATTCGAATTCCGCGACGATGGACTTGTTCAGCTTGCTCATGGGTTACACCGATTCTTGTTCGGGTGGGCGTGTCGTATCGACAACGTAGGCTCATGCAGTCACCGGACTGTGCTGCACGTTTGTTTTGGGTACTGCGCGCGCCAACCGGGGCTGGCGGGAATTGGCCATGATAGCCGATAAAGCCAGCCCTGCGCTAGGGGCTGGCCTTCTGGTTCCGGGCCTGGCGGCCCTGCTCCAGCAGTTTGCGGTCGGCCTTGCCCAGTGCCTGTTCATCCAGCAGGTCCGGGCGCCGCTGGGCGGTCCGGAGCAGCGACTGCTGGCGGCGCCAGGCGGCGATGGCCGCGTGGTTGCCCGAGCGCAGCACCTCCGGCACGTCCCCCAGCGGGTGCTGGGCCGGCTGGCTGTAATGCGGGCAGTCGAGCAGGCCGAGGTCGCCCTCGAAGCTGTCCTGCGCCGCCGATTCCGCATCGTTCAGGGCACCGTCCTGCAGGCGGGCCACGGCGTCGATGATCACCGCCGCGCCCAGCTCGCCCCCGGACAGCACGTAGTCGCCGAGGGAGATCTCCTGGTCGACATTGGCCTCCAGGAAACGCTCGTCGATGCCCTCGTAACGGCCGCAGAGCAGGACCATGCGCGGCAGCGCCGCCAGTTCCCGCACCTTGGCCTGGGTCAACGGCGCACCCTGCGGGCTGAGGTAAATCACCGGAGCCGGGGTCGGATCAGCCTCACGGATCGCCTGCAGGCAGGCCTGCAACGGCTCGATCAGCATCACCATGCCCGGACCGCCGCCGAACGGACGGTCGTCCACGCGGCGGTAGTTGCCTTCGGCGTAATCACGGGGATTCCAGCCATGCAGGCTGAACAGCCCCTTCTCCTGCGCACGCCCGACCACGCCCAGCCCAGCGGACTGGGCGACGAACTCGGGGAACAGGGTGATGACGTCGAAACGCATGCTCAGGCTCAGAACTCGGGATCCCAGTCGACCACGACCAGGTTGGCCTCGAAATCGACCGATTTGACGAAATCCGGCTGCACGAACGGAATCATCCGCTCGCGGTCGCCACGGACCACCACCACGTCGTTGGCGCCGGTGCTGAACAGGTGCGAGACCTGGCCCAGGGCAACGCCCTCGGTGGTCTTCACGTCCAGGCCTTCCAGGTCCACCCAGTAATACTCATCGGGCTTCGGCGGCGGCAACGCGCTGCGGGCCACGTAGATCTCGGTGCCGCGCATCGCTTCGACGGTATCGCGGTCCTCGACGCCGGGGAAACGGGCGACCAGGTGCTTGCCGCTGTCACGGCCACGCACGCCTTCAAGCGTGGTTTCCACGCCGGACGGGCTGCGCACGATCCACGGCTGGTAACGGAAAATGGCGGAACGTGGCTCGGTCCAGGACTCGAGCTTGATCTCGCCGCGCACACCAAAAGCGCCGACTACCCTGCCCAGCAGGATGCGGCGCTCGATATCTTTCATCTGCTTCAACCAAGAGGGCCACGCCGAAGCGTGGCCCGTCAGGATCAGGCCGCAGCGGCCTGGGACTTGGTCGCTTCCTTGATCAGGTTGCGGACCTTGTCGGTCGGCTGGGCGCCGTTCTTGACCCAATGGTCAACGCGGGCCAGGTCCAGCTCGATGCGCTTCTCGGCGCCCTGGGCGACCGGGTTGTAGAAGCCAACGCGCTCGATGTTGCGGCCGTCGCGCGCGCTGCGCACGTCGGTGACGATGATGTGGTAGAACGGACGCTTCTTGGCGCCGCCGCGGGTCAGTCGAATCTTGACCATGGTGTTTTTCCTATTGCCCAGTCGCCAGGATGGCGAGGTAAGCGGGCGATTATAGCGGCAGAGCCCGGCCGAGCCAACCCCCGGCTTTATCCATCTTCACGGTAGCGCAGGGCTATGCCTCTCCACTTTCGTTCAGCAAAGTGATCGACCCCCGACCACCCCTCCAAGATTCCCGGGACGATAGCGTCAGAGCGCTCCAGTTACCGGCGCCCGATGCATGTCCAGCACATCTACCTCGTGCCGCTGCAGCAGGTCGTCAAATGCGTCGCCGCCAATCCGCTCGACAAGTTGCCGCTCGGATTCGTGGATGGCGATGCACTGCAGCCAGTTGATGGCCACCGGCGGGAACTGCAGCCCCGGGAACCTGCCGTCATTCCAGAAGAAGGGCGGCACCAGATAGACGTGCGGCATCCGGGTCGACCGGAAGTAGTCCTGCAGGATGTCGGGAATCACGCTACCAGGCTGCACCGCCGCACGATCGCGCATGATCGCGAAAGCCGTCGAGGCGACGACGTTGTCCCAATGCAGCGCGTCCTCTTCTGCACACGCACACAGCTCGACGCGCGTTCCCAGTTCTTGCCCCTCCGCATGACGTAACACAGAATCCGATAGGCCGATGGACGAGATGGACTTCAGCCCTGCTTCCGGAGAGCTGAACGTCGTGAGGATATCGACCGAACGCAGGCGATGATCATCGTGAAAGGCCTGGACCTTGGGCCGCCCCTCAGCGCCCATGACCTTGATTGCGTGCATCGCTACCGCGCGATGCTGCTCGGTGACCGTACCCATATCTGATTGGAACTCCTGAGTGTTGTTCGCTGCGGACGCATTCGCCGGGCATGGCCCGGCGCTACCGGCTGCAACGCTTCAAGGTAGCGTCCGGCTATGCCCAGCGATCGGCAACCACGCGCCTCGTTCAGGAAAGCGGCTGCCACGCCACCGCCGCCAGCACCGCCCTGCCCTGTTCAGCCAGCGCCTGCGAGCCGGGCAGGACATGCCCGTCGATGGCGTCCAGCGCCCACAGGCCGCTGGCGTTGCAGGCAAAAGCGCCCTTCACACCGGCCAGGGCCGCCAGCCGCAACGGCTGCGTCGCCTGTGCCCCCGGCCAATGCCGCTTCAGCAGCGCTTCGGCCGTACCGCGCAGGGCCGGCGCCTGCGGCCAGAGCAGCCGTTCACCATCGTGCACGGCCAGGTTCCAGGTACTGCCTTCACTCACTTCGCCATCGGCGGTCACGAACAGCACGTCGTCGAATCCGTCCGCCATCGCCGCGCGACGCTCAGCGAACAGGCCAAACGTGCCCACATGCTTGATCTGCGGCATTTCGCGCTGCCAGGCCACGCTGCGCACGCGCTTGGGCGCGGCCAGGGCCACCGGTGCGGACACCGCCACCAGCACGTCCACCGGCACCGCCGCCAGCGGGCTGCGGAAATCGAACCGGCGCGAGTACACCGTCACCCGCAGCGAGGCATCGGCCAGGCCGGCCTGCTGCAGCGCCTGTGCCATCCAGCCCCGTACCTGCCCCGTATCCAGCTCGCTGCCGAACAGTACACGCGTGGCCTGTGACAGCCGCGCCAGATGCAGGTCCAGTCCCTGCACCGCATCGCCCCGCGCCTGCAGCGAGGTGAAGTGGCCGTAGTTCACCAGCGCCGGCAGCAGGTCCTCCACCTGCGCCGGCTGGCCATTGCAGGTGACCCTCATCGCAGCAGTGCCTGCGCCTGTTCCCACATGCCGCGCAGCACGCCGGCGGCCGGCTGTGCCGGCGCCATCCATGCTGACTGCCCGGCCCAGGCCTGCATCGCCGCCAGGCGATTTTCCTGCACGGCCTGCCTGCGCATCGGCGCGGTCAGGCCACGCTGCACCGGGTACGGGCACGGCGCGGGGGCGCCTTCGGCAGCAGCAGCGCGCACATACGGGGTCGCCAGGCCGCGGCCGAGGCGGCCACTGAACGCACGCGTCGGCCAGGTATCTTCCGGTTCGCTGGCGGCCAGCCCATCGGCCCACGCCGACGCAATCGCTGCTTCCGGCGTGCGCAGGAAGGCGGTGCCGATCTGCACGGCGCTGGCGCCCAGGGTGAGTGCGGCAGCGATGCCACGGCCGTCGGCAATACCGCCCGCGGCAATGACCGGGATCTGCAGGTGATCGGCCAGGCGTGGCAGCAGTGCGAACAACCCGACCAGCTGGCGCTCGGCCAGCGCCGGATCGAACGCGCCGCGGTGGCCACCGGCCTCGGCGCCCTGTGCCACCACCGCATCGGCACCGGCGTCCTGTGCCGCACGCGCTTCGGACAAGGTGGTCGTGCAGGCGATCCAGGCAATGCCGGCATCCTTCAGCTGCTGCACGTGGCGCGGCAGCAGCACGCCCATGATGGTCGAGGCCACCGCTGGACGCGCCGCCAGCAGCGCGGCGAACTGTTCTTCGAAATCGGCAGGCGTGGCGTCGGCGGCGCTGGCTGGGACGTCCGGGCCCCACTGCGCGAGGAAAGCGCGGCTGGCGGCCTCGGCGGCCACATCACGGGTCGGTGCGGGATCGGGCACCCACAGGTTCACCTGGGCCGGGCCGGTCGAAGCGGCGCGGAATTCGTCCATCCAGCGACCGATATCGGCCGAAGAGGACAACACCGCGCCCATCGCGCCCATGCTGCCGGCGTTGGCCAGCGCGGCCGACAACGGCACCGGACAGGCACCGGCCATCGGTGCCAGCAGGATCGGAACGGATACGCCAAAGCGCCGGCAGAACGCCTCGACGCGGGAAGTTACAGCGGAACTCTGCATGACGGCCCATCGTTTCGGACAGGCCACCATGGTGCGCGCGGGACAGGGGTGGCGTCGAGCCCGTTGCCCGACCGCCTGCTGCGGCGCTTGCGCCGCCGCCCGAGCGTGGGCTCGGGCGCTACATCACACTGCGACCGGGGCCCTCATCAACGGAACGGCATGCCACGGCCGCCCATGGCACCCATCATGCCCTTCATGCTGCGCAGCATGCCCTTCATGCCGCCGCCGGCCATCTTGCTCATCATCTTTTCCATCTGCATGTACTGCTTCATCAGCTTGTTGACGTCGGCCGGGGTCACGCCCGAGCCCTTGGCGATGCGCGCGCGGCGCGAGCCGTTGAGCAGGTTCGGGTTGCGCCGTTCCTTCTTGGTCATCGAGCTGATGATGGCGATCATGCGCGGCACTTCCTTGCCCTGGCTGACCTGCTGCTTCAGATGGTCGGGGATGTTGCCCAGGCCTGGCAGCTTGTCCATCAGGCCGCCGATGCCGCCCATGTTCTGCATCTGCTCAAGCTGGTCGCGCATGTCGTTCAGGTCGAACTTCTTGCCCTTGGCGACCTTCTCGGCCAGCTTGGCCGCCTTGTCCTTGTCGACCTGCTGCTCCACCTGCTCGACCAGCGACAGCACGTCGCCCATGTCGAGGATGCGGCTGGCGATACGGTCCGGATGGAACACGTCCAGGCCTTCCGGCTTTTCGCTGACACCGACGAACTTGATCGGCTTGCCGGTGATGTAGCGCACGCTCAGTGCGGCGCCGCCACGGGCGTCACCGTCGGTCTTGGTCAGCACCACGCCGGTCAGCGGCAGCGCGTCGCCGAAGGCCTTGGCGGTGTTGGCCGCGTCCTGGCCGGTCATGGCGTCGACCACGAACAGGGTTTCGGCCGGATTCACCGCCGCGTGCAGGGCCTTGATCTCGGCCATCATCGCTTCGTCGATGGCCAAGCGGCCGGCGGTATCGACCAGCAGTACGTCGACGAACGACTTGCGGGCATCGTCGATGGCGGCGCGGACGATGGCTTCCGGCTTCTGGTCGGCGCTGGACGGGAAGAACAGCACGCCCACCTGCTCGGCCAGGGTCTTCAGCTGCTCGATCGCGGCCGGACGGTAGACGTCGGCCGAGACCACCATCACCTTCTTCTTGCGCTTTTCCTTCAGGTGCTTGGCCAGCTTGCCGACCGTGGTGGTCTTGCCGGCGCCCTGCAGGCCCGCCATCAGGATGATGGCCGGGGCGGGCACGTTGAGGTTCAGGTCGCTGGCTTCGGCGCCCATGACCGCGGTCAGTTCGTCGCGCACCACCTTGATCAGGGCCTGGCCCGGGGTCAGCGACTTCAGCACTTCCTGGCCGACCGCACGCACCTTGATGCGCTCGATCAGGGCCTGCACCACCGGCAACGCAACGTCGGCCTCGAGCAGCGCGATGCGTACTTCGCGGGTCGCCTCGCGGATGTTCTCCTCGGTCAGGCGGCCGCGGCCACGCAGGCGCTCGATGGTGCCGGAAAGGCGCTGGGTCAGGGACTCGAACATGCGGCGCAACCTGTCTGAAAGCGGGGGACAATAAGGCCGACAGTATAACGGGTCCGGCTGTCTGCCCGGGCTGCGACGACGGGGCCGTCGCCACCACCGCAGGGGTATGCGAAACTGCAACGATGACAATCGTTCTCATCGCCGTCCTGCTCTACCTGGCTGCCAGTGCCCTGCTGGTGCGCGCGCTCGGCCGCGATGAAACCTCCGGCTCGCCCACCTGGCTGTGGCCGGCCCTGCCGGCGATGCTGCTGCATGGCGGTTACCACGTGATGGTGGCGATGCGTACCACGGGCGGGCCGGACATGCACTTCTTCGCCGCGCTGTCGCTGGTCGGCCTGGGCATGGCCTGGCTGACCTCGCTGGTGGGCGCGCGCGGCCGCATGTCGGCGCTGGGCGTGGTGGTGTTCCCACTGGCCGCGGTACTGCTGCTGGCCTATCACGGCTACGGCCACGAGCCGAGCAAGGTGCTGGGCTGGCGCCTGGCCAGCCACGCATGGCTGGCGCTGCTGGCCTACGCCACGCTGAGCATCGCCGCTCTGCTGGCGATCATGCTGTGGCTGCAGGAACGCGCGCTGCGCCGCCGTGAGTTCCGGCCGTGGCTGCGCGCGCTGCCACCGCTGGCCGACCTGGAATCGCTGCTGTTCCGGGTGATCACGGTCGGCTTCGCGCTGCTGACCCTGACCCTGGTCACCGGCGTGCTGTTCGTCGATGACCTGCTGGCGCAGAAGCTGGTGCACAAGACCGTGCTGAGCGTGCTGTCGTGGATCGTGTTCGGCGTGCTGCTGGTCGGACGCCGTCGTTACGGCTGGCGCGGCATGAAGGCCGTGCACTGGACGCTGGCGGCGATGCTGTTGCTGCTGCTGGCGTTCTTCGGCAGCCAGTTCGTGATCGAACTGGTGTTCGGGCATACGCGTTAAGGCGTAATGGCCCGGTAATACCGGCCGCGGGCCGGGCCGGCAACTGAACCACGCCCTGCGTGGATGCCGCAGACGATCAAGGCAGCGGCTGCGCCAGGATCTTCCGTACCGAGCGTCCACTGTTGGTGAGAATGTCATCGACCTGCCAGCAGCCCTGGCCCTGGCGCACCATCGGCAGGCGGGTCAGGTAGGCCTTCTTCCATACCGCATAGCGCATCTCGACCTGGCCCGCGGTGGCCGACGCCTCTTTCCAGCGGTAACGCACCGGGGTTTCAACGTCGCCGTCCTGCGCATCCAGCCACGGATCGGAATCGATCGTGCAGATGCCTTCTTCGCGCTGCTGGCAGGCGCGCTCGCCGCGCAGTGCGTTGCCGAACGCCGGGCTGACCAGCGCCGGTGGCGGTTCCAGCAGGTCGCCATCGACGGTCGTCGCCTCGAAGAAGGCACGGGCAACGGCCACGGGTTCCTGGCAGGCCGGTGCGGCCTGCACGGTGGGGGCCAGCAACAGCCCGGCAAGCACGAACATCCCTGTCTTCCGCATGTATTCCTCCTTGAGGTAGTGCCGGCCGCGGGCCGGCTACACAGGATATCCCGGTGCTGCCGGCCAGCGGCCGGCACTACCCGATACCCGGCTTACAGGCCGTAACGCTCGATCACGTCCAGATGCGGCTGGCGATCCTGGTCACAGGCTTCAGCCAGGCGCAGCCAGCAATGCGGATGCGGCCACGTCGCGGTGTGCTGCTGCAGGAAGCGGTGCAGCGCCAGCGGCGCATGGTCCTGCGGCTGGGCGACGGTGAACAGCAGGCCGGGCAGCGTGCCCTCTTCCACATCGGGGTCGGTGACGGTGTAGTCCGGGCGGTTGTGCGACCACACCTTCCAGCCCTGTGCTTCGGCCGCCTCGACGAAGGCATTCCAGGCCTCTTCGCCCGGGTGCGCGCCATCGATCATCCAGCTGCGGGCAAAGCCGCCGCGCTCCAGTACATGCACCTGCGCATAGGTCGGGATGAACTGCTCGCGCGCTTCCTCCTCCTCGGGAGCCGGATGCACCAGCGCGGCATCGAACACCACCCAGTCGCCCACCTGCTGGGCGCGGTTGGACGGCGCATTCTCGACGATGCGCGCGGTCACCGGTCCGCTGCGGCGGGCGTAGTACTCCATCGGTTCGCCGTTCTCTTCGCTGCGGATGATCACCCAGCCCCACGGTTCCTCGACCACGCCCTCGTGGCTGGACAGCTCCATGCCAAGCGCCGCAGCCGAGCGGCGCACCGCATCCCAGTCGCGTGCCGCGCTTGCCGCACTCATGTGGTCCCAGTGCGCGGCATTGGGCTCGTCCAGCAGTTCGACCAGCTGTGCATAGCACGCCTGCGCTTCGCTGAAGCGACCGGTTTCCATGTACATGCGCGCCAGCGTGCCGCGCGCGCCGTGCGAGCCCGGAGACAGTTCCAGCAGCGATCGGGCCGCCTGCTCCAGCGCCGGCCAGTCGGACACGCGGCGTGCGCGCTGCACCTCGCACCAGTGCGCGAACACGGGCACGCTGCTGCGGTAGACCTCGGCCAGCTGGCGCAGGCCGTCGTCGTCCCCCTGCTCGGCCAGCCAGCGCATCAGCGTGTAGGCCGCGGGGCCATCGTTCTGCGCATGGCTGCGTACGAACCGCCACAGCAGCGCTCGCGCCTCGGCCTGCGCGCCGCAGGCGTTCAGCGCCGAGGCCGCCATCTCGGCAAGCGCCTCGTCATCGGGCAGCTCGGCATGCGCCTGCAGCAACCACTGCGCCTCGCGCTCGGGGTCGCGCGCCTGGTTCTGTTCGCCCTGCGCGTCCAGCCATGCCAGCAGCTCGCCGGCCGGCACCGGCAGCGGCGCGACGTCCGGCAATGCCTCGATGCGCGCGGCCAGGCCGGCCACCAGGGCCGCTGCACCACGGTCCTGGCGCAGCTGCGCCAGATGGGTGCGGGCCAGTTCCAGCTGGCGCAGCGCGACCCAGCGCGCACCGCGCTGCAGCGCCAGCTCCAGGCTCAACGCTGCCACTTCGATCAGCAGGCGATGCGATCCGACGCGCGCGAAGTGCTCGATGATCGTATTGAAGCGCGTACCCAGATCCCAGGTATTGCGTGCCGGGGCACGCTGGCACAGCGCGGCGGCGGTGTTCGCCCACAACCGCCAGTAGTTCGGGGTCAGCTCGCTCCACGGCACCAGCTGCTGCAGCGCCTCTTCGTCGCGGCCCAGCTGGGCCAGCGCCCAGGCCTTGGACAGGCGACGCGGCACCGTGCAGTTGGCCGGCTCGTACTCCCCGGAGGCTGCCACTTCGGCCTCGCGCTTCTCGATCAGCGCCAGTGCCTCGTCGGCGCGGCCGACAGCGAGCAGGATCTTGATCTGCATCTCCGGGAAGCTGTCGAACACTTCCTTGCCACAGGCTTCCACGGCATCGGCCTGCACCTGCAGGTAATCCAGCGCCTCCTGGCCACGGCCATCATCGAGCAGTGCATCGGCCTTCTCGCAGCTCAGGCACTGGAAACAGGCCCAGCTCGGATCGATGCGGCCCAGCGTTTCGTCGCACACCTCGATGCGCTCGGGCACCCAGCCCGGGCCATCGATGTTGCCGTAGCAGGCCGCCAGGTCCTGGGTCACGCAGATCGACTGCGGGCACTCCAGCGTGTCCTCGCGATGTGCCCGTTCAAACAGCGCTACGGCTTCGCCGAGTGCGCTCTCGCCTTCCACGCGGTTGCCGACGCGGTTGCGCAGGGCCCAGTGGCCGACATAGACGTCGACCCACGGGTTGTCCAGCGCCTTGCCCAGCGCACGCGCCTCGGGCAGCAGCGCATCGACGCGGTCGATCTGCAGTTCACTGACCTCGTCGGCGAGACGGTTCAGCAGGTGCGCGTTCTGCGCCTGGCCGGCCTGGCGCAGGTCACCCTGCAGTTTTTCGACCCAGTTCCAGATGTCCATGGGGATGAATGCTCCTGTCTAGCGAAGGCTGGATGAGAAGGTGCGGTGCTCAGCGCAGCATCTGCTGCAGGGCACCGGCGATATCGGTAAAGGCGCCATTGAGGTCAGGGCCTGCGGTGGTCGCCGCGCGCGCCAGTGGGCGCCCCTGCGCGGCGACGATGATCTTCAGCGAGCGCAGCAGGCGTGCGGCGGCGTCGGCCTGGGGATGGCCCTCGCGCTGGGCACGCAACAGCGCCTGCACGGCCGGGTTGTCGAGATTGAGGTACAGCCGCGACGGCGCGCGTGATTCGATGCGCGCGGTGAACTGGCGCGCCAGGCGCAGCGCGGCCATCGAGACGCGCTTGTCGTTCTCGTCGTCCTCCAGGCGCTGCTTCAGTTCGGCCTCGCGGTCGGGCACCACCACCACCGGCAGTGCCTCCGGGCTGAAGCGCGCCGGCAGCAGCTGCTCGCCATCGCCCAGCTGTTCGCGCAGCCAGGCCAGCTGCGCCTCGTCGAGGCTGTCATCGCTGCGGAACAGTGCGCGGTTGCCCTGCTCGGTGCCGAGTTCAACCAGGCGCAGGCCCTTGGCCTGGGCCCAGCGCCGCAGGAACGGCACCACTGCGTAGCGGTGGCCATGCGCGACCGGCACCCCCATCGCGCGGAACAGCATCTCTTCGAAGCCACCGCCGTTGTCGAGGATGACATGCACGGCACCGCGCGCCGGCAGGGCACTGGCCGGCAGGTCGCCCTGCGAGGTCGGCACGCGCACATGCTCCATCAGCAGTTCGAACAGGCGGTCATCGCACAGCGCTGCGCCCAGCAGGGCCTCGTTGTGGCGGGCCAGGACCCGCCGCCAGGCTTCCGGTTGCTGCCGCGCGACGTCGGCCAGGCCGTCGACCAGCGCCTCCAGCAAGGCATGCTGCACGGCTCGGTAGTGGTCATCGCGCTGCAGGTCTTCGCGGCTGGCGGTCGGCGTCAGCCGCGAGGATTCGATCACCCCGCCGATGAAGCCGGCCCACGGCGGCAGCAGGTCGCGGGCATCGTCATCCAGCAGCATGCCGCGCACGAACACCGACAGGTTGCGGTTGTCACTGGTGCCATAGGTCGCGCCGTCCTGCACCCACAGCAGGCCGGTGGCATCGCTGCTGCCGTCGGCACGCAGCGGCACGGTGACGATCGGCTCGAAATCGTGCTCGAAGCGCGCAGCGAACTGCAGTGCCTGGCGGCGTGCCTGCACCGGGTGCACGGCCACGTCGCCCTGCCCCCGCCACGGCGGCGGCTCGGGGTTGAGCGCTTCGGTCGCAGCACCGATGAAGATCGGTTCGGACAGCAGCGCGCAGTAACGGCCCAGCACCTCGTGCAGGCGCGCCTCGTTGGCCAGCGGCAGGAAGTCCGGATGCAGTTCCAGTTCCACTTCGGTGCCGACCGCGCGTGCCGGCACTTCGCTGACGGTGTACTGCTCGGCATTGCTGGACACGTACAGGTGCCCCAGATCCGGCGTCTGGTACGAGGTGGTACGCACGCTGACCCGGCGCGCCAGCACGAAGGCCGACAGGAAACCCAGGCCGAACATGCCGATCAGGCCTTCGTCATCCTCACCGCCCTGGCGCAGGCCACGGGTATAGCCGACGCCGACGGTGGCCAGGTAATCGTGGATCTCCTGGCGGGTCAGGCCAGCACCGGTATCGATGATACGCAGCACGCCGGCACCGGCATCGACCTGCACCGAGATGCGCGACGGCACTTCGATGCCAGGCTGTTCGATGCGGCGGCGGATGATCGAGTCGTGCGCGTTCTGCACCAGTTCGCGCAGCGCCACCACCGGGGTGGAATACAGGTGCTTGCCCAGCACCGTCATCAGTCCATTGAGATCGACCCCGGCACGACGGATCTCGGCGTTGGGGGCGGTGAGCGCGGTGTCCTGCATGTAATCGTTTACTCCTGGGCACGGAAAGGCGCCAGAGGGCGCCTTCGTCGAGCGGGAAAAACTAGCACAGCCAGCCTGACCGTTGCCGTATATGACGTTTGTAGAGGCAGGCCCCGCAGGCAGGCCCCCCGCGCATCACGCCGCGTCGATGGCCTCGGACAGGCGCTCCACCGCGATCACTTCCATCCCCTTCACCGAACCGCCCTTGGGCGCATTGGCCTTGGGCACGATGGCGCGCTTGAAGCCATGGGTGGCGGCCTCGCGCAGCCGGTCTTCACCATTGGGCACCGGGCGGATCTCGCCGGACAGCCCCACCTCGCCGAACGCAATCGTCTTTTCCGCCAGCGGCCGGTCCTGCAGCGAGGACAGCACGGCCAGCAGCACCGGCAGGTCGGCGGCGGTCTCCTGCACGCGGATGCCACCGACCACGTTGACGAACACGTCCTGGTCGCCGACCAGCACGCCGCCGTGGCGATGCAGTACCGCCAGCAGCATGGCCAGGCGGTTCTGCTCCAGGCCGACCGCGACACGGCGCGGATTCGACAGCGGCGACGCATCGACCAGCGCCTGCACCTCCACCAGCAGTGGCCGGGTGCCCTCGCGGGTGACCATCACGCAGCTGCCCGGCTGATGGGTGCTGCCGCCGGAGAGGAAGATCGCCGATGGGTTGGAGACCTCCTTCAGGCCCTTGTCGCCCATCGCGAACACGCCCAGTTCGTTGACTGCACCGAAGCGGTTCTTGAACGCGCGCAACAGGCGGAAGCGGCTGCCGCTCTCGCCCTCGAAATACAGCACTGCATCGACCATGTGCTCGAGCACGCGCGGGCCGGCGATGCCACCTTCCTTGGTCACATGGCCGACCAGGAACACGGCCGTGCCGCTTTCCTTGGCAAACCGGACCAGCCGCGCCGCGCTCTCGCGCACCTGGCTGACCGAACCGGGCGCGGCGGTCAGGCTCTCGGTCCACAGGGTCTGCACGGAGTCGGCCACGATCAGTCGCGGGCCGGCCCGGGAGGCATGCTGCAGGATCGATTCGACCCCGGTCTCGGCCAGTGCGTTGACCCCGTCCAGCGGCAGCTCCAGTCGATGCGCACGGCCGGCCACCTGGGCCAGCGATTCCTCGCCGGTCACGTACAGCACCGGCAGTTCGGCCGCCATCTTCGCCACCGCCTGCAGCAGCAGGGTCGACTTGCCGATGCCCGGGTCACCGCCCACCAGCACCACCGCGCCTTCGACCAGGCCGCCGCCCAGCACGCGGTCGAACTCGCCGATGCCGGTCGTGACCCGGCGATGCTCGGTCTGCTCCACGTCCTTCAGGGCGGTGATCTTCGGCGGATCGACCTTGCCGGCCCAGCCCGCCCGGCGCGACGCCGGCGCCTTGGTCGCCGCCGCACTTTCCAGCACGATTTCCGACAGCGAGTTCCAGGCATTGCACTCGGTGCACTGGCCCTGCCACTTGCTGAATTCGGCGCCGCATTCATTGCAGACGTAGGCGGTACGGGCTTTTGCCATCGGGGTGATTTCCTGCAACGGGAACGGGCGTGGCAGGATAGCCGAGCCGGGTCGCAGCTGCTGCGACCGCTCAAGTCCTGCCCACCCGCGCCGATAGGGGTCGCGGGCGTGCGCCTTGCGGGCGCCCCCTCCCTCCCCCACTGGATTCGACATGACTGGCAGTTACAGTCAGAGCCTGGTCACCATCTCCCTGCTGGTGGCCATTCTTGCTTCGTACACGGCGCTGGACATGGCCGGGCGCCTGGCCACGGCCGAGGGGCGCGTGGCGCGCTGGTGGCTGGCCGGCGGCGCCGCGGCCATGGGGCTGGGCATCTGGTCGATGCACTTCATCGGCATGCTGGCCTTCGACCTGCCGATCCCGGTGGGCTATGACCTCGGCATCACCCTGTACTCGCTGGCGGTCTCGATCGGCGCTTCGGCCTATGCCCTGTGGCTGGTGTCGCGGCCCAGCCTGCCCTGGCGCCGGCTGCTGGCCGGTGCCGTGCTGATGGGCCTGGGCATCGCCACCATGCATTACCTGGGCATGGCGGCGATGCGCATGCAGCCCGGCATCGACTACCACCCGGGCTGGTTTGCCGCCTCCATCGCGGTGGCCATCGGTGCCGCCGGCGCCGCACTGTGGATCGCCTTCCGCCTGCGCGCCGAGCGGCGCAACACCCTGCTGCTGCGCGCGCTTGCTTCGCTGGTGATGGGCTTGGCCATCGTCGGCATGCATTACACCGGCATGGCGGCGGCGCGCTTCCCCGAAGGCAGCATCTGTGGCGCGGTCGGCAGCGGTGGCATCGATACACGCTGGCTGGCCGTGCTGGTGATCGTCACCACGGTGGCAACGCTGGGCATCGCCCTGGTCGCCTCGCTGTTCGACCGGCAGATGCGCGTGCGCACCGGGCTGCTGGCCGATTCGCTCGCGCACGCCAACGACAAGCTGATCCAGGCCGCGCTGCACGATCCCTTGACCCAGCTGCCCAACCGCATGCTGCTGCAGGACCGCATCGAGCAGGCCATCGAGAAGGCGCGGCGGCGCAACCATGCAGTGGCGGTGATGTTCTGCGACCTGGACGGCTTCAAGGCGGTCAACGATGCCTACGGCCACCAGCTCGGCGACCGCCTGCTGGTGGCGGTGGCACAGCGCATCGGGGGACAGCTGCGGCCGCAGGATACCTTCGCCCGCCTCGGCGGCGACGAGTTCGTGATCGTGCTGGCCATCGATACTCCCGACGATGCGGTGGTGGTGGCCGAGCGCATCATCGCCGCCGCCGGCGAACCGTTCACGCTGGATGCGGCTGAACTGCAGGTCAGTGCCAGCCTGGGCATCGCCCTGTATCCGGATGACGCCAGCAACGAACGCGAGCTGATGGCCCACGCCGATGCGGCGATGTACCACACCAAGGAAACCGGGCGGAACGGCTACACCTTCTTCACCCCGTCGATGCAGCTCAGCGCCAACCGCCAGCTGCGCCTGCTGCAGGACCTGCGCAAAGCCATCGCACGCGACGAACTGATCCTGCATTACCAGCCCAAGTTCCCTGCCGCCGGCGCACCGGCCACCGGCGCCGAGGCGCTGCTGCGCTGGCAGCATCCGGAGCTGGGCCTGCTGGCACCGGATGTGTTCATTCCCATTGCCGAGCGCAGCGGCCTGATCCTGCCGATCGGTGACTGGGTGCTGGACCGCGCCTGCGCGCAGCTGCGGGCATGGCACGAGTCGGGGCATGCGGAATGGACCATGGCAGTGAATCTCTCGCCGTTGCAGTTCGCCTCGCCGGCACTGCTGGACAGCGTGCGCGAGGTGCTGCAGCGGCACCGGATCGAACCGGCGCGGCTGACCCTGGAGATCACCGAGACCACGGCGATGAAGGACGTTGATGCCAGCCTGGCGATCCTCAACGACCTGACCGCGATGGGCGTGCATATCGCCATCGACGACTTCGGCACCGGCTATTCCAGCCTGCTTTACCTCAAGCGCATGCCCGCCACCGAACTGAAGATCGACCGCGCCTTTGTGCACGACCTGGAATGCAATGCCGAAGATGCCGCCATCGTCTCGTCGATCATCGCGCTCGGTCGCACCCTGCAGCTGCAGGTGGTGGCCGAGGGCGTGGAGACGCAGGCGCAGCGCGAGTACCTGAGCGAGCTGGGTTGCGACCAGCTGCAGGGCTACCACCTGGGCCGGCCGATGGACGCCGACGAGTTCCTGCGCCGGGTGGGGTGAGACCCACGCACGTGTGCTGTGGATCTTCTGGTAGCGCCGGCCGCTGGCCGGCGTCCTGCGATTGCCGGCCAGCGGCCGGCACTACCCCCCTGTGCCGGCACTGCCGGGTCGGATCCCTTGCCGCGGGCAAGGGCTCTGACCCCATGCCCGTATGGTGGATCTCCCGGTAGAGCCGGCCGCTGGCCGGCTTCCCGCAATTGCCGGCCAGCGGCCGGCACTACCCCCCTCTGCCGGCACTGCCGGGTCGGATCCCTTGCCGCGGGCAAGGACCCTGACCCCATGCCCGTAAGGGGTGGATCCCTTGGTAGAGCCGGCCGCTGGCCGGCTTCGCGTAATTGCCGGCCAGCGGCCGGCACTACCACCCTGTGCCGGCCATGCCGGGTCGGATCCCTTGCCGCGGGCAAGGGCTCTGACCCCATGCCCGTATGGGGTGGATCCCCTGGTAGAGCCGGCCGCTGGCCGGCTTCGCGTAATTGCCGGCCAGCGGCCGGCACTACCCCCCTGTGCCGGCACTGCCGGATCGGATCCCTTGCCGCGGGCAAGGGCCCTGACCCCATGCCCGTATGGGGTGGATCTCCGGGCCGGCATTACCCCCTGGCATGCGTTGCACGTGCTGCCCTCCACCCGCCAACAGAAAGGCCGCCCGAGGGCGGCCTTTCTGCGTGGCAACGTCGCCAGGACGTCAGTGCATCATGTGCACGTTCATGTTGTGCATGACCCACAGGGTGCCGACCACGATGATGCCGATCACCACGATGGTGAAGGCCGCAGCGTTGACGTTCCAGCGGCTTTCCGACGAGCGGTCCAGGTGCAGGAAGAACACCAGGTGGACCAGCATCTGCAGCACCGCGGTAACCGCGATCACCACACCGTTGACAGTGCGGGAGAAGTCGCCCGACATCACCATCCAGAACGGGATGACGGTCAGCACCACCGCCAGCACGAAGCCGATCAGGTACGACTTCACGCTGCCGTGGCTTTCGCCGCCGGTGCCGTGGTCGTGTGCGTGGTTGTCATGTGCCATTACAGCGCTCCATTGAGGTAGACGACGGAGAACACGCCGATCCAGATCAGGTCCAGGAAGTGCCAGAACAGGCTCAGGCACGCCATGCGGGTCTTGTTGGTCGGGGTCAGGCCGTACTTCTTCAGCTGCACGAACATCACCAGCAGCCACAGCAGGCCGGCGCTGACGTGCAGGCCGTGGGTACCGACCAGGGCGAAGAACGCCGACAGGAAGGCACTGCGGTCCGGACCGTAGCCCTGATGGATCAGGTGCTGGAACTCATAGACTTCCATGCACATGAAGCCGAAGCCCAGCAGCCAGGTAACCGCCAGCCACAGGAACATCTGGCCGACCTGCTTGCGGTGCATGGCGATCATGCCCAGGCCGAAGGTCAGCGACGAGGTCAGCAGCAGCGCGGTTTCCCACGCCACGAACGGCAGCTCGAACAGGTCCTTCGCGCCGGGGCCGCCGTCGGTACCGCCGGACAGCACCACGTAGGTGGCAAACAGCGAGGCGAAGATGAGGCAGTCGCTCATCAGGTACACCCAGAAACCGAAGACGGTGTTGCCGCCGGTGTCGTGGTGCTCGTGGTCGTCATGGCCATGGGCCGCCGCTTGCGCGGCGTGCCCGTGGCTCAGGGTCGAGGTATTGGTGCTCATGCCTTCAGCTCCGACTTCACCAGGCCCTGGGCTTCCAGGTGCTTGCGGTGTGCGTTCTCGATGCGTTCCACCTCGGCGGCCGGGACCCAGTAGTCCACGTCCTGGTCGAAGGTGCGGTAGATGAACGTGGCGATCATGCCGACGAAGCCGACGATGGCCAGCCACCAGATGTGCCAGATCATCGCGAAGCCGAACACCAGGCTGAAGGCACCGATGACAACGCCCGTGCCGGTGTTGCGCGGCATGTGGATGTCGGTGTACTTGGCCGGCTTCGGCCAGGCTTCACCACGCTGCTTGCGCTCCCAGAAATCGTCCAGCTCGGTGACGTCCGGCAGGGTCGCGAAGTTGTAGAAGGCCGGCGGCGAAGAGGTTTCCCACTCCAGCGTACGGGCATCCCACGGGTCGCCGGTCAGGTCGACGGTCTTCTTGCGGTCGCGGATCGACACGGCCACCTGGATGATCTGGCACAGGATGCCGGCGCCGACGATGAACGCACCGCAGGCGGCAACCAGCAGCAGCGGCTCGTAGGCCGGGTTGACGGTGCTCTGCAGGCGACGGGTCATGCCCATGAAGCCCAGCACGTACATCGGCATGAAGGTGACGTAGAAGCCGATGAACCAGCACCAGAACGCGCACTTGCCCCAGAACTCGTTGAGGCGGAAGCCGAACATCTTCGGCCACCAGTAGGTGATGCCGGCGAACATGCCGAACACCACGCCGCCGATGATGACGTTGTGGAAGTGGGCGATCAGGAACAGGCTGTTGTGCAGCACGAAGTCGATGGCCGGGATCGCCAGCATCACGCCGGTCATGCCGCCGATGACGAAGGTGACCATGAAGCCGATCGTCCACAGCACCGGGGTGGTGAAGTGCACGCGACCGCGGAACATGGTGAACAGCCAGTTGAAGATCTTCACGCCGGTCGGGATCGAGATGATCATCGTCGTGATGCCGAAGAAGGCATTGACGTTGGCACCCGAGCCCATGGTGAAGAAGTGGTGCAGCCACACGATGAACGACAGCACGCCGATGCAGGCGGTGGCGTAGACCATGCCCTTGTAACCGAACAGCGCCTTGCGCGAGAAGGTCGCGATGACTTCGGAGAACACACCGAACGCCGGCAGGACCAGGATGTACACCTCCGGGTGACCCCAGATCCAGATCAGGTTGATGTACAGCATGGCGTTGCCGCCGCCGTCATTGGTGAAGAAGTGCGTACCCAGGTAACGGTCCAGGGTCAGCAGCACCAGGGTGATGGTCAGCACCGGGAACGCGGCGACGATCAGCACGTTGGTCACCAGGGCAGTCCAGGTGAACACCGGCATCTGCATCAGCTTCATGCTGGGGGTACGCATCTTCAGGATGGTGATGAAGAAGTTGATACCGCTCAGCGTGGTACCCAGGCCAGCGACCTGTAGACCCCAGATGTAGTAGTCCATGCCGACGCTTGGACTGTATTCGATGCCCGACAACGGCGGGAACGCCAGCCAGCCGGTGGCAGCGAACTCACCGATCCACAGCGACAGCATGATCAGCACCGCACCGGACACGAACAGCCAGAAGCTGAGCGAGTTGACGAACGGGAACGCGACGTCGCGCGCACCGATCTGCAGCGGCACGGCCAGGTTCATCAGGCCGGTGATCAGCGGCATCGCCACGAAGAAGATCATGATCACGCCGTGGGCGGTGAAGATCTGGTCGTAGTGGTGCGGCGGCAGGTAACCCTCCGAGCCACCGACGGCGATGGCCTGCTGGGTACGCATCATGATGGCGTCGGAGAAACCGCGCAGCAGCATGACGAAGGCGACGATGAGGTACATCACGCCGATCTTCTTGTGATCCACCGAAGTGAACCACTCCTTCCACAGATAGCCCCACAGCTTGAACTTGGTGATCAGGGCGACGACGCCCAGGCCACCAAGAATCGCGCCGACCAGGGTGGTCAGCACGATCGGATCGTGGGGGATCGACTCAAGAGAGAGTTTTCCCAACATGTTCATTCTCCCGAACCCGCGTGGCCGGCATGGCCTGCGTGTTCGTGTTCGTTGGCATCCAGGTTTTCACCCGATTCCTTGGAATCATGCGCGTCACTGGGCGCATGGCCCTCGTGCGCTTCATGGGTGGCGGCATCGGCAGCGGCGGCACCGGCATGCGAGTGCTTCATGCCGTAATGCTTGTTGTCGCCCATGTGCTTGGCGATGACCCAGTCGAACAGGCCTTCTTCGGTCTTGCCGAAGTAGGTGACCGGATACCACTCGGCGTTGCGTGCTTCACCCAGCGCCTTGAACGAGGCCTTGTCCAGGGTCTGCTCGCCGGCGCGGACCTGGTCCAGCCACTGGCGGTATTCGGCATCGGTGACCGAGTAGGCGGTGAAGTGCATCTTGGCGAAGCCCGCGCCGCTGTAGTGCGAGGACATGCCCGGGAATTCACCGGTCTCGTTGGCGATCAGGTGGAGCTTGGTCTCCATCGCAGCCATCGAGTAGATCATGCTGCCCAGGTGCGGGATGAAGAACGCATTCATCACCGAATCGGACGTGATCTTGAAGTTCAGCGGCGTGTTGACCGGGAACTTGATTTCGTTGACGACCGCCACCTTCTCTTCCGGATAGATGAACAGCCACTTCCAGTCCAGCGAGATCGCCTCGATGGTGACCGGCTTGACGTCCGAATCCAGCGGACGGTACGGGTCCAGTGCGTGCGACGAGCGCCAGGTCAGGACCGCCAGGACCAGCACGATCATGCACGGGATCGACCACACCACCACCTCGATCGCCGTCGAGTGGGACCACTTCGGCTCGTAGCGGGCCTTGGTGTTGGAGGCGCGATACTTCCACGCGAACGTCAGGGTCATGATGATGACCGGGATGACGACCAGCAGCATGAGCACGGTGGCCGTGATCAGCAGGGTCTTCTCATCCTGGCCGATCTGGCCCTTCGGACTGAGGATGGCCACGGCATCGCAGCCGGTGAGCATCACCAGCAACGAAAGCAGCAGGCCCGGGCGCAACCAGCGCCCAAGGGTTTTCAACGGAATCATCGGTCGATCCAATTGCGAGGGAATGCCGTTCCCCGTCCCTGCCTGTTCCGGCCAAAGCCGGTCCCACCGGTCCGGAAGACAGGCAGGGAGGTGGGGTCGAGTCAGCCTTTCAATTTTAGGCCGTCACCCACCATTTAAGAAAGGCATTGACATTGATCGAGCGCAGGAAAGGCCCGATTCTGGCTGCGACACGTTGTCGCACCGCGCAGGTGTGACGGGCGCATGACCCAGGGCGGCATCCCGGCCCCGGGCGTTCGCGGGGCCGTTCGCCCTCGTTCGGCAAAGTCACCTGAACCGGTTCAGCGTGCTGCCGGGTGACCGGCATGGGATGCTCGGCACAGGAGGAAGCCCCCGATGGACAAGATCGACTTCAGGAAGCGCGACCGGTCGCTCTATCAACCGCCCGCCGGCAGGTTCGTACCGGTCGATGTACCCCCCCTGCCCTACGTGATGATCGATGGTCGCGGCGACCCGAACATCGCTCCCGCCTACGCACAGGCCGTGCAGTGGCTGTATTCGGTGAGCTATGCATTGAAGTTCGCGCTGAAGGCCGAAGGGCGCGACTACGTGGTGCCACCGCTGGAGGCGCTGTGGAGCGCCGACGACCCGGCCAGCTTCGTCGCGCGGCGCAAGGATGAGTGGGCCTGGACCGTAATGATCCGCACGCCTGAGGATATCCGGCCTGCGCAGTGGCAAGCGGCGATCAGCAAGGCGCGCGCGAAGCTGGGAGATGCCCCGCCCAGCCTCCGCCATGAACGCCTTGCCGAAGGCCCCAGCCTGCAGACGTTGCACGTGGGCGCCTACGACGACGAAGGGGCCGTCCTGGCGCACCTGCATGACGAAGTAATGCCCGCACTGGGTTACACCTTTGCCGGCCCCCATCACGAGATCTACCTGAGCGACCCGCGCAGGACCGAGGCGGCACGATTGAAAACCGTGCTGCGGCAGCCGGTGCGGCCGATCGGGCCTGATGAGGGCTCGCACACGTGATACATGGAATGCCATGCGCCTGATTGACCAGCTGCTGCGCTGGACCACCCTGCCCGCCGTGCGCTGCCTGATGGCCGTGCTGGGTGCCGCGCTGGTCATCGTGCTCGCCTGCAATCCGGATCTGCTGCCGTTGCTGTCGGTGGTGGACGCGCTGGGGCTGGACGTGCTGGTGCTGTTGCTGGGTGCGCAGGTAGTGGCGGTCCTGCCTTGGGTGCGGGAGCGGGCCACGCGCGGGACCACGGTGCTTGCACGCCTGCTGATCGGCGCATTGGCAGGAGCTGCAGGTGGTTATCTCCGGCAGCTGGCGTGGTAGCTGGCGAAGGATGCGGGGATGGCGCGGCGTTGATGGCGTCGCGCCGCTAATCGGCCAAACAAAAAGCCCCGACCAAAGGCCGGGGCTTTTCTACAACTGGTGCCGGAAACAGGAGTCGAACCTGCGACCTACGCATTACGAATGCGCCGCTCTACCAACTGAGCTATTCCGGCGTAGCCCGCGATTTTACGGGCTGGGCGCCCCGGCGGTCAATCCACCCCGCTCAGCTCGCCCCCACCCGGTTCGCACACGCCCGCCCCTCGGCAAAATCGCGCAGGTTCCCCAGCGTGATCGCCGAGATTTCCTGCAGCGCCTCCACGGTGAAGAAGCCCTGGTGGCCGGTCACCAGCACGTTGGGGAAGGTCATCAGGCGCTGGAAGGCCTCGTCGTCGATGATCTCGCCGGACAGGTCCTGGAAGAACAGCGCGCTTTCCTGCTCGTAGACGTCGATGGCCAGGTGGCCCAGCCGCCGTGACTTCAGCGCGCGGATCACCGCATGGGTATCCACCAGCCCGCCGCGCGAGGTGTTGACCAGCATCGCGCCGGTCTTCATCCGCGCCAGCGAGGCGTCGTTGATCAGATGCTGGGTATCGGGTGTCAGCGGGCAATGCAGCGACACGATATCGGCGCGCGCCAGCAGCTCCTCCAGTCCAACCCCTTCGCCCACGGCAGCAAAGGCCGGCGATGGATACGGGTCGTACCCCAGCACGGTGCAGCCCATGCCGTGGAAGATGCGCGCGGTAGCCAGGCCGATCTTGCCGGTGCCGACGATGCCGACCGTGCGCCCGTGCAGGGTGCGCCCGAGCAGGCCATCCAGCATGAAGTTGCCCTCGCGCACGCGGTTGTAGGCGCGATGGGTCTGCCGGTTGAGCGTCATCACCAGCGCCAGCGCGTGCTCGGCCACGGCTTCGGGGGAATAGGCCGGTACCCGCGCGACGAACAGGTCCAGCGCTTTCGCGGCGGCCAGGTCCACATTGTTGAAGCCGGCGCAGCGCAGCAGCACGGCGCGCACGCCCAAGGCATGCAGCGCGTGCAGAACCGGCGCGTCCAGGCGGTCGTTGACGAACACGCAGACAGCAACGCAATCCTGCGCCAGCGCTGCGGTATGCACGTCCAGCGCGGCATCGAAGTACACGAACGCAAAGCCCTGCCCGGCCGCATCGCGCTGGTTGGCCTCGTCAAGGAAACGACGATCGTAGGGGCGGGCACTGAAAACGGCGATCTGCATGGAGGGGCCTGGCGGGAGTTCCCTGCCGACCATACCGCAGCACCTGCCCTGGTGGGATGGCCCCGGCGATACCGATGTCGCCGGGGCCGAGTCCCCCTTAGAACCTGTAGCCCAGGCCCAGCATTACGCCGTTCTGGATCTGCCCGTCGCGGCGCTCACCCACGTAGTCGGCCATGATCGACAGGCGCTCGCTGGCACGACTGGTCACGCCCAGGTTCCAGGCCAGCACCTGCTCGCCCACGGCCTGGCTGCTGGCACCAAACACCAGGTCCGGGGCCGCAGAAAAGCCGGTGCTGTAGCGCGCCTGCGAATCGCCCAGCTCCTTCTGCCAGACCACGCGGGCACGCGGGGTGATGCGCTCGCCGTTGTTGCCCTCGAAGGTCCTGAACACCTGCAGGCCGGCGCCTACGCGGATGCTCTCCAGGCTGCCGCTGCGCCCCACCAGCGCACCGGTGCCCTGCCCTTCGTTGAAGCGGGTGGCCGAGGTCCGCGCGTAGTCCACTACCGGCAGCAGCGGCTGGATCACCAACCCCTTGCCGCGGGTGAAAGAGAACGCGTGTTCGACCCGCGCCGAGACCGCATCGCTGCTGTATCGGGCGCGCAACGGCTGCTGCAGGCCCTCGATGGCCGACAGGCTGCGGCGGGTATCGTGGCGCAGGTCGGTGTAGCGCACGGCCGCCGACAGGTAGCCACGCGAATAGGTCGCATCCAGGTAGCCGCCCACATCCAGCGCGCGCACGTCGCCACTGAAACCGGAGCCATCGCTGGCCTTGGTTGACATGTCGGCCGCGGCCACGCTGACACCCAGGGTCACGCGGTCATCGGCCACGCGGGTGTCGGCACCGACCACGATGCCGCCGACGGTATGGCTCAGGCCTGCCACGCCCCCCTCGGCGTCGATGCGGCCATGGCTGGCGAAACCGCGCGCCCACAGGCCACGGCTGCGACCCGCTACGCCGCTGTCGCCAGCAGCCTCGCCCGCTGGCTCGACCAGATGCATGGCCAACTGGTTGAACAGGCTGCCATGGCGCATGCCCGGCTGCGCCGAGACCGACTGCGCCGCCTGCGAGGCCAGGCCATCGGCATCGCCGCCACTGCGCATCGCCGCCTGGTGCTGCTGCACCACGTTGCCGATGCTGCCCAGCAGTGCGTTGTCGGCCAGGCGCAGGCTGGCATGTGCATCACCGCGCAGGGCGCCAGCCTGCTGTGCGATCACATCGCGGTCGGTGAACTGAAGCGCGCCGAGCAGCGACTTCAGGCCGCTGTCCTGGCGGTCCGATGCGGCTGCCAGCGCGTGCCCCAGGCCGTCGCCGGAAGTGCCATTGGCGAACAGGCCCAGCTGATCGAAGCCCGGGTTGGCGGTCAGCCACAGGCCGTCGGCCGTCTGGTTGACGTTGAAGCTGAGCAGCGAATTGTGGCGCGGGCGGAACACGTCGCCCGCAGTGATGCTGGCGCTGTAGCCGGCATCGCCGAGCCGCACGACATCCTGGAAACCACCCTGGTAGATCGGCCCCTCCACCAGGTCGCGGCGGTAGGCACCGGGATAGAAGCCCTGGGCGACGTTCAAGGCCAGGTGTGCGCCCTGTGCGATCACCAGCGCCCCCGCTTCGGCACCGCCATCATGGAAGCTGCCGACGCGCAGCCGGCCGCTGCCGGCGCCACCGGCGTCGGTGACGTCGAACAGCACCTGGCCGCCGGGCATGATGTTGACGTAGCCGTGGGTCACCAGATCGCCACCGCGCGGCATCAGCGTGCCGAACACGCGCAGGCGGTTGAAGCCGTCTTCGCGGTAGGACGGGCCGGTGCCGTCCAGCAGCGCGTCGGTGTCCACGCCCACCGATGCGATGTCACCATGGCCGACCACGATGCTGCCCGGCATCACCCGCAGCTCGGGAGTGCGCAGTGCGCCGCCCTCCAGTGCGAGGGTGCCGTTGTCGACCAGCATGAAATCAGCGCCGGTGGTTTCCGCAGTGCGCCAGGTGGCGCCATTGCTGACACGGATCACGCCGGCGGAACCGGCCAGGGTCGAGGCATCCAGATCAGCCAGCCGCAGCTGTCCGCGCAACGCGTTCTGGAGGTCGGGATCGGCAAGCAGCTGCTGCAGCGACTGTGCACCGATGCCGTTCGGACCGCGCGTGGAGACGTTGTACAGGCTCACCGCATAGTTGATGTAGGTACTGGCCCAATCGGTGTTCCAGCGCGCGAAATCGTCGTCGACGAAGGCCTGCAGCTGGCGCGCGGTGCGCAGGTAGCCCGGGTTGATGTCACCACTGACGTTGCTGGTGACACGCAGGGTGTCGCCCGGATCGCGGTAGCCCACCGTGTTGATGATGGTGTTGCTGCGGATGTCCTGGCCCGGGAACGACTGCAGCTTGCTGCCGCTGCCATCCGGATCGAAGGTGACCGAGGTACCCGTGGTACGCGCCGGGTCGCGGAACACCAGCAGGCCATTGGGCTGCACCACCTCATACATGGCCTTGTGCAGCAGGCCCGCATCCATGCCGCCACCGTAGTTGCCGGTGTAGATCTGGGTCATGCGCGCAGACGGTGCATAGGTGATCCTGCCACCGCTGCTGGCGGCATGGATCTGCACCGAATCGACCAGCGGCAGATCGCCGCCGAGGTAACGGTTGACGCCGCCGGACTGCATGATCGAGCAGGACGAAATGCAGTGGCCGGACACGATGGTGTCCAGCCCCTGGGTGCGGATCACCGCCTGCAGCCACTCGCCGGCGATCAGCGCGCCGCCATTGGATGTGCGCAGCACGACCTCGCGGATCGGGCGCCCTTCGGCCTGCGCCTTGGCCAGCAGCGCGGGCAGCGCCACCACGTCGGCGACGGTGACCCCGCCGCTGAGGAAGACGCGGTCGTCCTGCACGTGATAATTCATTGCCATGACGTCATCAACCGCCGTGATGGCGGTGATGCCGATCAGGCCCGCAAGGGCCAGGCTCAACTTCGAGTGCTTCATGTGGTCTCTCTCCACCCGCAACACACGGGTCAGGAGTTCAACGTCCGGACCGTGCGATCTCCCCCAGCGGCGCGGACGTCGAAACATGAATGCATTCACAATGGAATCAGGGGCCACGCACACTCTTCCCCATCCGGTCATCGTCGCGTAAAACTCGAAGACGCACCCGCCACCGACGTCCGAGGCCAGCCCTGTCCGCCCCCTCTCCTCTGATCCATCGCGCGCCGGACCTGTCCGTGCCTGCGGACGCGTTCATTGCGTTCGTACGGGAAGAGCGCGCGCCGTTGTGCGCGTTCCTGCGCACGCGCGGTGTCGGGCCGGAGGATGCCGAGGACATCGCGCAGGACTGCATGGAGCGGCTGATCCGCTATCGCGCGCACAGCGCCGACGAGCTGCGGTTGCTGCTGTATCGTATCGCCCGCAACCGCCTGGCAGATCGCGGCCGTTCGTCGCAGTCGCGGCCGCATCTGTCCCTCGCCGAGCACGATGGCGGCAACGAGCCTTCCAGCACGTCGCCTGATCCACTGCGCCAGGCCGAGTCCGGGCAGATGTTGTCCCTGCTGCGGCAGGCCCTGTTCAAGCTGCCCGAGCGCGCACGCGAGGTGTACCTGCTCAACCGGATCACCGGCATGAGCTACACGCAGATCGCGCGGCACTGTGGAATTACTGCCAAGACCGTGGAAAAGCATATCGCCCGTGCCCTGCAGGGGCTGCGCCAGGAACTCGGATCGGATCCGCTGCACAACGACAGGGACAACGGATGAGCCACGCCAGGCCAAGGGAAGACACCCTGTTGTTTGAACGCGCCAGCGCCTGGGTGGCGCGGCTGGAAGCGCCGGACTGTACGCCGGGCGAGCGCGAGTCGTTCGAGGACTGGTTGGCCGAAGACCCGGCCCATGTCAGCGCCTGGATCCAGGCCGAGACCCTGTTCCAGCAGGGCGAAGGACTGGCCGCCGATCCGTGGCTGCGCACCGCCGCAGCACGAGCGGCGCGGCCGGCGCGACGTCGCTGGCTGCCAGCGCTGGCCGCTGCCGCAGGCATCTGCCTGGCCATCGGGATCGGTTGGATGGTCGCCGTCGACGGCAACCCCACGCCGCTGCGCTACGCCAATGATTCGCACCAGCCCCGGCAGCAGACGCTGGCCGATGGCAGCACCGTCACCCTCGATGCCGGCACTACCCTGCACGCGCGATTCGGTTGGCGCCATCGCAAGCTGGTGCTGGAACAGGGCCGGATGCAGCTGCAGGTCGCGCCGTCGCGCAAGGCGCTGCAGCTGCGCGTCGGCGACAGCACCATCCGCGACATCGGCACCACCTTCCAGGTGGAACGCCTGCGCAGCGGCCTGGTCGAAGTCGCGCTGCTGGAAGGCGCGGTGGAAGTCAGCACGGGAAGCGCCCAGCACACCCTGTCACCCGGCCAGCAGCTGCAGGTGCTGCCATCGGGCCGCATCCAGCCCGGCCCGGCATTGTCGTCCAATGCGGCTGCCGAAGCCTGGCTGCAGGGACAGCTGGTGTTCGATGCCACGCCCCTGTCGATCGTGGTCGAGCGCATGAACCGCTACGGCCACGCGCCGCTGGTGATCGCCGATCCCGAGATCGCCAACCTGGCGGTGAGTGGCACCTTCCGTGCCGGCGACGCGCAGGAACTGCTGTCGGCACTGCAACTGGGCTGGTCGGTGGCTGGCCAGACGCGACCGGATGGCGCGCTGGAACTGCGCCGCACGTACTGAGGAGACTTGCAGTGATGGCAGTACCGGGCGCGCTGCAGGCGGGGCTGCTCCGCAGCCTGTTCTGCATCTCGCTGAGCCTGGCCGCCCTGCCGCCTGCCGATGCGGCCGAACAGGCCGGCACGCTGGAGCTGCACGTGGGTGCCGGGCCCCTGGCGCCGGCGTTGCAGCAATGGGCACGGCAGAGCGGCATCGCGCTGCTGTTCGACGCCCGCGAGCTGGACGGCCTGCGCACCTCCGGCACCCGCGGCCACAGCGATGCGGCCGCAGCCCTGAAGCAACTGGTCGCGGGCATGCCGGTGAACATCCTGCGCACACCCTCAGGCGGGTTCGTCATACGCCGCATCCACTCCGCGCCACCGTCGCCACCGCCGGTCGCAGTGCGCGCCGCGCCCGCCGTCCCTGCACCGCGCAAAGCGGCCGAGGCGCCACCACAGGTGGAACTGGCGCCGATCCATGTCACCGGCAGCCGACTGCCACGCACCTCCGTGCAGACCACGCTGCCGGTGACCATCATCGACCGCGATGACATCCTGCGCAGCGGTTACGGCAGCCTGTTCGACCTGCTGCGGCACTTGCCGGGCATGAACGGGCACCCGGCGATGAGCACCTCGCGGGGTGGCGATTCGCAATACCTGCCGGTCGGTGCGGCCACCACCACCAGCCTGGACGGCATGGGCCCGCGTGCGACCCTGTTCCTGGTCAATGGCCGTCGCCTGCCACGCTATCCCATGGTGTCGCTGGAACAGGGCGGCCTCACCGACCTGGGCGGCATCCCGCTCAGCTTCGTCGAACGCATCGAACTGGTGCGCGGCGGCGCCTCGGCCATCTATGGCGCCGACGCGATGTCCGGCGTGGTCAACATCATCCTGCGCGACCAGGCCGACGGCCCTGAGGCCATGCTGCAGACCGGCCTGAGCGGACGCGGCGACGCCGGCCAGTATCGCGTGCAGGCGGCGACCGGTGGCGTGCGCGAAGGGGGGGACCGCTGGTTCGCCGGCATTGACCTGCACCGCATCGAGCACGTGGCCGGTGATCGCCGCGAGTGGCATGCGGAAACCTCGCAGTACCTGATCGGCGCGTTCCGCGATGGACGCTACTGGCCGGCAAAGCGCTGCGAAGGACCGTTGAAGCGACGCGACGGTGCCTGCTGGTTCGACAGCGCGCGCCCGCGCTCGCTGCAACCGGCTTCGGATACCGCCGCGGCCTACCTGCGCTATCGCCATGAGCGTGGTGAAGGTCGCTATGCCTACGCCGAGGCGCGGGCCAGCCACAACCGGCAACGCTTCGACCTGGGCCCGACCGCCGTTGCCATCGGCCTGTATGGCTTCACCTTCAACAGCGTGCTGCGCGAAGCCGGCAACGTGCGCCCGCATGTACGCGCCACCGACGCCGACGTCACCGTCGGCATCGGCCGCGACCAGGGCCGGCGCAGCTGGGAGGCCGGGATCAGCGCACAGCGCAGCGATGTCACCCTTACCACGTCGGGTACGGTGCGTGCCGAACCGCTGCTGCGCGCGGCGGAGACGCTGGATTTCCTGCCCGGCTTCACCTCGCTGCCGGCGGAGACCGCCGCGCAGTTGTTCCCCTCGATCCGAAATCGCGGGCGTACCGGGCAGTGGCAGGGCTGGTGGGGCATGCAGCGCGAGTTGATGCCGTTGGCCGGCGGTGCTGCACAACTGGCCACCGGCATCGACCTGCGCCAGGAGCGCTGGACCTCGCATCCCGACGCCCTGCTGAGCCAGGGCGACCTGGCGCTGGGCCTGCCGCAGGAACAGCGCCACCTGTCGCGCCGCAGCGGCGGTGCCTATACCGAGCTCGGCCTGCCCCTGGCGCGCACGCTGCGCATGGACCTGGCCGCACGCTGGGACCGCGACGGCGACTACCAGGCCTTCTCCCCCCGCGTCGGCGTGCGCTGGAGCCCCACGCCCCGGTGGTCCTTCCTGCTTGCCAGCGGGCGCGGCTACCGGGCCCCCAGCCTGTTCGAACAACGGCGGCCCCCGGGTTACTTCGGTGCGATCGAGCTGCCGGCCTCCAGCGCACTGCCCGACTGCGCGCAGAGCAGCGGCAACGGGCGCTGCAGCGTCACCGTGGACGTGGTGGAGAACGATGCGTTGAAGGCCGAGCGGTCGCGCAGCCATTCGCTCGGCGCGACCTGGACGCCGACCGACACGTTCTCGCTGTCGCTGACCCACAACATCGTCGAGCTGCGCAATGAAATCCTGGCCCTGCAACCGGCCGATGCGGTGTGGAACCGCAGCACCTGGGAGCTGGACGAGGAGGGACGCCTGTACAACCTGCGCCTGTCCTTCGACAACATCGGCCGTACCACGTCGCGCAACTTTGTACTGCGTGGGGAATACCACATCGACACCGGCAGCACCGGCCAGTGGCTGTTCTCGCTCGATGCACTGAAGCAGCAGGCGCTGCGCCGAGAGCGTGGCCAGGACGCTACCGTGGACCTGCGCGGCCATGTCACGCCGACGATGGCCGCGGTGCTCAATGTGCAGTGGCAGAACAGCAGCTGGGACATTGCCCTGCGCGGCAACCAGGTCGGGCGCACGCGCGCCTGGCTGCCCGGTGCGGAATGCCCGGAGGAACAGCGCGAGCAGAACCACTGCATGAACCCCCGGCAGCTGCGCTGGAACCTGCATCTCGCACGACGGCTGGGGCCGCGCGTGGTCGCCGCGCTGGACGTGCACAACGTGCTCGACACGCAACCGGTGAACTATCTGGTCGGCAATGGTGGCCAGATGCCGGGGCTGGATGATCCACTCGGCCGCTATTTCCTGCTGACGCTGCAGATCCGCTGAGCGTAGTACCCTACGCGACCTGTTCCATCGGTCCCACCACCCCATGAAGGCCTATCTCTGGTTCTGGGGCGCGTTCCTGCTGTTCTTCGCGTTGCCCTTCCCCTGCATCCTCTACGTCGGCACGTCGTGGCCGGTGCAACTGGCCGACCGCAGCGCGCCCTGGCTGGCCCTGCTGCTACTCGCGCTGTCGGTGATCCTGTGGCTGGCCCTGCTGCTCGCCTTCCTGCACTACCTGCTGCTGGGCCCGCCGCGTGCCCTGCACCGCGTGCGCTCGATCCTGGCCGACGGTGAAGCGCGCGACGCATTGATCGAACAGGCCGAGCAGACCGGCGTGCATGTGCGTGGCCTGGCGCAATGGAAACTGCAGCTGGCCTTCGAGAACCTGTCCGGCACCCCGATCAGCGAACAACTCCTGGTGGTGGACAGCAAGCCGCAGTTGCAGCGTTTCGTGGCCGGCAAGCGCATCGAGGCCCGCCTGAGCCGCGCGCCGGGCGCGTTTCCCAATGTGGTGCTGGAGGGGGCGCAACCGGAGCTGGATGTCGGCAGCCTCTGGCGCCGTGGTGTCGGTGCGGTGATCGGCATCGTGGCGGTGGCCAGTGCCTACGTGGTCGCCTATCGGCTGCAGAGCGAGGGCCTGGGCTGGACCTTCCTGTCTTTCGGCCATCCCCTGCTGGTGTGCCCACTGGTGTTGTGCAGCTACGCGCTGGGCCTGCGCCTGCTCGGCCGGCTGCTGCAGGCCGATGCCCGCGGTGACGCGCTGAAGTATCGCGGCATCGGCGTAGAGGCCCGGGTGTTGAAGGTGCGCCAGACCGGCACCTATCTCAACGAGCAACCGCAGGTGGAGTTCCAGCTGGAATACATCGACCGCGAAGGCAGCGTGCAACAGGCCCGCGTGCGCCGCTTCATCCCGCTGATCGAGCTGGCCAGCCTCCCGCGCGAGCGGGTCACGCTGCTGTACGACCCGGATGACCGCAGCAACGTGCGCCTGGAGGGTGTATGAAGCAGCCGCCTTCCACGTCCGTGGTGTTTTCCGCCGTTCTGCTGGTGCTGGCCGGCGCCGCCGTTGCCGGTGGTGCGCTGCAGACGATCGGCGAAACACTGGGCCATTCGGTGCAGGCCGACAGCGCAAGCGCGCCGATCGCCATGCCGCCCGCGCGTGAGAGGCCCGCGTCGCTCGCGCCGATGACCGAGCCGCGGCCGCCGCTGGTGCCCGAACGCAACAACCGGTTGTTCGATGCGGACTACCTGCTGGCCGCCCGCCAGGCACTGGAACAGATGCCTGCGCTGGCTGGGCACCGGCTGACGGTGTTCCACAGCATCCACTTCTACGACGACGGCCGCATCAACCTGGACCTGGTCGATCCGCAGCAGCCGACCCGCGTCGACAGCTACCACTTCGAGCGTGGTCAATGGCGCAAGGGCGACCCGGTCGATCCGCAACGCTTCGCGCCCACCATCACCCTGCGCCGCAGCAGCACGGCGCTGGCCAACATCGATTTCGAGGCCGTACCCCGCGTGGCGCAGGCGCTGCAAGCACAGCGCAACGCATTGATGGGCACACCGGGTGACGTCGGCCACGTCTATGTGATCGTGCGCAAGGGCGGCACCCTGGCCTGGCTGCCGGACGAGGTCGCCGGTGATCGCCAGTCCGCACGACTGTCGTTCGATGCGCAGGGCCGGCCCGGCAACGTAAGCCACCGATAGCCAACGCCCAAAAAAGGGGACGGAGGGGATTAAGTCGTTTACGCCACGGTGCTGTAAACGACTTAATCCCCTCCGTCCCCTTTTTCTATTTCACCGAGCGGGCGATGGCGTACTGCGCGCCGTAGTAGGTGGAGAGCACCAGCAGGCTGGCCAGTGGCAGGCCGCCGGCGAAGCGGTCCCAGGCCAGTAGTGAATCGCTGGCGACGAACAGCAGCGCACCGGCGGCCGCCCAGCGCGCGCCGCTGGCTTCCACGGCAGCGGGCTTCGGGCTGCGCCACTGCCGTGCGAGCGCCAGGACCGCCATCGAGGCCAGCACCACCACGTATGCCAGCACCGGAATGCGCATCGGTGCGGGCAGGTGCGGCCACAGACCAAGTACATTGAGTACCGCGAACGCACTGAGCAGGACGCTGGCGGCGAGCAGGCCACGCCCGGCACGCAGGCCATCGCGGAAGGCGACGATGTAGCAGAGGTGCGCCAGCAGGAATGCCACCAGCCCCGGCACGAACGCATCCACCGGCAACATCAACGCGATGTCACCCACGCACGACAGCAGCATGCCAGCCAGGACCGCGCGCCGGTAGAACGGCTGCGCGGCATCACATACCCGCCAGGTGATGGCCGCGATCAGCAGCGTGGTCGCGGGCTTGGCCAGCCAGTGCAGCCAGCGCCCGTCACCGTCCAGGAACGCGCCGAGGATGGCGAGGATCGCCATCAGCAGGATCACGCCATCGCGGGCGCGCTGCTTCATCGCGCCTTCCACAGCTCCGCAAGGCGGTCAGGCTTGCCGGCGATGCGCTCCAGCACCGGGTACTGCAGGCCACCGTGGTAGTCGATGTTCATCGCGTCGATCCGGTCGAACTGCTTCACCAGCAACACGATCGGCGCCTTGTCCTTCGCCGCCACAGCTACCGCATCCTTCAAGCGCTGGCTGCTGTACTCGCGTCCGCCAACGGCAATCACCTTCATGCCAGGCGCGAGGCCGGCGTTGAAGGCCGGGCTGTCCCAGATCACGTCGCCGACCGTACCGTTGTCGAGCACCGTCGCACCCAGCGAATACGCCAGCAATGCGGCCTTGGCGCGCTTCTCCTGCGCCTTGTAGGCATCGTTCGGCGTATCGCGGTAGGCCAGCTTCCAGCCCGCCAGCTCCAGGCCACCGGTCAACGCGCCGTGGCCGTCCAGGCGCCCGCGCAGGAACGTGGCCCAGTCGTACGGCGCGATGCCGTTCAAGGTCGCGACCACGTCGTCGAAGGTGTACGGGTTGACGTCCCAGTCGCCATTGCCGACGCCGAAAAAGGCGCGCGCGAAGTCATCCAGGCTGCGGCGGTTGCCACTCAGTTCGCGCAGCTTGCCTTCCACTTCCAGCCACAGCATCTGGCCGCCGGAGTAGTAGTCTTCGCTCATCTGGTAGTTGCGATACGGCAGCGTGCGGCGCTGGGCGATGGTCGGGTCGTTGGTGGTGTCCTGCAGCGGACGCCAGGCCAGGCCCGGGCGGCCACGGTCATAGGTCGCGGCCACATTGGCCAGCATGTCGCGCGCCTGCGCAGCCGACCACAACCCCGAGCGTGCCGCCAGCACCTGCCCCCAGAACTGGGTCTGCCCTTCGTACACCCACAGCAGGCTGTCGCCCATGGGCACGTTGAAGTTGGCAGTGGCCAGGTCGGCGCCGCGACGGTACTTGCCGTTCCAGGAATGGGTGTACTCGTGCGGCAGCAGGTCACGCATCCAGGCGTTGCTGTCCCACTCGGTGAAGTAACCCGGGTCGGCGCTGTTCTCGCTGGAACGGTGATGCTCCAGGCCGATGCCACCGAGGCGGTCGGTCAATGCCAGCAGGAACTCATAGTGGTTGTAGTGGCGCGCGCCATAGAGCTTGTCGGCCTGCTGCACCAGCGCACGGTGCATCGTGATCTGCGCCTCGCTCGGCTTCAGCGACTTGGCGTCGTCGGCGAACACGTTGAGGTGCACTGGTACCTTCGCGCCCGGATCGAGATCAATGCGCTGGTAGTGCTCGCCGGCAAACAGCGGCGAATCGACCAGGTGGTCATAGGAGATCGGCTTGAACACCACGGTGTCGCCGTCGCGGCGTGCGGTCTCCAGAGCGGTGGCGAACGACCAGCCCTTGGGCAGGGTCACGCTGGCCTGCGCCTGCAGCTGGCGCGCATCGAGGCCGGCCGGATACAGCGAGTTGGCGCTCCACTGCAGGTTGAGCATTTCCGGGGTCATCACCACCCGGCCCTGGCTGCCGCCCTGCGAGGACAGGAAATCGAAGTGGGCGACGATCTCGCTGACGCCCTCCGGTACGTTCACCTTGAAGGCATAGACGTTGTACTGGTCGCGCTGCCAGGCCAGCGGCTTGCCGTTGGCGGTCACGCGCAGGCCGGCCAGCTTGTCGATCGGGCCGGTGGGCGAATGGTTGCCGGGAATCCACTGCGGGTACAGCAGGGTCATCGGCCCGGGCTTGGCCGGTACGGTGGCGGTCACCTTGAAGATGCGCCGGGCCAGGTCACGCGCGTCGACATCGATGCGCAGCAGGCCGGCGGCTGCGGCATCCCCCGGTGGCGAGGCCTGCGCCAGCGCGGGCGTGGCCGCCAGCGCGAACAGCAACGACAGTGCCAGGGCTCGGGTCTTCATCAGGCAGCTTCCAACAGCGGGGAATCCTCCGATGCTAGGCCTGTAGCGTGCCCTGCCCCATGGCCAAAGGTCATGGGCGGGCCGCCCATCCTTGCCTGCAAAAAAGCGTGCGAACCCAGGTTCGCACCCACCAGAGCAGTTTCAGTAGATCCACGCCATGCGTGGATGAGGCGCTTCCGCGGTCAGTCGACCAACCGCAGCCGCAGTTCCTTCGGCAGCGCGAACACCATCGATTCCGGTTCGCCATCCAGCTCGGACACGCCACTGGCCCCCAGCTCGGCCAGGCGCGCCAGCACGCCGTCGACCAGCACCTGCGGCGCCGAGGCGCCGGCAGTGACGCCGATGTGCTGCTTGCCTTCCACCCAGCGCGGGTCGATCTCGTGCGCGCCGTCGATCAGGTACGACTCCACGCCCTCACGGCGGGCCAGCTCGCTCAGGCGGTTGGAGTTGGAGCTGTTCGGCGAACCGACCACCAGCACCAGGTCGCAGCGCTTGGCCAGGTCGCGCACAGCATCCTGGCGGTTCTGCGTGGCGTAGCAGATGTCGTCGTTCTTCGGGCCCTGCATCGCCGGGAAGCGCTCGCGCAGCGCGTCGATGATGCCGCGCGTGTCATCCACCGACAGCGTGGTCTGGGTGGTGTAGGCGAAGTTGTCCGGCTGGTTGATCTGCAGCGTGGCGACCTGCTCGACATCCTCGACCAGGTAGATCTGGCCGGTCCCGGCTTCGCGGTTCCATTGGCCCATGGTGCCCTCCACTTCCGGATGACCGGCGTGGCCGATCAGCACCACGTCACGGCCGGCACGGCAGTGGCGGGCAACCTCGAAGTGGACCTTGGTCACCAGCGGGCAGGTGGCGTCGAACACCTTCAGGCCACGGCGTTCGGCTTCCTGGCGCACGGCCTGGGACACGCCATGCGCGCTGAAGATCACCGTGTTGTTGTCCGGAACCTCGTCGAGCTCTTCGACGAAGATCGCGCCGCGCTGCTTCAGGTCGTCGACCACGAAGCGGTTGTGCACCACTTCATGGCGGACGTAGATGGGCGCGCCCAGCGTTTCGATCGCGCGCTTGACGATCTCGATCGCACGATCGACACCGGCACAGAAACCACGCGGGTTGGCGAGCAGCACATCCATCAGTTCAGTCTCCCGGCGGCAGCCGGCTTACGGTTTCGGGTTGGCATTATCCGCCTTTTTGGCGGACTTGCCGTCGAACAGGCCAAACAGGGCGATGCCGATGGCACCCACCACGATGGCCGAGTCGGCGATGTTGAACGAGGGCCAGGTGTAGCTGCCCACGTACCACTGGATGAAGTCGACCACGTGGCCGTGCACCTGGCGGTCGATCACGTTGCCGATGGCGCCGCCGATGATCAGCGCATACGGCACCGCGGCCTTCCAGTTGCCGCGGGCGGTGCCGCGCAGCCACCAGGCCATCAGCCCGCTGATGGCGATGGCCAGCGCGGTGAAGAAGTACTTCTGCCAACCACCGGCGTCGCTCAGGAAGCTGAATGCCGCGCCGGTGTTGTAGGTGCGGTACCAGTTCCAGAAGCCGTCGATGACTACCACCGGCTGGAACTCCGGCAGGCTGGACAGCACCCAGGCCTTGGACCACTGGTCCAGGCCGATGATGGCCACCGACAGCAGCAGCCAGACCAGGGCGTTCGGATGCGGACGGGGCGCGGCCATTAGAACCAGCTCCGCACTTCGCCGGCGCCGGTCACGTTGCTCACGCAACGGCCGCACAGCTCGGGATGGTCGGCGTTGCTGCCGACGTCGGCGCGGTGGTGCCAGCAGCGCACGCACTTGGCCTTGGTGGTCGGCTGGGCGCTGACGAACACCTCGTCGGTGGTCGCCGGGCGCACCTGCACGTCGCCACTGATGAACAGGAAACGCAGTTCATCGGCCAGCGGCCGCCAGCGCGCGGCCTGCTCTTCGCTGGCGGCGATGGTGATCTCCGCTTCCAGCGCCGCACCGATCGCGCCGTTGGCGCGCATCGGCTCGAGCACCTTGGCCACCTGCTCGCGCACGGCCAGCAGCTGGTCAAAGTCGGCGGCATTGAGCTGGGCATCGGCCGGCAGCGGCGCCAGGCCGTCGTACCAGGTAGTGAACAGCACGTGGCCGGCGCGTTCACCCGGCAGGTAGCCCCACAGCTCGTCGGCGGTGAAGGTCAGGATCGGCGCCACCCAGCGGGTGAACGCTTCGGCGATGTGGTACATCGCGCTCTGGGCCGAACGGCGACCGTGCGAATCGGTCGGCATCGTGTACAGCCGGTCCTTGGTCACGTCCAGGTACAGCGAGCCCAGGTCCACGCTGCAGAAGTTCAGCAGCAGCTGCACGATCTCGGCCATGTTGTAGCCGTCGTAGGCCGCCTTGATCTTCTCCTGCAGCTCCCACGCGCGATGCACGATCCAGCGGTCCAGCGCGACCATCTGCTCGAGCGGTTGCAGGTGCTGGGCCGGATCGAAACCGTCCAGGTTGCCGAGCAGGAAGCGTGCGGTATTGCGCAGGCGACGGTAGGCGTCGGCGTTGCGCTTGAGGATCTCCTGCGACAGCGACATCTCGTTGCTGTAGTCGGCCGAGGCGATCCACAGGCGCAGGATGTCCGCGCCCAGCTTGTTCATGATGTCCTGCGGCTCGATGCCATTGCCCAGCGACTTGGACATCTTGCGGCCGTGCTCGTCCACGGTGAAGCCATGGGTGAGGCACTGCTTGTACGGGGCGCGCTTGTCGATCGCCACGCCGGTCAGCAGCGAGGACTGGAACCAGCCGCGGTGCTGGTCGGACCCTTCCAGGTACAGGTCGGCCGGCTTGCCGAAGCCACGCGCGGCGAGCACGCCTTCATGGGTCACGCCCGAATCGAACCAGACGTCGAGGATGTCGGTGACCTTCTCGTAGTCGGCCGCGTCGGCGCCGAGCAGTTCGGCAGCGTCCAGCGAATACCACACGTCGATGCCCTCGGCTTCGACGCGGTCGGCAACCTGCTGCATCAGCTCCACCGAGCGCGGGTGGATCTCGCCGGTCTGGCGATGGGTGAACAGTGCGATCGGCACGCCCCAGGTACGCTGGCGCGAGATGGTCCAGTCCGGGCGACCGTCGACCATGCTCTGGATGCGCGCCTTGCCCCAGGTCGGGAACCAGCCGACGGTGTCGATCGCGGCCAGCGCATCGCTGCGCAGGTTGGCCTTGTCCATCGAGATGAACCACTGCGGGGTGGCGCGGAACACCACCGGCGTCTTATGGCGCCAGCAATGCGGATAGCTGTGGCGGATCGGGTGGAAGGCCAGCAGCGAACCGTTGTCGCGCAGCACGCCGACGATGGCTTCCTGCGCCTTCCACAGGTGCTGCCCAGCCAGCGCCAGGTCACCGGCCGGCGGGGTCGATTCCAGGTACACGCCACGGCCGTCGATCGGGGTCACCTGGCCGGCGTTGTACTTGTCCAGCAGGCCGTACTTCTGGCTGACCACGAAGTCCTCCTGGCCATGGCCGGGGGCGGTGTGCACCGCACCGGTACCGTCCTCGTCGGAGACGTGGTCGCCATTGAGCAGCGGGATGTCGCGCTCCGGATAGAACGGGTGCGCCAGCAGCTGGTTCTCCAGCGCCGCACCGGTGGTTTCACCGTGCAGCACCACACTCTCGACGCCGTAGCGCTGCAGCGCGCGCTCGGCCAGCGCGGCGGCCAGCACCAGCCAACGGCGCTTGCCGTTGTGCGCCGGGCCTTCGGCCAGCACATAGTCGATCTCCGCGCCCAGCGACACCGCCAGCGAGGCCGGCAGCGTCCACGGGGTGGTGGTCCAGATCGGCACGGCCACTTCGACGTCGGCCGGCACGCTCACGCCGAACGCCTGGCCGATGGCCTGCGCATCGCGCGCGGCGTAGGCCACGTCGATCGCCGGCGATTCCTTTTCCTGGTACTCGATTTCCGCCTCGGCCAGCGCCGAACCGCAGTCGAAGCACCAGTACACCGGCTTGGCGCCGCGCACCAGGTGACCGTTGGCGACGACCTTGGCCAGCGCACGGATCTCATTGGCTTCGAAGTCGAAGCTCAGGGTCTTGTACGGGTTGTCCCAATCGCCGGTCACGCCCAGGCGCTTGAAGTCCACGCGCTGGATGTTGATCTGCTCTTCGGCGAACTCGCGGCACTTCTGCCGGAATTCAACCGCGTCGAGCTTGGTGCCGACCTTGCCCCACTTCTTTTCGACCGCGATCTCGATCGGCAGGCCATGGCAGTCCCAGCCCGGCACATAGGGCGCATCGAAGCCGGCCAGGTAGCGCGACTTGACGATGATGTCCTTCAGGATCTTGTTGACCGCATGGCCCAGGTGGATGCGGCCGTTGGCGTACGGCGGGCCGTCGTGCAGCACGAACAGCGGGCGGCCGGCGGCGTTGTCACGCAGCTGCTGGTAGAGCCCCTGCGCTTCCCACCGCGCCAGAATGCCCGGCTCGCGCTTGGGCAGGTCGCCGCGCATCGGGAATTCGGTGGCTGGCAGGTTCAGGGTGGTCTTGTAGTCCTGGCTCACGCAGTGGCTCGCAATCTATGTTCGGAAAGGAGGGCGCGCGCCTGTTCGGCGTCGCGGTGCATCTGGTCGGTCAGTGCCGCCAGATCATTGAATTTCTCTTCGTCGCGCAGCTTGGCGACAAACTCCACGTCGATGTGGCGCCCGTACAGGTCGCCCTGGAAATCGAACAGGTGGGCTTCCAGCAGCGGCTCCACGCCGTCCACGGTCGGCCGGGTGCCGAAGCTGGACACCGAGGGCCACGGCTGGTCGAACACCCCGTGCACCCAGGTCGCGTAGATGCCCGACAGCGCCGGGGTCTTCGGGAAGCGCAGGTTGGCGGTGGGGAAACCCAGCGTACGGCCGAGCTGGCGCCCGCGCACCACCCGCCCACTGATCGTGTACGGACGGCCGAGCAGGTCGTTGGCGCGGGCGAAATCGCCGTCCTTCAGCAGCTGGCGGATGCGCGTACTGGAAATGCGCTCGCCGTGCAGGTCGACCGCTTCGATCTCGCCGGCACTGAAACCCAGCTCTGCGCCGAGCCGCTGCAGCAGGGCGAGATCGCCGCGCCGACGGTTGCCGAAGCAGAACTCCGGCCCGATCCACACTTCGCGGGCCCCCAGCCGGTGCACCAGCAGCTGGCGCACGAAGGCCTCGGCCGGCATCGCCGCCATCGCCGCGTCGAAACGCAGCAGGCCGACCGCATCGACGCCAAGCTCGTGCAGGATCTCGACCTTGCTGCGGGCCAGGGTCAGCCGCGGCGGTGGCGTGCCCTGCGCAAAGAACTCACGCGGCAGCGGCTCGAATGCCACGGCCACTGCGGCCACGCCCAAGGCGCGCGCGCGGGCAACGGCGTGGCGGACCAGTGCGCGATGGCCCAGGTGGAGGCCGTCGAATGCACCGATACAGACCACGCTTCCGTTGGGGAACAGCTCCCCGCCCTCGACGCTTCTGAACAGCCTGCTCATCAACTCTCGTTCCGGCCCGGTCGGGGCCGCCGCTTCAATGGTGTAACCCTGAAGTATAGCCGCCACACGCCGCGATCAATGACCGCGCAGGTCGCGCGGGCGGAAGCCCATCGCCAGCATGGCCAGCAGGTAGGTCAGGCCGCCGCCGCCGACCAGCAGCATCAGGCCGCCGATACGGTGCCATTTGTCCATGCCGGTGAAGTCGGGGACCCAGTGCAGCAGGGCCAGCAGCACGCCGACCATGGCCAGGCAGGCCACCAGCAGCCGCACCAGATAGCTGCCCCAGCCCGGCCGGCGCTGGTAGACATCGGTCTTGCCCAGCCAGTACCAGAGCAGGCCCAGGTTCAGGTAACTGGACAGCGCACTGGCAATGCCCAGCGCCAGGTGCAGGCCCGGCTGCTTGCCGATCGCCGTCATCACGCCCTGCGCCTTCAGCGCGTCGGGCACCATCACCTGGTACAGCACCGCCAGCAGCGCGAAGTTGAACACCATGTTGGCCACCAGCGCGGCCACGCCGGCACGCACCGGGGTCTTGGTGTCCTGCCGCGCATAGAACGCCGGCAGCACCACTTTCAGCAGCGCGAACGCCGGCAGGCCGAAGCTCAGGCCGTATACCGACAGGGCGGTCATGCGGGTATCGAAGGCGGTGAACTGGCGGTACTGGAACAGCGTGGCGATCAGGGGCTCGGCCAGCAGCACCAGGCCCAGCATGGCCGGCACGGAAATCAGCAGGGTCATGCGCAGGCCCCAGTCCAGCGAGCGCGAGAAGCCCTCGCGGTCGGTGCTGACGTGGTGGCGGGCCAGCGCCGGCAGGATCACCGTGCCCAGGGCCACGCCGAACACGCCCAGCGGCAGCTCCAGGAAGCGGTCAGCCAGCGACAGCCAGGACTGCGAGCCGTCGGTCAGCTTGGCGGCGATGAGGGTATCCAGCAGCAGATTGATCTGCGCCACCGACGAACCGAACAGCGTCGGCACCATCAGCGTCAGCACCTTGCGCACCCCCGGATGGTTCCAGCCCCAGCGCGGCAGGGTCAGCAGGTTGATGCCCTTCAGCGAGGGCAGCTGGAACAGCAGCTGCAGGATGCCGGCGGCCAGTACCGCCCAGCCCAGCGCCAGGATCTGCTTTTCCGGCGTGCCGCCCAGGCGTGGCGCCAGCCACAGCGCGCCGGCGATCATGCACAGGTTGAGGATGACCGGGGTCAGCGCCGGCATCGCAAAGCGCTGGAAACTGTTCAGCGCACCACCGGCCAGCGCAGTCAGCGACACGAACAGCAGGAACGGGAAGGTCAGCCGGAACAGGTCGACCAGCAGGGTCTGCTTGACCGGGTCCGTATCAGCGCCACTTGAGAATGCCACCGCCAGCTGGGGTGCGAAGATCAGCGCCAGGGCGGTCACCAGCATCAGCACCCCACCCAAGGTGCCGGCGGTACGGGCCATCAGTTCGCGCAGTTCAGCGTGGCTGCGGGTTTCCTTCACTTCGGTGAACACCGGCACGAAGGCGGTGGAGAAGGACCCCTCGGCGAACAGCCGGCGCAGGAAATTGGGTATCCTGAAGGCAACCCAGAACGCATCGGTAACCGCATTGGTGCCGAACGTGGTGGTGATCACCTGGTCACGGACAAGTCCGAGTACCCGCGAGACCATGGTCATGCTGCTGAACGACAGCAGGCCCCGCAACATCTTCGGTGAACTCACTCAGCGTCCCTCTTGACAATCGACTTGACGTGCATTTCTCGGGCCATCATACTAGCCAGCTTGCTGTTCCCATAACACCGATTTTTTCAGGAAACCACCACCGTGGCCAATATCAAGTCCGCCAAGAAGCGCGCCAAGCAGACCGTCGTGCGCAACGCGCGCAACGTGGCTCAGCGCTCGATGCTGCGCACCGCTGTCAAGAAAGTGATCAAGGCGCTGGACGCCAACGATGCCGCCGGCGCTGAAGCCGCCTTCGCCGTTGCCCAGCCGATCCTGGATCGCTTCAGCGCGCGTGGCCTGATCCACAAGAACAAGGCTGCTCGCCACAAGAGCCGCCTGAACGACCGCATCAAGGCCCTCAAGGCCGCCTGATCCGGCGTTGCCGCCCTGCCCTTCGGGGCGCGGCAGCAGACAAGAACCCGGCCTCGGCCGGGTTTTTTGTTGCCTGCGATCCGGGCGATCTTACGGGGCCCGCGCGACCGGGATTGCCGGCCAGCGGCCGGCACTACCCAACAAAAAACCCGGCCGGAGCCGGGTTTCTGCCAATGCCAGTCGACCAGCCGTCGACGCTACTGCGCGTCGCGGGCTTCCTGTTCTTCTTCCTTCTGGCGATCGAAGAAGGCCATGATCCGGCTCATGATCGGGAAGGTGCCTTCGCGCCCCAGCGCGGAAACCAGGAACCACGGCTCCTTCCAGCCCAGCTGGGCGACGATCTGCTCGGCCGCGGCCTGCGCCTCGTCTTCGAACATCAGGTCGGCCTTGTTCAGCACCAGCCAGCGCGGCTTGTTGAGCAGCTCCGGGTCGTGCTTTTCCAGCTCGCGCTCGATCGCACGCACCTGCTCCACCGGCGAAATGCCTTCCACGCCGCCTTCCATCGGCGAGATGTCGACCAGGTGCAGCAGCAGGCGGGTGCGCTGCAGGTGGCGCAGGAACTGCGCACCCAGGCCGGCGCCATCGGCCGCGCCTTCGATCAGGCCGGGAATGTCGGCAATCACGAAGCTGCGATGGTTCTCCACCTTCACCACGCCCAGGTTCGGATACAGCGTGGTGAACGGGTAATCGGCCACCTTCGGCGTTGCCGCCGAAACGGCACGGATCAGGGTACTCTTGCCGGCGTTGGGGAAACCCAGCAGGCCGACATCGGCCAGCAGTTTCAGCTCCAGCTTCAGCGTACGCTCTTCGCCCGGCTCGCCCGGCAGCGCCTGGCGCGGCGAGCGGTTGGTCGAGCTCTTGAAGTGCATGTTGCCCAGGCCACCACGCCCGCCCTTGGCCACCAGCAGGCGGTCGCCGTGCCGGGTCAGGTCGCCGATGACCTCATCGGTGGCAACGTTGATGATCACGGTGCCGACCGGCACGGTGATGGTCAGGTCTTCGCCCCCCTTGCCATAGGCCTGGCGGCCCATGCCGTTCTCGCCGCGCTGCGCCTTGAAGATACGGTCATGGCGGAAGTCGACCAGGGTGTTCAGGTTTTCGTCGGCGCGGATGTACACGCTGCCGCCCGCACCGCCGTCGCCGCCGTCCGGGCCGCCGAGCGGAATGAACTTCTCGCGACGGAAGCCAATGCAGCCGTTGCCGCCGTTGCCGGCGAACACTTCGATTTCTGCTTCGTCTACCAGTTTCATTGTTTCGATGCCTGCGATGGGCGCGGCCTGCTGGCCGCCGCCTTGAATGTCATGCCGGCCGCGGGCCGGCAACCCGGCCCAGCCGGTCTTGCTTCAACTCTAACGAAAAGCCCCGCCGAAGCGGGGCTCTTCATGCAGCACTCCCATGCCGGGGCACGGGTGCCGGCGATGCCTGGATCAGGCGTCGGCCGAGACGATGCTGACGGTGCGACGCTTCTTGGCGCCCTTGACCGAGAACTCCACCTTGCCGTCCACGAGGGCGAACAGGGTGTGGTCACGGCCCAGGCCAACGCCGGTGCCCGGGTGGAACTGGGTGCCGCGCTGACGCACGATGATGTTGCCGGCTTCGATGGCCTGGCCGCCGAAGATCTTGACGCCCAGGTACTTCGGGTTGGAGTCGCGACCGTTGCGCGAGGAGCCTACGCCCTTTTTATGTGCCATGACTGCTTCTCCTGATGCTTAGCCGGCGATGCCGGTGATCTCGATTTCGGTGTAGTACTGACGGTGACCCTGACGCTTCATGTGGTGCTTGCGGCGACGGAACTTGATGATCCGGACCTTGTCAGCACGACCCTGGGACAGGACCTTGGCGGTGACGGCAGCGCCCTTCAGCGCATCGCCCAGCTTCACGCCGTCGCTGTCACCCAGCATCAGGATGTTGTCAAACTTGATCTCGCTGCCGACTTCGACTTCGAGCTTTTCAATGCGGAGCTTTTCGCCCTGCGCCACGCGGTATTGCTTACCGCCGGTGACCAGTACTGCGTACATGACCAGGCCTTCCTCTGTAGTTATTGTGGTCTGAGCTGCCGCCATCGAGGGCGGACAGGAGCGGGATTGTACGCAGATCAGCGGGCGCGGGTCAAGTCAACCCCTGAACGCCGAAGGAGACGGCACCGGAACGGCGCCAGAACCCCTGTCACGCCGTGAAAAGGGATCTGACCCCTGCCTGACGGCCTGTCTCACCCGATGAGACACCGGGCTGGCATTGTGGCCCATTGCCCCCATCTGGTCACCTCGGTAGGCTGACCGATTGCCGTTCCCTGCTGGCCCGGCACCCAGCCAACGCCCCCACAACCGGATCCCCCATGGCGATGGATTTCATCCGCATCCGCGGCGCGCGGACGCACAACCTGAAGAACCTCGACCTCGACCTGCCCCGCGACAAGCTGATCGTGATCACCGGCCTGTCCGGCTCGGGCAAGTCCTCGCTGGCGTTCGACACCATCTATGCAGAAGGCCAGCGCCGCTACGTCGAGTCGCTGTCGGCCTATGCGCGCCAGTTCCTGAGCGTGATGGAAAAACCGGACCTGGACCACATCGAGGGCCTGTCCCCGGCGATCTCGATCGAGCAGAAGTCGACCTCGCACAACCCGCGTTCGACGGTCGGCACGATCACCGAGATCTACGACTACCTGCGCCTGCTGTACGCCCGCGTCGGCACCCCGCGCTGCCCGGACCACGGCTATCCGCTGGAGGCGCAGACGGTCAGCCAGATGGTCGACCAGGTGCTGACCCTGGACCCGGAACAGCGCTACATGCTGCTGGCGCCGGTCATCCGCGACCGCAAGGGCGAGCATGCCCAGGTGTTCGACCAGCTGCGCGCGCAGGGTTTCGTGCGTGTACGCGTGGATGGCGAACTGCATGAAATCGACGCGGTGCCGCCGCTGGCGCTGCGCCAGAAGCACACCATCGAGGCGGTGATCGACCGCTTCCGCCCGCGCGAGGACATCAAGCAGCGCCTGGCCGAGAGCTTCGAGACCGCGCTGAAGCTGGGCGATGGCATGGCTTCGGTGCAGAGCCTGGACAGTGCCGACGCTTCGCCGACGCTGTTCTCCTCCAAGTACTCCTGCCCGGTCTGCGATTACTCGCTGCCGGAGCTGGAACCGCGCCTGTTCTCGTTCAACGCACCGATGGGCGCCTGCCCCGGCTGCGACGGCCTGGGCATGGCCGAGTTCTTCGATCCTTCGCGCGTGGTGGTGCACCCCGAATTGTCGCTGGCCGCCGGTGCGGTGCGCGGCTGGGATCGTCGCAACGCCTATTACTTCCAGCTGATCGCCTCGCTGGCCAAGCACTACCGGTTCGACGTCGACGCGGCATGGAACTCGCTGCCGCAGAACGTGCAGCAGGCCGTGCTGTACGGCAGCGGCGATGAGGCGATCACTTTCACCTACTTCACCGAAGCCGGTGGCCGCACCCAGCGCAAGCACCGCTTCGAGGGCATCATTCCCAACCTCGAGCGCCGCTACAAGGAAACCGAATCGCCGGCGGTGCGCGAAGAGCTGTCCAAGTACATCAGCGAACAGCCGTGCCCGGAATGCCATGGCGCGCGCCTGAACAAGGCGGCACGCAACGTGTTCGTGGCCGACCGCCCGCTGCCGGAGCTGGTGGTGCTGCCGATCGACGAGGCGCTGAAATTCTTCAGCGAACTGAGCCTGCCCGGCTGGCGTGGCGAGATCGCCGCGAAGATCGTCAAGGAAATCGGCGAACGCCTCGGCTTCCTGGTCGACGTCGGCCTGGATTACCTGACCCTGGAGCGCAAGGCCGACACCCTGTCCGGTGGCGAGGCGCAGCGCATCCGCCTGGCCAGCCAGATCGGCGCCGGCCTGGTCGGCGTGATGTACGTGCTCGACGAACCATCGATCGGCCTGCACCAGCGCGACAACGAACGCCTGCTCGGCACCCTCACCCGCCTGCGCGACCTGGGCAACACGGTGATCGTGGTCGAGCATGACGAGGACGCGATCCGCCTGGCCGACTACGTGCTGGACATCGGCCCGGGCGCGGGCGTGCATGGCGGCGAGATCGTCGGCCAGGGCACGCTGCAGGACATCCTGGAGGCACCGCGCTCGCTGACCGGCCAGTACCTGTCGGGCAAGCGCGCGATCGAGATCCCGGCGCGCCGGCACAAGCCGAACCCGAAGATGACCCTGCACCTGCGCGGGGCCAGCGGCAACAACCTCAAGGGCGTGGACCTGGCGATTCCGTCGGGCCTGCTGACCTGCGTGACCGGCGTGTCCGGCTCCGGCAAGTCGACCCTGATCAACGACACCCTGTTCTCGCTGGCCGCCAACGAGATCAATGGCTCCTCGCACCCGGTCGCCCCGTACAAGGAGATCGATGGCCTGGACCTGTTCGACAAGGTGGTGGACATCGACCAGTCGCCGATCGGACGCACCCCGCGTTCGAACCCGGCGACCTACACCGGCCTGTTCACGCCCCTGCGCGAACTGTTCGCACAGGTGCCCGAAGCCCGTGCACGTGGCTACTCGCCGGGCCGCTTCAGCTTCAACGTGCGCGGTGGCCGCTGCGAGGCCTGCCAGGGCGACGGCCTGATCAAGGTGGAGATGCACTTCCTGCCGGACGTGTACGTGCCCTGCGACGTCTGCCATGGCAAGCGCTACAACCGCGAGACACTGGAGATCCTGTACAAGGGCTTCAACATCAACGACGTGCTGGAAATGACCGTCGAGGATGCGCTGAAGCTGTTCGAACCGGTGCCGTCGATCGCACGCAAGCTGGAAACGCTGGTCGACGTCGGCCTGAGCTACATCAAGCTGGGCCAGAGCGCGACCACGCTGTCCGGTGGTGAAGCACAGCGCGTGAAGCTGTCCAAGGAGCTGTCGCGCCGCGATACCGGCCGCACCCTGTACATCCTCGACGAGCCGACCACCGGCCTGCACTTCCACGACATCGAAGCGCTGCTGGGCGTGCTGCACAAGCTGCGCGACGAGGGCAACACGGTGGTGGTGATCGAGCACAACCTGGACGTGATCAAGACCGCCGACTGGATCATCGACCTGGGCCCGGAAGGCGGCCATCGCGGTGGCACCATCCTGGTCACCGGCACGCCGGAAGACGTGGCGGCCTGCCCGCAGTCGTACACCGGCCAGTTCCTGGCCCGCATGCTGCCCTCCACCAGCGCGCGCCCGGAGCAGCCGGCCGCCGTGGCCAACAAGCCCGACGCCCGCCCGCCGCGCAAGGTGAAGCCTGAAAAGCCCGCCAAGGTGGCGAAGAAGGCGGTGGCCGCCAAGAGCACCGGCAAGACCAGCAAGACCGCAACTGCCAGCAAGAAGAAGGACGCCTGATGAGCAGCGAACACAAGATCCTGGCCCGCATCCCGATCAGCGTGCGCTGGCGCGACATGGACAGCATGGGCCACGTCAACAACGCCAAGTACATTTCCTACCTGGAGGAGGCGCGCGTGCGCTGGATGCTCGGCGTGGACGGCGTGTCGATGACCGACCGCATCGCACCGGTGGTGGCCGCGACCAACGTCAATTACCGGCTGCCGATCGTGTGGCCCAACGACATCCTGGTCGAGCTGTTCGTCGAGCGCCTGGGCAACAGCAGCGTGACCATCGGCCACCGCATCGTCGACCAGCAGGACGCGTCGAAGCTGTATTCCGACGGCAACGTGGTGGTGGTCTGGATGGATACCCAGACCGGCAAGAGCGCGCCGCTGCCCGAGGCGATCCGCAGCGCCTCTACCTGACACACCCTGGTAGGTGCCGACCTTGGTCGGCACGCTTCGGCGGCAATGAGGTTGCCGGCCAGCGGCCGGCACTACCGACACTGATCAAAGGACTGACATGATCCACCAGACCGAACTGCGCGACCTGCTGCCCGGCATGGTCCCCTTTCCCACCGACGTGTTCCCCGCCGACCAGGCCTGGCTCGGCCAGCATCTGCTGCCGTTGCTGAAGATCGACCTGGGCCTGCTGCGGCCGGAACTGGCCGGCCAGGTGGCAACGATGCTGTGCCCGATCGAGCCGTATGACGGCTGCATCGGCGAGACCACCGAAGAACACCACAACGAGTTCACCGGCACCAACTGGATCGCCTTCGAACTGACCGCCGGCAACGAGATGCGCTTCCTTGGCAACGAGGGCTATTTCATCGGCGACCAGGTGCAGGACAGGCACGCGCAGGAACACATCGCGCAGATGCGCGAGAGCTATGCCAAGGCGCGTGACTACCATGCCGCCCATGGTCGCCTCGCCTGCTACTCGCGCTTCGGCAAGGGCGAGCCCAGCGAGCGCGATTACCTGGATACGCTGGGGGGACCGATCGGTTTCGGCAACTGGACCGAGACCGCAGAGATTCCCGCGGCATTCGAGCTGGGCTTTACCGACGCGGCCGATGACCCCAACGCTGCGGATGATGCCGAAACGGTGGTCATCACCCGCAACGGCAACGCGTTCTTCGCCGTGGCCGGCGTGGCCGGATACAACTGGTGCGCCACCGGCGCCGATGCGATCGTGATGTTGTACGAGCCGCAAAGCCGCACCGTGCTGTTCTCGTACGACTGGTCGTAAGCCTCTTTGGCATTGCCCGTGCTGCCGGCCAGCGGCCGGCACTACCACCCCGCTACGGCGCGACCTTCGCCGATGCGATCGTGATGTTGTACGAGCCGGAAAGCCGCATCGTGCTGTTCTCGTACGACC